>PWEK01000045.1 GCA_003553445.1 Elusimicrobiota bacterium
ACCTGCATTATGGAAAGTCCTACGATTGCCGGCAGCATCAACTTTCCTATTCTCTTAAGACCGGGATGAGACAGGTCTATTATCGGAGTAATTCCGCCGCTTTTTTTTATAACAGGAACGAGCTGGAATAGCATCTGGGCAAATCCCCCGGTTACAACACCGATTGCAAGCCCGATTATTGGAACTGCCAGTCTCGGAACGACAAAGAGCATAAATACTATTTCAGAAATATTGAGCATGGCAGGGGCTATGGCGGGAATGAAAAACAATTTCCAGGAGTTTAAAACACCCAGGATTATAGCGCCCAGTCCTATTGCTATTAAAAAAGGAAACATTATTCTTGTCAGAAGAACAGTCAGCCCAAATTTTTCCGGGTCACCGGCAAAACCAGGCGCAATGATTGAAACAATCGGTTCTGCGAATATTATTCCCAGGCCTGTAAGTATAATAAACAGTATTCCAAATGCCCCGATAACCGTTCTTAGCAGTTCTCTGGCTTCTTCTTCCCCTCTGTTAGTAAGAAACTGAGTATAGACGGGTATAAATGAGGTTGAAAGCGATCCTTCACCGAGAAGTCTTCTAAGAAGATTGGGTATCTTGTAAGCCACAAAAAATGCGTCTGCAGCCATGGAAGCCCCGAAAAAATATGCAATCAGCATATCCCTTACATACCCCAGGACTCTTGAAATAAGCGTGCCAAGAGATACAGTTGAAGCCCTTCGGGCAAGTGATGCGGCCGGGTTCTTCACCCCTCTACCAGGGGACATGACCTACATTGAAGGTGATGTATGATCGAACCTTATCATCACTGTAAGGGGTGGCAAATTCAAAATTCAGATATACGGGACTTTGCTGAAGAAGAAACATATTAAGCCTGATTCCGGCTCCATAGGATATTCCCCAGTCTTGAATTGTTTGTGGATGGCTGTCATCATGCCATGCTGTCGCAGTATCGGCAAAAACAGATACGCTAAGGCTGTATAGATTTATGTCGGGCCACATAAAAAATATATGCCAGTCTATTTTATCAAGAGCCAGAACCCTTAATTCTGAATTTAGGGAAAAAACATTCTGTCCGCTAAAAGAGTCTCTTTCATATCCTCTTAATCTATAGGGACTGCCGGCTCTTGTTCTGTTTAACCGGAAATCTTTCCTATCCTCCCTTTCATAACGCCCTGTATATATCCTGTTGGCCCATGCGGCGCGCCGCGTAACGGGTATATAGCGCCTGTAATATATGTCATACCTGTTAAAATCAAGGCCGTGTTTATCTACGGGCCTTGCTGCATAGGCGCCGAGCCTAAGAGACGCTCCTCTTAAGGCCTGAAACGGTTCCAAAAGAGTGGTATCGCGGGTTAACTGAATGCCGGCCCCTGTTTCATTCTCTCTTATCTTTTTACCGGTTTTCTTATTCTCCCTCTTTTTCTCGGAGCCTACAGCCATAAGAGACAAGCTGTGATAAGAATCGAAGGGATACTGTAATCCAATTAAAGCGGTGTTTTCCGTTTCTTTATGCAGGTGTCTTTCCCGATCTATAATCCTGTAAAATTCTTCCGAAGAGGCTGATGCCTGTAAAAATAGGTTACTCCGCCATTTTTGAAGCATGTAGCCGAAAAAAACATCATAACTACCCGGCCAGGCCCAGCCGTATAAATTAATATCATGAATTCCGAGCATATCCGAACCTTTGTAGTACCCTCCCCCCATAAACCCCACATCTGTTGAATACAGGAAACTGGGAAGGAAAAAATCGGTTGAAAAATCAAAGGCGTAATTTCGTTTATCAACAGAAAATTCCGGTACATTAAATCTTTCTTCATATCCGTTGTTCTCTTTATAATATTCTGTGATTTCCGTTTCTTTTATCTTCGTTACGCCTTTTTCATTCAAGGCCACTATTTTATAGCTGCCCTCATAAAAACATGAAGCCGCTACTTGGCCATTTTTATCAGTGACCGGGTAAAAGGCCCCGCCTTTTAAATTTGTAATGCGTTTATGGTTTTCTCCGTCATAGATATAAATATTGAAAACATCTTCCTTGTCTGCGCTGTAGTAAATGTTGCCGTTTTGATCACTGATTGGATGTATTATGAAATGCCCGGTCTGTGTAAGCCACTCATATTTACCGGTTTGAATAGTGATTTTCCGGAGATCAGTGCTCATCTTTCTTTCAGTGGCTGTTATTATCTTACTGCCGTTGGCTGAAAAGACCGGGGAGTAATCGAAATAATTGTCATGGGTAACCTGTATGAATTTATTTGAAATAATATCGTATTTGAAAATATTTCTTCTTCCCCCCTTAAGGGCAGTAAAAATTACACTTTTTCCATCCGGAGAAAACGAGGGAGATCTTGGTTCATTGATGTTTTTTATTTCATGTTTTTTTAAATTTCGTTTTTCTATGTCATAAAAACACAAATAATGCTTGTGGTTTCTAACAGTGAGAAAAACAATATTTGATGTTTTTTTATTAAAATCTATTATCCTGTCATATCTTTTACCTTCAACTATCCTTTCCATTTTTGACCCGAAAAAGGAAGGTATAATATTCTTATCTTTTCCATCTTTTGTGTGATAGATTTCATTCTGAATCCACCGGTCGGTTACATAAAAATACCCCCCTTTTCCGTCGGAAACTGCATTTTTGCTGTTAAAATTATCTTCTATTATTGCTTTGCCTGAGTCTGAGGCTTTATTTCTTGACGCAATAAACTCTTCGGTTTTTCTCTTTACATGCTTCTGCCACTTAATGTCGAAATCTCTTAAACCTGAAAACTTGCTGCATGCCTCTTCAAAGGCTTTATAGGGGTCAATGTTTTTTCTTAGGGATTTAAGTAGTTTGAAGTTTATTTCCTCACCTTCTACCTCAACAAGGTAGTCAAATGCGCTGTGGCCCTGTTTATAGCCGAGATAAATATTCCGGTAAAGGGCATTAAAGTTCTGCAGCTCTAAAATACTGTAAAGATAATCGTATAGAACCGCATCTCTGAGTATCATTTTATCATATGAGGACCAGTCTCTGTTCAGTATATTGTGTGATACATGCTCAGCCTGTCCTTCCATTATCCATAAGGGTACTATCCCCGCAAGTCCCTTGGTTAATCTTGGCGACCTCCAAAAACCACCGTATAAAATTTCAAACTGTCCTATATGGGTGTATTCATGAGCCAGTAAATGAGTCATATCGTAATGTGAATATCTTACGGGAATAACAAGCCTGTTCTTAAACAATTCGGAAAAGCCTTCGGTTCCTATTCCAACCGGGGCAATTGTATTTTGCTGAAAGTGATTGTGATTATGGTATAAAAATAAAGGCACCTTATTTTCAAAGACAACATTTAGTTTTTTTGATATTTCCCTGTGTGTCCACTCTGCAAGTTTGAGGTAATCTTTTAAGTCTAAATCTTCTTTGTCTTTTAAATAGGTATAAACATCAATATTGGGGGTTTCATATATTTTCCAGTCGAACCTTTCTGTTCTTACCTGGAGGCGAGCCTCTGCCCGGTTAACGTTTATGCTGATTATGGATAATAAAAAAAAAAGGGGAGAAAATATTTGAAAATTTTTTTCATTCTTTATTTTCTTCAGTTAAACCATCAAGTTTATCCCCGATAAGATCATATAAGGTTGATCCGCCGGATGTTGATTTGGAACGCTCTTTGTGGTCTTCCTCGGATATATCTTCCTGCAAATCTTTAATACTTACCTCAATATACTTTTTTTCCGGGATGCATTTTGTTACTTTGCATTCAATCTCTTCATTTTCCTTTAAATGATCTCTCAAATCATCAATTCTTTCTTTTGAGAAGTTGGATATATGAAGGTATGCTTCCACCCCGTTTGGCATATCCAGATGGGCTCCTGAACGCTGTATGTTTTTTGTTTTGGCTTTTACCGTGTCACCGCGCTTGAAGTCTTTATATGGATTCTTTTCAAGCTGTTTTATACCAAGAGATATTTTTTGCTTCCGGGCATCAATATTAAGTATTTTAACCTTAACCTTGTCTTCAATTTCAACTATTTCCGAAGGGTGCTTTACCTCTTTACTCCATGACATGTCTGAAATATGAATAAGCCCTTCAACCCCTTCAGGGATTAGCACAAAAGCCCCAAAATCCGTAAGATGTGTCACTTTTCCTTCAATTTCGTCGCCTTCCTTGTACTTTTCTTCAACCTCAACCCACGGGTTTGGTTTTGTCTGCTTTACGCTTAAAGCAATTTTCTGGTTTTCTTCATC
Source organism: Elusimicrobiota bacterium (assembly GCA_003553445.1). Classification (GTDB taxonomy): domain Bacteria; phylum CG03; class SLGR01; order SLGR01; family SLGR01; genus PWEK01. The sequence continues at coordinate 4,238 of PWEK01000045.1, forward strand.
CACTTCAAGTATTTTTACATTTACTTCATCACCTTCTTTAAGCGCATCCCCCGCATGCTTAACGTCGTCAGTCCATGAGAGCTCTTCAGTTCTTACCAGCCCCTCTACTCCGGGCTCAAATTCCACAAATGCGCCGTAATTTGTTACTCCGGTAACCTTGCCGGACATTATATTTCCAGGTGTATATTTTTCTTCCACGTTTTCCCAGGGGTGAGGTTTTGTTTCTTTTAGACTGAGCGCAATTTTATTTGAATTGGGGTTAAAACTTTTTACTTTTACTTCAATTTCCTGTCCGGGTTCAAGCATATCTTCGACCTTATCTACATGTCCCCATGAAAGTTCGCTTATGTGTAGAAGACCGTCAACTCCACCAAGATCAATAAAGGCACCAAAACTCTTTATTCCGGTAACCGTCCCTTTTATTATTTTTCCGGGATATAGTTGTTCGTACAGTTCTTCACGTTTTCTTCGTACGTCTTCCTCAATAGCCTTACGCCAGGATACCACCACATTTCGTTTGTCCCTGTCATATTCTATGATTTTACAAGGCACTGTTTTGGAAATCACAGAATCCAGGTTTTTTACCATGGGATATCCAACAAGAGAGGCCGGCATGAATCCTTTAATGCCGTCTATATCAACTATAAGACCACCCTTTACCCGTTTTTCTATTGTTGCATCAATGACAAGTTCTTCATCATGTGCCTTTGAGAGTTTCTCCCACTGGTGTTCCTGCTGAGCTCTTCTGTATGACAATACCGGCGGGTGCTCATAGTCGCTGCTTCTTTTTACAATAAAAACCTCTATTTCATCCCCCACATTAACATCTTTTCCCTCAAGTTCTTTAAGGGGTATTACACCCTCGGATTTATAGCCGATATCGACAAGTATATTATTGTTGTGTTCATCTATGTCAATTATTTTACCTTTTACTACTCTGTTTGCCTGTTCTTCCTGAACAGACTCCACATGCTTTACTACATCTTCCATACTTAATTTTTCTTCATTCATTTTTTATTTGTTTCCTTTCTTATTGTTTTGTTTTTTTTACTTTACCCATACAAAAGCCTTTAACCTTCTTTTCAGTATTTTCGACCAATGTATAAGGGGTAGAAGCTCCTGACACTATACCAATTATTTTTTTCCCCGTCAACATTTCTTTTTGTATCTCATCGGGGGTTTCTATATGATATGTTTCCGTTTTCTTTTTTCCCATTTCATATAATCTTTTAGTATTTGAACTGTTCTTTCCCCCCACAACAAATAACAGCTCAGATTTCTCTCTGATTTTTCTGACACTTTCCTGTCTGTTTATGGTCTCAGTGCATATTGTATTAATTATCTTAAGAATTTTGGCTTTTTTTACAAGTTCACTTACTATCCTGAAAAACTTTTCCCTTCTGAATGTTGTTTGAACCAGAACGCCGGCTTCCCTAACATTTTGTTCTTTCCGTGCTGCTTTCACTGAAGAAATCACCGTGACTTTATCCGGTGCCCTGGAAACTATTCCTTTTACCTCGGGATGTTCTTTTATACCCACTAAATATACCCTTTCGTATTTTTCGGAAAGGTTTTTACATATTTTCTGCGCTTTTTTTACCTTAGGACACGTAGCGTCAATGAGGTTAATGCCCCGCCCTTTAATGCTTTTTTCCTCACTCAACGGAATACCGTGGCTTCTGATTAAAACAGTTTCACCTTTTTTCAGTCCTACCGTGTTTTTTATTGAAACTATATTTTTATTTTTCAGCTCTTCAACAACCTGAGGATTATGAATCAAGGGGCCGTTTGTAAATACAGCCCCATTTTTCATGGCCTGGTTTTCAGCTATTTTTATTGCGCGTGTTACTCCAGTGCAGAACCCGGAGTTTTCTCCTATAATTATCCTGGTATTCATTTATTTACAAGGGATATTATTTCTTCTGTTACTTCAAGGATCGATTTTCCGGTAGTATCAATTATGACCGCATCCTGCGGAACGGTTAAAGGGGCGACCTTTCTTGAGCGGTCATATTTATCTCTTTTTTCAATGCTTCTTATCACTTTGCTTTTTTCTGCCGACTGTCCTTTTGCTTTCAGTTCTTTCCAGCGACGCCTGGCCCTTTCTTCAACTCCCGCATCCAGATATATTTTCAAATCAGCACCTGGGAATACTACACTTCCCATATCCCTTCCTTCAAATACGGTTGTTTTAAACTTTTTTGCCGTCCTTCTCTGAATAGACATCATCTTGTTCCTTACGGCCTCTACAGCGGATACAGCGGAGGGGTTTTCCGTCACCTCTTGCGCCCTTATCTTGCTTTTTACGTTTTCTCCGTCAAGAAAAATGTTCATTCCATCTTCATCATAATCAATCTTCATTTCCGAGCTCTTTGAAACCTTTCCTACGTCTTCATGGTCTTTCGGGTCAACACCTTCCATTAAAACCTTTAGCGTAAGTGCTCTGTACATTGCACCTGTATCTATATAGATAAATCCAAGCTTTTTGGAAAGAGCTTTAGCTATGGTTGATTTTCCGGCACCTGCCGGACCATCAATTGTTATTATATAAGAAGAGCAGTTTTTTTTCAAAAGTCTATACCGACCGAAAACCTGTGATTTGTTCCCAGGTTTCTATGGAACAGCAGGGCGTAATCCAAATACCAGCTGTCCTGGGGAAAGCCCATCCCGAGTGTAATCCTGGGTTCGGTTACATACTCAAACCCGCCCCTTGCGGTAAGATCCCAATCCATACCGTCTACTTCATATTCAACCCCTCCCCTGAAAGAAAAGTAGTCCTCCAGGCCTGCAAAAAACTCCCAGAGCAGCCTGAAATCCTCATTGAAAAGATTCACATTGTGCGCGCCCCCTGCGGCCAGCTCCAAAGGCATGGCTACATCTACTGTGTCTTCCACATTTATATCCGGTCCGATGTTGCGCAGGACTATCCCGTAGGAGCTTTTTATTTCCCTTTCCACGTCACTACCGAATATAGAAGAATACACCGTCTCGTCCTCTACCTTAAAATACCACCCTACATCCACACAGAATGCCACATTTTCTACGTCATGATAATTTTCCATTATCAGATTCAACGCTCCCCCAAGGCTGTGTCTGTCGTTCAAAGAATACCCGCCTGCCATTCTTACATGATGAAACCTGATGTCAAATTCATTTCCTTCCCTTCCCGTCGCGTCTCTCACCACATCCTCACTGCGGAGCTGCTTGTATTTAATGCCTATTCCTAATTCATCGCGTTCACCGGCAATAATAACGGAGTTTAGAGAGGTCTCAACAAAGTAGACTATGTGCGAAAACTGGGCCTGGGTGCTTTCTATATTCACCAGCCCGGCAGGGTTGTGCATTACCGCGTTGAGATCGTCTGCCAGACCTACTCCCGCATTGCCCATGCCAAGCATACGGGCCGATGTGTAAATGTTTAGTATCTGGCCGCCGGTAGTTCCGTAATCAGAAGCATTAGATACCCTTGAGAGGGTCGCCGAAAGGAAAATTGCTGAAATAAATATGGAAATAAGTGTTTTTACTTTATTCATAATACTATGGTACTATTGTCAATTTTCCCCGGTATATGCTGTCTTCGGTTGTTCTTATTGCGTAATAGTACAACCCCGGGGCACACCGATCACCGGAAGAGTTTTTTCCGTCCCAGTGAGCATACATTTCTTCTGCATCTAATTCATTTACAAACCTTCCGGCTGCATTATATACCTTCACAGTTTCAATAAGACCTTCGGGAGAAGCAGGAAGCGTAATTTTGACATCTTCTTTTCTTCCTTTTCTCATTGGGTTCGGATAGCTGACAGGCTTATTATAAATGTTAAACGGGTTTAACGCGCCCATGTAGTTTGCAATAATGTGTTTCATTTCCCTTATGGTTCTTGCATTATCAGCAGGTGCGTGCGGGTCATCTTCATCATAAGAACCTGTAGGAACCCCATGGTGGTTTATATCCGGATTTGAAAAATAGGGAACCTGCTCGGCTCCTTCAGGATAGGTCATCACAGAAACATATTCGTTTCCGCCGCTTTCCCACCTCCATCCGGTGGAATACTCAAAGACACCGCCTTCTTCGGGAGCAGCTTCAGCCGATTGATTTCTGCTGTGATGTAAACCCATGTTATGGCCCATTTCATGAGCATGAACATACGGCCCGCCGCCTACGGCATCGCGCGTAAAATAAGATATTGAAAACCCTATTTCTGGGCTCCCTTTTTCGTCTATAAGCATCCAGGCCAACCCCCCCGGCATACCCCCAATATGTTTGCAGAACATGGCCACCAAATCCGCGCTGTATTCTTCTCGTAGGTAATGCACTTCCTCCAGATATCCGTCATATTCATCGCCAAACGGATTGAAATAAGGAGAAGCGGTTAACCTTGTAATATCTCTTTCGGCATTTCCGCTTTCTTCATAATCCACCTCCGAGGTATGAACTAGGGCAAACTCCATATTGGTATTACTGTTTTCGACCGCGATATTTGCGTTTGCCATTTGCTCTGCAATTTTGCTATTAACCCCCCCGCCGAATTCTGACGCAAAAGCAGGGGTATAAACCACCAGTACATTAATTACGGCGTACTCCCAGGGATCATCATAGTGTTTAATATCCGGCATTTTATGATTTTGATCTTTATCGTATATACCGTAATCTTCAGGGTTTAAGGGAGGAGCGGGATTTGTCCTGTCCAGTTTTTCAATATTAATCTTTTTCAGATAATGCGCTTCAGTATCTTTCGGGGTGGTTATCCTGTACTTCACTTTTTTTTCGGGGATTTTTATAAGGCCTCTCGTTCTTCCCCTGTGTGTAGTCAACACAAGACTGCCGTATCTGCTTCCTTTTATGTCCCCCAACACTACCGAAACCCCCTGAACATCACGGTATGCCGATTTTACCTGCGCCACATGCTTTTTTTCGTCTAAAAGCTCTATTTTGATGAGTTCGTTCTCTCTTATATTTTCCGCAGCGCTGAATAAAGGGTTTACAGCTACTGGCTTCTTTTCAATTGAGGGTAAAACAAAATAGTCGGGATCATGTTTTTCCAAAAGTTGATGTTGCGAAACCGCATCTTCAAACAGCGCAATTTTTCCGGAATAAACTTTTGCGGAAAAAAGAAAACATATTGCCGGGATAAGTAAAATTTGAGTTTTGGCAAACTTTGGGGCAAATGTTTTCTTTCTTTTTCTCAACATTTTTTAATTTCATCGAGTATATTGAAAAAGCCGGGAAAGGAAGTCTTTATGCATTCTGTATTATCGATTTCTGTCTCTCCCTTAGCCTTAAGCGCGGCTATGGCAAACATCATTGCCATTCTGTGGTCCGAGTGACTCTTGACCCTGGCTCCTTTTAAAGAATGAGGTCTTCCGTTTATTACCAGGGAATCAATATTTTCGGTTACTGCCTGCCCCATATCCTGCAGGCCGCAGCTTATGGCGTGCAGCCTGTCTGTTTCTTTCTTTCTAAGTTCGCCGGCTCCTTCTATTATTGTTTTTCCATCCGCCTGCGAGGCAAGAAGCGAGATAAGGGGTATTTCATCTATTACCCCCGGAATATCCTTTGCCGAAAGGCTTACCCCTTTTAATTTTGAGCCCTTTACGGTTATGTCGCCGACTGGCTCGTTGCATGATTGCCTTTCATTTTTTATCTCAATGCCACCGCCCATCTTTTTCAATATATTGATAAACCCTTTTCTGGTCGGGTTCAGGTTTACATTTTTTATCTCAAGAGAGCTGTTTTCAAATATTAATGCGGCCGTAATGAAAAAGGCCGCTGAAGAGAAGTCTCCGGGTATAGTTATATCCCTTCCGGGCCAGTTTTTCCCGCCCTGTATTTTTACCCTGTTTTTATTTACTTCAACGGGTATTTCGAAATAATCCATCATTCTTTCGGTATGGTCACGGGATTTATACGGTTCTGATACCACGGTTGGTTTTTCTGAATACAGCCCCGCCAGAAGAATACATGATTTTACCTGTGCGCTGGCTATGGGAGAATCGTAGCTTATACCCTTTATCTCTTCAGCCGGTTTTATCTTCATTGGGGGGAACTGATTGTCTTTTGCCATTATATTGGCGCCCATACGGGTTAAGGGCTCAATTATTCTTTTCATAGGCCTTCCGGATAGAGATTTATCGCCCGTCAAAACCGAAGAAAACCTCTGGGCCGCAAGTATTCCTGTCATAAGCCTCATGCCTGTGCCCGAATTTCCAAAGTAAAGTTTTCCGGAGGGCTCACTGAATCCGTATCTCCCCTTGCCCCTTACATAAAGCGAGGTGTCTCTTTTTCTTTCAATGGAAACGCCCATTTTACGCATAACTTTTAAAGTGTTAAGGGTGTCCTCAGCATTCAGAAAATTTTTTATACAGGAGTTTCCATTGGCCAGTGAGGTAAATATTAAAGCCCTGTGGCTGATTGATTTATCCGGACTTACCTGTATCTGCCCCCCTATGTTTTTTGCAGGAAAGATTTTTTTTGCGCTTTTCTGCTTACTGCCGAATATACTCATATCTTATTTTTATACGAAGATCCTTTTTGAATAAATTTTTTCATTTTGCTTTTATTTAAATGTTTAACATGGTTTTTGAATTTTTTCAATTTTTTTTCAAAAGAATCTAATGCATAAAGAACATTTTCTTTGTTTTCACCGTATATCTGCGCCCACATAACGGCGGAGGCCCCTGCTATCCTTGTCATGTCCCTGAAACTGGGGCCTGCAATTTCATTAACTGAGTCAGCGTTACGGAGTTTTTCCGAAAATGTACATGCAAGAGCGGAAGAGATCGCATGGGGAAGATGACTTGTAAAAGCGACCATAAGGTCATGCTCCCGGGAGTCCATCACAACTATCCTGCAACCGAGGTCTTCCCAGAAATTTTTTGCTTTTTCTAACCTCATTTTTGGGGGGTTTCCATTCGGGGTTATAATGCAGGGCGCATTTTCAAACATCCCTCCTGAGGCATTTACAACCCCGGTTTTTTCTGAGCCCGTCATGGGATGGCAACCCACGAAATTATTTGATATTTCTGAGCGGGCAGTATCTACAATACGGGTTTTCACGCTTCCCACATCCATAATGAGTGAATCATCCGAGATGTACGGTTTTATTTCTTTTATTTGTTTTATGATTATTTCCGGAGGAGTTGACAATATGACAATATCCGATCCTTTAACTGCCTGTTCTATCTCTTTTGTTGTTTTATCGCACGCTTTTTTTGACACTGCCTCTTTTAATCGCTTTTTGTTTCTGCCCCACCCCCAGACCTCCCCGGCAAGTTTCTTCTTCTTTAAAGCAATGCCTATCGCTCCCCCTATAAGGCCTACTCCAAGTATTGAAACCTTTCTGTAGTTCATACCTGCCGGCCGAAAACCCCTGCTATTTTTTTACAGTTTCCCATGATTTCTTTAAATTTCTGCGGATTAACTGTCTGAGAGCCGTCTGAAACTGCTTTTTCCGGATTGGTGTGAACTTCTACTATAAGGCCGTCAGCGCCTGCTGCTATTGAAGCATAAGAAAGCGAATCAACAAACTCTCTTTTTCCGGCCGGATGAGAGGGGTCGATAATTACCGGAAGGTGGGTCAGCTTTTTAAGAACCGGAACCGCTGATACATCCAGCGTAAACCTGGTGTAATCGGAGAAAGTCCGTATACCCCGTTCGCACAGTATTATATCAGTATTTCCTTCGGCAGCTATATACTCAGCGCTCATCAAAAATTCCTTTATAGTGTTTGCAAAGCCTCTTTTTAGAAGTATCGGCTTTTTTGCCTTTCCACACTCTTTCAGGAGTTCAAAATTCTGCATGTTTCTTGTTCCCATCTGTATTATGTCAGCGTAATCGTGTATTATTTCGAGCTGCCTTATATCCATCGCCTCGGTAACAACACCAAGCCCTGTCTGATCGGCAGCCTCTTTGAGTATTTTTAATCCTTCTTCTCCCAAGCCCTGGAAGGAATAAGGAGAGGTTCTTGGTTTGAAAGCCCCACCCCTGAGAAATCCGGCTCCCGCACTTTTTACTTCTTTAGCGATTTTAAGGGTGTTTATTTGATTTTCAATAGAACATGGGCCTGCCATAAAAACAAGCTTGTTTCCGCCGATTTTATGTCCGGCTGACTTTATCAGCGTTTTTTTCGACCACTGTTTTGAAACAAGTTTGAAGGGATCCGATATCGGGGTTATAAAATCCACAGCTTCAAAAGCCTCAAAAACTTCTCTTGAGAGTATTGCGTGATCCCCTTTGACAAGTATGAGCGTTTTCTCCTCACCTCTTGATATTTCAGGAGAAAAACCCATTTCTTTGGCTTTATCCTCCACTTCTTTTACCTGCGATTCACTTACATCTGTTTTTAGTGTTAAAATCATATTTTTTATCCTTTCTTTTTTTTATGACTCTTATACTTTTTTATCTCTTCAATCAAAGCCGTATTTTCCTCTCTTTTTCCAACTGTTATTCTTGTATGTCCGGGCATACCGTATCCGGCAAGCGGTCTAATTATTATACCTTTTTTTAGAAGGTGTGCACATAATTCTTCTGCATTAAATGAAAATTCAAGAAGAATGAAGTTGGTTTCCGAGGGAATATACTTTATCTCCGCCATTTCAAGCTCCCGGTAGAGTAACTTCTTTTCTTTTTCCGTTTTCTCTGAAACTTTTTTTACAAAATCCCTGTCTCTTAATGCGCCGGCCGCAGCCGCCTGAGCAAGGCGGCTGGTATTAAAAGGCGGACGGATTCTGTTTATTAAAGAGATTACTTTGCTGCTGGCTATACCGTAGCCTATTCTCACCCCTGCCAGCCCGTAAATTTTTGAAAAGGTTCTAAGCGTCATAAGCCCCGGGAAGACATTCATAAACTTTAATGCTGAACTATACCCCGGGCTTTTTGCATATTCATAGTATGCCTCGTCGAAAACTACAAGCGGCGGATTCTTTTTTTCGGATATCCCTTTAAAAAACTCCTCCATTTCTTGGTTATTTACAAAAGTGCCCAAGGGGTTACAAGGGTTGTCAACAAAAATTATTTTAGTTTTTTCATTAACTTTTTTAAGCATTTTTTTAAGATCTATTCTTAAGTTATTTACGGGGGTTTCTATCACCTGTGAATTCATTAAAAATGCGCCCATTTTAAAACGTACAAACGACTTTTCGGATACGACAATGTTATCTTCAGCTTCAAGGTATGTCTTGCATATAAGCTCTATTAGCTCATCAGCTCCGTTTCCTAAAATAATATTTTCCGGTTTTTTTAATGTCTTTGAAGCGATTAAGCTTTTTAATTTATGAGGCTCTGTCATGGGGTATATGTTCATCCGTTTTAGCTCCTTTTTAACCTCTTTTACGGCTCCGGGGGAAGGACCGCAGAAGCTCTCATTGGAAGCCAGTTTGATAACCCGCTTAAGGCCGTACTTTTCTTTTATTTCCTCGGGTGAAAGACCCGGCACATAAGGAGAGAAGCCCTTTACGGCTTTCCGGGGGGAGGGTCCGATTTCAGCCATCATCCCTGCGCTACCGGATAAGATCCAAGAACCTTAAGAAACATGCAGCTTTCCTGCAGCTCTTTCAATGCCGACTGTACTTTCTTTTCATTAATATGCCCCATAAAATCAACAAAAAACAGATACTCCCACGCCTTCGTGCGGGAGGGCCTTGATTCTATTTTAGTAAGGTTAAGTTTATGTTTCTTAAAAGGGACAAGCATGTCATGCAGAACCCCGACCCTGTCTTTAACAGAAAACATAATAGTTGTTTTATCGCATCCCGTTTCTCCCGGAGTATTTCTTCCGATTATAAAAAACCTGGTAACATTTTCGGTTATATCTTCTATTTTTTCAGCGATGATATTCAGCCTGTATTCTTTTGCCGCAATATGTGAGGCTATCGCCGCGGAATCCTTCTCTTTCTTTGCCATACCTGCAGCTTTTGCCGTGGATGATACTTCAATCATTTCAACACCGGGAAAATTTTCCTCAAGCCACTTTCTGCACTGTGCAAAGGCCTGGTCCTTCGAGTATATTTTTTTTATGTTTTTTTTGTCTTTATTTGCAGATATAAGGTAATGTGATATTTCCATTATTATTTCTGAACATATCTTGCAGTCCGAATCAACAAACATATCAAGTGTATGTGAGACAATTCCTTCTGTTGAGTTTTCAACTGGAACTACACCGTAGTCAGAGCGTTTCTTTTCCACATCTCTGAATACCCGGGAGATGCTTATAGCGGAAGTGTAGTTGCAGTGGTCAGAAAATTTCTTAACAGCGGCCAGGTGTGTAAAAGTGGCTTCGGGGCCAAGGTAACTTATGGTAAGTTTTCTCTGCAGAGAACGGGACGCTGCAAAAATTTCATTGAATATATTTATTTTTGCCTCAACGGGAAAACCTTTATTGCCGGTTTCTGATTTCAACTTTTCTATTATTTCTCTTTCCCTGTCGGGAACATATACCGGGGTTTTTGTCCCCTCTTTTTTTCTCCCAATTTCCCTGACAAGATGGGCCCGTTCATCAAGCATCCGGCTTATCTTTTTATCTATACTGTCAATTTTCTTTCTCAACTCTTTCATTTATCAACTCCTGAACGTCATTCCCGATACCCATCTCTTCGAGAGGCGGAATATCCGATATTGATTCAAGGCCGAAATACTCTAAAAACTCATCGGTTGTTCTGTATAATATCGGCCTGCCCAGTGTCTCTTTACGCCCCGCGATTTTTATCAGTTTTTTTTCCAGCAGGCCTTTTAATACCCCGCCGCTGGAGACCCCGCGAATCTGATCAACCTCCTGTGTTGTCACCGGTTGCCTGTAGGCTATTATTGCCAGCGTTTCCAGTGCAGCCTGACTCAACCGGTGAACCATCTCTCCTGAATAAAGCCTTTTTATCCATTTCGCGTACCTGTTTTTTGTCGCCATCCTCCATCCGCCTGCAACTTTCTGAATAAAAACAGGTTTGTCCGCCCTGTCGTATTCTTCTCTTAATTCATCTATTGAGGAAAGAATCTCTTCTTCCTCTGCCTCCTGGATAATTTCAACAAGCTTCTTTAAACTTAGAGGACTTGACGAAACATATAAGAGACATTCAACGACATTTTTTATATTATTCATAATTTTTCAATTCTTTTCAATAATTATATCACTGAATTTAAAGGGTTGTTTTATTTTTATCTGATGAGATCTTGCCAGATCTAAAACAGCCAGCAGAGTAACAATTAAATCCATCACGGATTTTTTCCTCTCCACAATATCACCTAAAATCAATTGTTTCTTTTTTTGAAGAAGCCCGAGAATGTACCTTATTTTATCCTCAACCGAAATCTCTTCAGTAATGATATCTTTAACCTCTTCGGCGGCATTTTCAACCAGGTTTTTAAAAGCGTCTATTAAGTCAAACAAGGTTGCCTCTACAGATTCCCCGAATTCTTTTACTGGATATTCTCTCAACGCGAATACATCTGAAAATATTTCTTCCTTCTCTCTGAAATAACACGATACTTCTTTGTACTTTTTATATTCGATTAACCTTTCTATCAGATTCTGTTTCATTTCTTGAGCTGTCAGGTCCTCTTCCGGCTCTTCTTCTACGGGCAAAAGCATCTGTGATTTAATCTTCATAAGGTACGAGGCCATTAGCAAAAATTCTCCTGCATTATCCAGATTGAGGCTCTTGATATATTCAACATGGCGCAGGTATTCCGATGTTATCTCAGCTATCGGAATATCGTAAATATCAAGGTTTTTTTTCTTTATGAGATGTAAAAGTAAATCAAGAGGCCCCTCAAAAGTCTCTAAATCTACCTTCCAATCAGCTTTTCTGACAGCGACTTCAGGCATATTTCATGGCTTTGCGGAATTCTCTTAGATTTTTTTCTGCGGCAATTGAGGCCCTTCTGTTTCCTTCTTTAAGTATTTTATTAACTTTTTGAGGGTTTTCTCTGTAATAAATGTATTTTTCTCTTATTGGAGATATTTTTTTCTCGAGGTTTTCCGTAAGAATGTCTTTACATTTCACGCACCCGATTTGAGCATTTCGGCATTTTTTTTCAATATCTTTAACGCATTTTTTTGAAAAGATTTTATGGTAATCATATACGCTGCATACATCCGGATGTCCCCTGTCGCTTATTTTTATTCTTGCCGGATCGGTTATCATGCTTTTCACTTTTCTTTTTATGTTTTCTGAATTTTCGGTTATAAATATAGTGTTACCGTAGCTTTTTGACATTTTTTTACCGTCAACCCCTTTTAACTTTTTAACAACGGTAAGTATTTCTTTAGGTTCCACCATGATATCGGTGGAATAGAGATGATTGAACCGCCTTACTATTTCTCTTGTCATTTCAAGGTGCGGCAGCTGATCTTTCCCAACAGGAACGCTGTCAGCCCTGTATAATGCTATGTCTGCCGCCTGGAGAACGGGGTAGCCTAAAAACGCGTGATTTCTTATATCGTTACTTTCAATATTAGAGAGCGCTTCTTTATATGTAGGACATCTTTCAAGCCAGCCGAGAGGAGTAATCGATGAAAGAATAAAATAAAGCTCAAGATGTTCGGGAATGTCTGACTGTCTGAAAAGAACACTCTTTTCGGGATCAATTCCTGCCGCTAGCCATATACAGGCCATATCCATTGAATGTTCTCTTATCATCTCGGGGTTTTCATAATTACTCATTAGAGCGTGCCAATCCGCAATTTCAAAATAACAACGGTATTTCTCCTGAAGATCAACCCAGTTTGTTAAGGCTCCCAGAAAATTCCCAAGATGGAGTCTTCCGGTGGGACGCATACCGCTGAGCACTATACCTTTCTTACGTTCATTCATGTTTAAAATGCAAAACCAATGAAAAGGATTCTGTATAACAAGTTTCCGAATAGGCTGATTATAAAACCCACTACTCCAAACATTAACAAGCCTATAATAATAAAAAATCCGTATGGCTTTATTCTTTCATATTTCATGGCAGCTTCGTCGCTTAAAATCATACTTAAAAGATTTGAACCGTCCAGCGGAGGTACAGGAATAAGGTTGAATATCCCCAGAATAATATTTATAGAAATAAGCGCTGTAAATAATACTATTATATTTTCCCCGGCAGCAGTATTATGCAGCCGTATAAAATGCAAAATATAAACTGCCAGCGCAAGTATTGCGGCGATTGCAAAATTTGTCAACACCCCTGCGCTGGAAACCTTTATCATCCCCTTCTTATAATTATAAAAGTTGTATGGGTTGACCGGAACCGGCTTTGCCCATCCAATTATTATTCCGGTGCCTGATAATATAAGCATAACGGGTAGAATAACTGTACCGATAAGGTCAATATGAGGAACAGGGTGCAATGTTAAACGGCCCATCATTTTAGCGGTTGAATCGCCATTTTTAAGCGCCGCATAACCATGCGCTACCTCATGCATCACAACAGAAAAGAAGAAAAGAACTATCCATGCCGGCATAAGATAAACATACTCACCTCTAAGGAGGCTTAAGGGTATAAAAATATTTCTGTATATAAACATGTATTCCAATTTACTGATTTTTCATTGTGTTGTCAATAAATTCTGAAAACCTGTTTTTAATAAAGCTGATTTCCTCTTTTTCAGTGCTTATTTTCAAATTTAACCGGGCAAGCTTCAGTGTAAAAAGTATCCTTGAATAAATCGGACCCTGTTTAATGCCCATTTCCCTGAGCCTGGAACCGTTTATCTCAGTCGTAACATGCCTTAACTTAGTTAAATAAAGGACTATTTTTTTTCTTACTGTTTTATCTCCCGCAGTTAAAGCGTAGAATACTGAAATTTTATCAAGAAAATGCAGAGACTTAAATACCCTTGCCGGCGGAACTTCTTCTCCCAATATCCTTATAAGTTGAGGCACTCTGTTTTTTATGTTAAGGCAGCTGTTTAGGTATTTACGTTTAAAATTGAATTCACATACAACCCTTCTCATCTTTTCAAATTTCAGTGAAGAAATTAAGAACATAAGTATAAGAGGATTCCGGAATTTTTGCGCTTCTTCTGAAACCTCCCGGGGCATTGCATCTCTCAAATGCATAAAGTTTCGTATGTTCAGATAATTCTCATCTGTGATTTTCAAGTCTTTATGTATGATTGACAGTGCAGGGATTTCACTAAGCCTTTTAAGAATTTCATGGGGTTTTTTTTCACTGAAAATATATATCAGTTCCTCCCTTATTCTGTCCGCGGAAACATTGAGGTTTTCAGAAATATCAACAGTTCTCTTCAGTTGTTTTAAGGTTTCCCGGGTGAAAGTAAACCCGAATCTTTTCTCAAACCTGACGCCTCTGAATATCCTCGTAGGGTCTTCAACGAAACTTAACGGATATAGTATTTTGATTTTCTTGGCTTTCAGATCATTTAAACCCCCGAAATAGTCAATCAGTTTACCGAATTTATCGGAAGGGTTAATCTGTATGGCCATTGCATTAATGGAAAAATCCCTTCTGTGCAAATCCTGAAGTAACGTTCCCTTTTCAACACTGGGCAGCGCTCCGGGAAATTCATAATACTCCCTTCTTAATGTAGCTATATCAACCTCTATATTCTCTGCTTTAAAGACAGCAGTTTTAAATTTTTTGTGAACATGCGGCTTCTTTCCGTATTCCGCAGCCAGTTTCCCGGCAAACTCTATTCCCTTCCTTTCAACGACTATGTCCACGTCCTTATGCGGGTTTTCCATTAATATGTCTCTGACCATACCTCCGACGCAGAAAGCCTTTATGTTCATATCATCTGCAATACCTGCGGCTTTCCGTATTATACGGGCGCTTTCAGCACGGAGATTTTTTACCGCCTTTTCAGGAATGAACCTTATTTCAGGAGTATAACCCTGAGTCGAAAACCTGTTCTTTTTTTCCAGTATTCCGGTGATTTTCCCTTTTTTCTCTAATACGGCAAATGAATATTCTCCTGAATTAACAGCCTCCTGTTTCTCTCTGTAATCGGCATCTTCTGAAACAGAAGACACTTTACCGAATGTAAATTCTATAACCGGATGACTGCCCATTCCGTGCCTGCAAGCCTTCTCCAGTTCGCTTTTTCTTACTACTCCAAGCAGCCGTCCCCTTACATCCCCAACGGGCGCATACTCCAGATTTAAATGAGTTAAAGTGTGCCGCGCCATATCGGCGCTGCTTTCGAAAGGAATAACCTTAGCTGCATGCCTTACAACAGGCGCTTCAACTTCACCCTCTGATTTTTTTAAGATAGTTTCCATGATTTTTTCTTTCAGTTTTTTTACAGACATCTCTGATGATGCACTTGCAGCTGTCGGATGCCCTCCGCCCCCGAAAGCTGAAAGAACTTTATCAACAGCTATACCGGATGACTGACTGCGCCCAATGCATAACACTTTTTCTTTTATTTTTAAAAAAGCAAAAAGAGCAGTCGGCCTTAAAATATCCATTGCTTTGTGTATAACAACCGCCAGGTTTTCAATATACTCATCCAGTTCGGCCTCTATAAAGAAAACCCTGCCTGATGCGGTGTCAATAAAAGTTCTTTTTTCAAGCATGCTTTCAAGCAGCTCAAGCTGCTGAAGATTTAGCCTCTGCTTGGCATATTCTGATATTTTTCTTAAATCTGCCCCCCGGGACAAAAGATAAGCAGCAGCCTTCAAATCGCTGGGAGTAGTTAGAGGATATGTCAGGCATCCGGTATCTTCATATATTCCAAGCGCCGCAAGCGTCGCCTGCTTCGGGGTCATTTTTATCTTTTCTTTCTTTATTTTTTCAATCAGTATGGTGGTCGTAGCACCGTAGTTTTTCTTTATGTTTATTTTTCCTTTCATATCAGACGAAGATGCCGGGTGGGGATCATATAAATGAACTTCAGTGGTTTTCCTAATCAAATCCGCAACCCGTCCTATCCGGTTTTTCAGCCTCGTGTCTACGACAACCAAGAGTTTCAGAGATTCATTGCGGAGGTCTTTAAATTTCGCAAGCTTTCCGGGGAAGCCTTCCCGGTTTAGGTATTCCCTGACCTTGCGTTCGGCAGACCCCGGGATAAAAAGGTGTGCGTCCGGATATAAATATGATGCGACGAGCAGTGATGCCAGCGCATCGAAATCCGCTCCGGTATGAGTTGTTATTACTTGCATTTCAATTTTTTTCTTTTTTCCATGTAAATATTTCTTATTGTCATCAATTGCTTTTTGTACTCATCTGTCCTGTAATCCGGAAATGTCCACTCAAAATCTCTGAACTTTCCCCCGGAGTAACTCAGCGTTACTTCCGCATACACGCCTTTCTTGAGATATATTCTATGGTAAAAGTTTTTTGAAGACGCCAGTACAACCTTTGAAGGTTCCATATAACCGGGGTCAATATTCGCCCTTCTTCTTCCTTCAACAGATAAATCCTCTTCAATTCTAATTGTTTTTGTTTTTATCCCGGCTATCTCAGACGGATTTATGGTATCTTTAAATGAAAGAAAAACCCTTTTCAATTTCCTTCCAAACTCTTTTTCATAATAATCTGTATAGTTAAAGTTTATTAAAGGGCTTATATAATCAATTTTGCCAAATTCAGACTCAAGCCTTTTCATGACTTTCTCCCTTCTGCAATCACCGCTTAAAAGAACAGCAGTGAAAAACTTTACCGGCTCAACCTTCAATTTTTCTTTTGCGGGCATGTCAGCTGCGCCATCTCCAGTATTGATTGAGATGCTCTTTTTCTCACCTTATCGCTGGGATCCTTCAAGCTTTTCCTGAGGTAATCCATGCTCTCTATATCCTTCATTTTACCAAGCATTTTGGCGCTGTGCGCCCTTATGCCAAAAGAGTTATCGTTTAAGGACTTTCTCAGGCTGAAAACAGATTTTTTGTTACTGTAATTTGACAAACCCTCTACTGCAAAAAACCTTTCCTCCTCCGAAGGGGAGCCCAGGTATCCGGTAAGCTTGTTCAATATATCTCTTTTTCCGGTTTTTGCCAGCACTGAGATGAAAGAGGCCCTGTAATGCGCAGGAGAATTTTCATAAAAATCCCATAAAATATTACTTGAGTCACTTATTTCCTCTTTATTCATTTTGTTTGCGGTTTTGTATGCAGAATCCAGCAGCTTCTTCTTAATACTATTGTAAGGTTCTTTTTTTATAAGGCTGTGCATCTTTTTTAATGTTCTCACTGAAGGTATAAATTCCATTGCTTCAACTGCTTTTTTTCGTATAAGAGGATTTTTGTCCTGCGCAAGCTCCGAAAGTTCAGAAAAAACATCTTTATCCCCCAAACGGCATCTGGATAAAACAGCTTCCGTTAAAACCCACTTTGATGTACTGGAGCTTAGGTTTTTTAAATGACGAATTCCGTCCGGGTGCCCAATATCACCGATACTTTTTGCCCCCATAGAGGCCACATACGGGTTTTTATCCGTCAGTGCTTGTAATATTATTTTCATATAAGATGTCCCCCCTATATTTCCAAGGGCTTCCACTGCCCTGGTACGCAAATGGGCGTTTGAACATCCGGCGTAGCTGGAAAGAAGCTTGCCGGCGGGGTGATACCTCAATCTCCCCAGGGCATATATTATGCTCTTTTTCAAAAGCATGTGTTCTACTCTGGAAAGCATCTTAGTTAAAATCCTTCCATAATGCGAAAAAGAACTTTCCCCCATAGCCTCTATGACTGTTCTTTTCTGATAAAGGGGAATATTTTCGTCGAGCAGGTAATTTTCAACAGGAACAGGAAGAATTTCAATATCTTTCGGTGTAACGCAAATATTGTCTTTTTTTCTAAAGCATCTGCATGTTTCTTTCAGGTATGTGGCAAAGGCCGCTATTTCATCCGGCGCGTATATTTTTCGCGCATAAGGAGAAAACGCCACAGCGCAAATTCCCATTAACGGAAAATAGTCCTTTTCCCCTTTTCTATTGAAACCGACTATATTTCCACGCGACAGGTCCGCTCTCGAATAAAAACCCTCTCTGAAGCGGAGAAATTCTTTATCCAAAAATCTGTAAAATTTCTGCAAATATTTTTTATTAATAACTGCAACAAAGTCATCCCCTCCAATATGTCCGATGAAGCTCCGGGGGGCGTATTTTTGCATAAAAAGGATTAAAATTTTTGAGAGTGTAATGATAACAGTATCTCCCGCGGAAAACCCGTAAACCTCGTTATATGGCTTAAAATCAATTATATCAACGTATACAACAAGGTCGTTTTTTTTGTTGGCTGATTTTGACATCCGTCTGGTTATTTCTTCATTTCCGGGCAATCCGGTCAGTGCATTTTTAGAGCCTTGCGTCATTTCAACATCCCGGCATGCTCTAATGCCCTATCGGCCCCGGCCTGGTCTCCAAGTTTATCCTTTATTGCGGCCAGTTTCCGATGAGCTTCCGGGTTAAATGGACTCCTGTAAATATACTCTTTAATCATTTTTTCGGCTTCAGAAAAATCCCGGCGGTTGTATAATATTCGGCCAAGGTGAAGATAAGGGGGGGCGTAGGATGGATTGTTTTTCACAGCCTCAAATAAGTTTCTTTTTGCTTTTTCTTTTTTTCCGGCCTGAACCTGGGCTCTTGCAAGTTCATTTATAATCACGGAATTACCGGGTTCTTTATTCAAGGCATCTTTATACTTCCTTATTGCCGGCTCATAACTGCCTCTTTCCAGAAACATCCGTGCTATTCTAATATCCGTCTCAGCCGTTTCGGAAACCCATTCTCTAACTTCCCCGGTATCTTCCCCCTTCAAGGCGTAACTTTCAAGCAGAGCCCCATCTGTATGCTTTATTTCTTTTTCCGAGATATATTTACTCCATTTATTCTTTATTTCCTCCTGCGATTTTTCAAACACAGAATTAAATGCCTCCTGTGGGGGATAATCATATAATTTCTCAAGAAGATTTTTAACACTTCTCCATCCATATTTGGCTATGATATACTCCGTCATGGATTGAACCTGGGCAAACGCAACTGCAACTTCCCGCCTCGAATCAAGATTAGGCATTCCGTGTTTCATTTTTTCCAGGGCCACCCAGTTTCCATCTTTGGCTGTTTCCCTAAGGATGTTCTTCTGCTTGGGGGAAAGCCCGGTTCTCCGTTCTTTTTCTTTCCATTTTTCTTCCATTGATGTAGCCAGCCCTTCATTAAGCCACAACGGCATGTTTGTCAACCCGGTAATTTTTGCTATAACATAATGCACGTATTCGTGAATAACAGTATCAGGCCATGTGTATCCGAAGATTAAGATTCTGGGAGAAGCAATTATCATACGATTATATCGGCATATACCGATTGCCCCCGACACCTCTATCTGAGTTTCAGTCAAACCCGATGCAAGCTGAAATGAGCTGCGGTCCGGGTATATCTCAAGCAGCACCTTCTCATTTTTCGGCAGCCAACCGAATTTTTCGTAAATTATCTCAGCTGCATCGTCAATAATATCTATAAGATATTCTGCCAGAATCCGATCCTGACCAGTATATCTTACTTTAAAGTATTTTGAGCTTTTTTCTTCAAATATTTTCTCATACGCTGATAATTTTTCAGTTAAATTTTGAAGTTTGCTTTTATGAGATGATTTTTTTAATGCCTCATATGCCTTTGAATAATTACCTCTATTAAATTCATATATGCCGACAAGATACGGAGATGGTGTCTGTATTGAAAGTATTATATCTTCTGCCTCACTCATCTGCCATCGATGTATGGCTCTTATGGCCATCTCCTCTTTTTCATTGTATGCAAAGGATAATGAATATGGAATTAGAAAAATTAATATTGCTGAAATTAAACTTTTAGCTCTGAGATTCATATATAAATTTTATTTCTTTTAATCATTAATTGCAAGGTAAAGAACAGGTTTTTTTGACAATATTATTTTTCTTTGCTAATATTAATTTTTACATTGATATTTAGAGGACAAAAAGTATAGAAAAGGAGCACAAAATGACTAAACTTCCAACAGGGAGACATACACAGGCTATAAAAACTGCAAGAAAAAGCAGGGATAATTTCATGAGAAACAAAATGCTCAGATCAAAAGCAAAATCCTATATTAAAAAGGTTGAGCAGGCAATTGAAAATTCTGACCTGGAAAAAGCAAAAGAGTTACTTCCTGAAGCCGAAAAACATATTGATAAAGCAGCTTTAAAAGGAGCCATTCACAAGAAAAAGGCATCCAGGAACAAAAGCCGGATGCAAAAAAAACTCAATGCTGCAAAAAGCGGAAAATAAATTCTTCCAGCAATATTTTTTCATCTACAGTAGAGCTTTTTATACTTATATCCAGTTTACATAGTTTGTCATAAAGAAAATACAGAGAATTAAGACTGAAGCGATTTATTTTCCGGCAAAAACCTTTATACAGAAATGCCGGTTTTAAATTTAAACTCTTAATAATCTCTCTTTCACTTGCCCCTTTAGAAGTCAGAGCCCTGGCTCCAATTATCTGTTGCATTTTCCATTTAATCATTGATGTTATTTTAATGGGCTCGCCCGGCTGCCCGTACCTTAATATATTATCAAGAAGCAGCAGTGCCTTTTTTTTATCTCTATCCACAAGCGCATCCAGAAACCCGAAAATGTCGTCCTTTTTATGAGAAGCCGCTATATTTCTTACGTGTTTAATCCCGTATGATTCCTCAAAAGGATAAGCTGTGAATATCTTGTCTATTTCAGCAGCTGTATTGTGCAGGTTTCTTCCGCAGTAAAAAGTGAGAAGTTTAGCAGCATCATAAGTAATTGCTTTGCCTTTTTCTTTTACCTCGTTCTTAATCCATGACGGCATTTTGCTTTCATAGGGCGCCCTGAATTTTTTTACCTGTATATCCTTAACCTTTCCCGGAACCCGCTCTGTTTCAAAAACACCTATGGATGCAGGGTTTTTTTTTCTGATGTAATTATTCAAAAATGATTTAAATTTCTTTCTAAATAAGCTGTCCGCATTCTTTACAATTACAATTCTGCCCTTGCTAAACAGAGATGCAGTTGACAGCTGTGATTTTACTTCGTCAACGGATATGGAATCTGAATCTAAAACAGATTTTTCACAATCCCCATGTTTATTTTTAATTTCCGACTCTATTTTTTTTATAAATTTTTCTTTTGAATAATAATCATCCCCGGAAAGTATATATATCGGACCGATTTTATTCCCATCCATAGATAGTTCTCTGAAGAATTCTCCTGGCAATTTCCTTAATAAGCCTCTGCCGAGCCTCCTCTTCGGTTTCCGTATATCCCCTGTCATGGCTCACATTATATATCACTGACGCCTCTATGCCCCCCCTGTGATCCTTTCTTTTTTCTTCCCACAAGCGCAACTCTTTAATGTTATCAACAAAAACAAGCTCCACAACCATGGACAACTGATATTCTTCTACGATGAAATTTTCATCATATGAAACCGGGATTTTATTGTATCTAACCACTGTCGTATATAAAGCTGAATCCGCATCGCGTGAATCGGTAACCCTCAGCCTTCCTTCTCTTATAAACTCCTCTTCAATCTGTTCAGTCATATCAGTGCTTATCCCAATCTGTGAAGTTTGATTCCTTACCGGCACCACCCTGACATTTCTTATATGATCGGGCACAATCTCAACCGGCTCATACATAGCGCATCCGCCGAAAATCAAAAAACCTAATAATAATAAGCCTAAAGTTATCCTATTCATTTTTATCTTCCTTTGCTGCTACAATATTCAGGATTTTACCGGGAACATATATCACCTTTTTAACCTCTCTTCCTTCTATATGCTGCTTTACTACTTTTTCTTTTTCAGCATTTTTTCTGACTTCACTCTCCGGGGCATCCCTCGTTGTTTTTATTTTGGCTCTGAGTTTTCCGTTTACTGTAACCGGAAGCTGAACTTCATGTTTTGATTCGGCTATAATTTCACTGTCACAATTCGGCCAGGGAACTGAATCAAGTTCCTGGTTTTTTCCCAGCTGGCTCCACATCTCAGATGTGATATGAGGGGCGAACGGGTATAGCAGGCTGACCGCAGTTTCCAACCCTATTTTCCTTTCTTTTGAACCCGGACTGTATTTTCTAATGCTGTTGGTTAATTCCATAATGCCCGATATGGCCGTATTAAAGTGAAAGCTTTCAGCAATGTCAGCCGTCACTTTTTTTATCGTGTTGTTCACAAGAAAAACAAACTTTTTTTCTGCCTCACAACCATTTTCAGTTGCGTTTTTCTCTTCCTGAACCATATTCCAGAGCTTATTCAGAAATCTGTATGCGCCCTTTACACTTTCATCCGACCAGTCCAGGTCCCTCTCCGGAGGTGCGGCGAAAAGAATAAAAACCCTGGCGGTATCCGCCCCGTATTTTTCTATTATTTTCTGCGGGTCTACCGTATTTCCCAGGGACTTCGACATTTTCGCCCCATCCTTTAAAACCATTCCCTGGCATAACAGGTTTCTAAATGGTTCATTTATATCAAGAAGGTTAAGATCCCGCAGCGCTTTTGTGAAAAACCTTGAATAAAGAAGATGAAGCACCGCATGTTCTATTCCTCCTATGTACTGATCAACAGGCAACCAGCTGTTTGCATCTTTTCTTTTAAAAGGCTTATCTTTATTTGCGGGGTTAACATATCTTAAAAAATACCAAGAAGAATCAACAAAAGTATCCATTGTATCGGTCTCCCTTCTTGCCCGGGAGCCGCACACGGGACACCGGACTTTTGTGAATTCTCTGCTGCTTTCAAGCGGATTTCCCGATGTTTGAAAATCAACATCCCTGGGAAGCTCCACAGGAAGTTCTTCTTCTTCAACAGGCACTATATTGCAATTTTTGCAGTGTATGACCGGTATGGGCGTTCCCCAGTATCTTTGCCTTGATATAAGCCAGTCTCTTAATTTGTACTGAACTGAACGGGATCCCATATTTTTTGAAATGAGATAATCGGTTATTTTCTTTTTTGCTTCTTCGGAACTCATGCCTGAAAAGTTTTTAGAATTTTCGAGTGTTCCTTCTCCTTCATAAACCTCATCGGTTTCCTTCGAGCGGTTGCTTTTAATTACATTTATAATTTCCAGCCCGTATTTCTTCGCAAAATCATAGTCCCTTCTATCATGAGCCGGAACAGACATTATCGCCCCTGTTCCATACTCCATGAAAACGAAATTCGCCGCAAACACAGGCACTTTCCTGCCGTTTACGGGATTTACCGCATCAACTCCCAGGTATATTCCCTCTTTTTCTTTTGCCTCTTTTTCATGGCGGGAAGAAACCGCGGATTTATTTATGAATTTTTTTATCTCATCCTTCTTACCCCGGGCAATTTCCATTATATCCGGATGTTGAGGGGAAATCAGAAGAAACGTGGAACCGAAAAGAGTATCGGGCCTGGTTGTGAAAACCGGAATCTTGCAGTCGTTCCCTTTTAACTCAAAATGAACAATTGCGCCTTCTGATCTGCCAATCCAGTTTTTTTGCTGCAGTTTCACCGCTTCCGGCCACCCTTTTAAATCTTTTATCCCCTCCAAAAGCTCATCTGCATATGCGGTTATCTTGAAGTACCACTGCTTACTAATTTTCACTTCAACTTTTTCTCCGCACCTCCAGCAATTACCGTCTTCCACCTGTTCATTTGCAAGCGTTGTGCTGCACGAGGGGCACCAGTTGATAGCCGCGCGTTTTCTGTAGGCAAGGCCTTTCTCCAGAAATTTTAGGAATATCCACTGATTCCATTTATAGTATTCGGGCTGTGAGGTATCTATCATCCTTTCCCAGTCATAACTTAATCCCAGCTTAAGTTGCTGTTCTTTCATATCTTTAATGCATTTTTCTGTCCAATCCCAGGGAACAGCCTTACCCTTAATAGCCGCATTTTCAGCCGGAAGCCCCATAGAATCATACCCCATGGGGTAGAGCAGCTGTTTATCTTTCCTTCTTAAAAACCTGGAAAGGGTATCTCCGATTGCATAATTTCTGACATGACCCATATGCAGTTTTCCGGAAGGATATGGAAACATTTCAAGAAGATAATATTTCTTCTCATCAGCCCTGTTTGGAACCTTAAACTCTTCTTTCTGTTTCCATATATTTTGCCATTTATTTTCAATTTTCTTATGATTGTATTCTTTCATTTTAAATCTCTTTCCCGGTCTAAAAAGTATAAAAGTATAACCCCGGCACCGCATCAAAATAAATAAAGTACTCGCGGTTTCCTTTCTTTCCTTTAATCGGGGAGGGGTAAACCCCGTTAAACTCCCACCCCTGTTTTCTCACCGACTCTTTTATCTCCTGAATCACCCTTTCGTGTATTTCCTCGCTGTCTATTACGCCTTTTCCGCGGGAAGCTTCTCTGTATGAAGCTTCAAACTGGGGCTTCACCAGGGCGACCACTTTCTCTCTTACCACGTCAAAGACCGCCGGAAGAACTTTTTTTAGCGAAATGAAGGATACATCAATTAAAGCTATATCCGGTTTACGGTCAAAGTGGAGTGATTTTATATTTTTTGCATTAACCCCCTCCATTACAACAACTTCCGACAGCTTTCTCAGCTTCCAATCAAGAACACCCTTGCCTACATCAATAGCATAAACCCTGCTGGCTCCGTTTATGAGCGCTATCTGTGTAAATCCTCCGTGTGAGGAACCTATATCCACAATAACTTTATTCTTAAATTTAATTCCGGAGGATTCCACAAATCCTTTCAACTTGTAGGCGCCCCTTGACACATAGTCCGAATAGTATTTATTTCCTTTCATTTCTGATTCAGTAACTCTTTTGCTTTTCTGCATATATCCGGGGGGGAAATCCCCAATTCTTTTCTGAGTTCTTCCGCGTTTCCGTAAGTAATAAACCGATCCGGCAGACTCATTATGCGCATAGGCGTGTTCTGCGGAATAATGCCGGCTATTCTCTGTCCTATTCCTCCGTTTATTACATTCTCTTCCACAGTAATCAAAGCGCCGGTTTTCTCTATCTGCTTTGCTATTACTTTCTCATCTATCGGTTTCGCGAACCTCAGATTAACGACAGAAGCCTTTATTTTTTCTTTTTCCAATAAATCCGCGGCATTCAAAGCTGCCCCGACGGTGTTTCCCAAAGCTGCTATAGTTATATCACTTCCTTCCCTTATAACCTTTGCTTTTCCGGATTCAATATAGTTGAATTCCTGTTTTTCGAAATCTCCTTCAATTTTACCCCGCGGGTATCTTATTGCTGTCGGTTTTTCCCATCTCAAGGCTGAATACAGCATATCGCGCATTTCCTGAACATCCGAAGGAGCAGCAACGACAATACCGGGAACCGCACAAAGAAAAGAAAGATCAAAAGCCCCGTGATGGGGAGGCCCGTCTTCACCAACAATACCGGCTCTGTCTACAGCAAAAATAACGGGAAGCTTCTGCAGAGCCACATCATGGATTATCTGGTCATACGCTC
>PWEK01000078.1 GCA_003553445.1 Elusimicrobiota bacterium
GAGAATGCTATTATTGTCGGGTTGGAGGGGTGGACCCATATAGAGGGTAAAAGGGAAAGAGCGGGAATATTGATAAGAGTGTATCCTGATGAATTCTTTGATTTAGAAAGTGGGTTGAAAAAGCTTGAGAATTTGCTTGATGTTGTATTTGAAGATATGAAGGAAAAGGGTTTTTACGTAAAAAACATTATGTATGATGACCAGTTATATTCAGAAGATCAATTAGCCAGGATTAATGTAGATGGCCTTAATTATGAAGAGATAAGAGAAGACATTCTTAAGCTTGTCGAACCTACTTGGCGACCGACATATTCAGAAGATCAGTGGGATTTATTCTTTAATGTCAATGAAGGTGTTTTGCATAGAGCAAATCTCAGGCCTTTAGAAATATTTAAAATAAAAGAGGAGGGTAAAAAAGCTTCTTCTTCCGAGCATTTGTTAGCTGCAGGCAGGCTGCCGCGAAGAGATGAGTTTGATCCAGATTATGGATATTTTGCTTCGGGTTTTGTCGGTACAAAAAAACAGGCAGCAGGGGTAATTTCTCTTCTTTTGGGACAGGAGCTTGCAATAGAGGTTGGTCTTGTTGAAGTTTTAGGCAACATAATCGGTTCGTTTTTCGGTGCGGGTACGGTTTCCACGTTTCCGACAGGGCTTCTTACTGCCGGAATACTGCCCTATGTTGCTCCGGTATTAATTGTTGTTGGTTTAACTGCACTGATATATTTTGGATTCACAAAGGTGGGCAAAGAAAGGATAAAGAAAGAAACCCCTTCTCCAGCCGGGGAGTATGCTGATGAAGCACCTTCGGTAGAAGAGGAAGGGAGGGATAAAGAAACCCCATACACGCATGAACCGCATGATGAGTCTTTAAAAGATTATTACTCGGCGTTTTTAACAAGTTTAAGAGGTGAGGCGAGAGAGGGGTTAAGTGAATTTATTCAAAATAAAGGTGTTGAAGAAGCTGTTGGAGCTGAAGTACGGGAGTCAGAGTTAACAGGATATGATGAGATGAGAACCAGGCTGAATATTGACTCCGAAACTTTTTTAAAACTGGCGTTGTTTAACAAACTGCTTGGGGACAGAGAGCTTAAAGATACGGATATGCTTCTGACTATGATGAAGGTTATACTGGCTTATGAGAAACATGCCGGATTTGCAGGGGTTGATGATGATAAGCTCGCTGAAAATTATGTTGAAGATTTATCCGCAATGGGTGTAGATGAAGTGGATGCCGTGGCATATCCGTTATTTTTCAATCATGTGCTCTTTACAGAGATGATGGGTATGGATGATGAAGAGATAAGAGTTCTTATAAGGATTTCCATGCTGCTTGGAGGATACGGAGGATATTCTGCCGGATTTAGGGATGAAGTTGCAGTCAGGGTTGTGGAATTGAACAGAGGTTTTCTGGGAAAAAAGAGAGTGGTTGATGTGGTAAGAAGTTTAGCTGCTGCAGCGCCTGAAGGTGAGCATTACAGTGAAAGAGATGAGGGAATAGAGGCGCTGACGGCCAGTATTATCGGAATTGGCATGGGTATAGTCTTTGCAGCGGCAGCGCCTGCGAGTTTTGCCGCAGACCCGAGAGGACATATGGCTGAGGACTTTTTAAAGGCGGGATCAAATGCCAATGTGGTACTGATGGAGAAAATACTCGGATTGTTCAGAGCATCCGCAGATGAGGGGATTGTCCCGAGATTGAACAAGATGAGAGCGTTGGAGTATTCATTATAAAAATGTTTAAAGGTTATAAACTTCAAAAAAACATAGTGAATGTTGCACTGGTGATATTGTTGATAATATCATTCTTTATCGGTTTTTTTCAGTTAAATAAACAGTATGAAGATACAACGGGAATTGGATGGATTAAAAGCATGGCAGTAGCTCAGGTAAATATTAATCAAAGATTAAATAACGAAGGCAAAACAGCTCATGAGGAAAATGAAAATGAGGATAAAAACATTATGGATTTACTTTATCTATTAAGCTGTATGGTTGTTTTAGGGGGTACTACTTATGTAATTAAAGTTATGGTTTTTATGCTTACAACAGGATTTTCTAATTTATATAATATACAGGAGAAAATTAAGAAAAAATTACTCAGTCGAATGAAACATTATAAGGTGTGGTATGTGAAATTTCTATCGCCTGTCGAAAAATGCATGTGGAGTAGAGTTGATGAATATGATATTAATCCGATAAGAAAATATGGGGGAAACGGAAACCCGGATTTTGTTTTAAAAAAGGCAAAATCCGGGTTTTTCTATTATGAGTTTATTAAAATGCGGAGCTTTTAAAATGCGGAATATGAAGATCAGTACAAAAATAATAAAAAAGATAAATAAAAACTGTGTAGAAGTAGTATTTATGTTTACAGCGGTATCAATGATACTGTTATTCTTTCTCAATAATTATGTTCATGCTGTTGAATTTTCTGAGCCCGTTCCTGCGGAAATTAATATACCTGCAAATTTAGGTCAGGTGGTGGAAAGCTACGATCCTAGCGGAGAAGGACCGGAGGTTGTACTGATAAAGGACTTGCATGTAAATTATGAAGTACAAAAGAACATAAAGAAAATAATAGAAGCTATAAGTAGGGATTATGAGGTAACAAAGATAGGGCTTGAAGGTGATCCGGCGGGTAAAGTGATAGATACCTCGCTTATGGCTTCTATACCTGATGAAAAAGTAAAGACAAGAGTTCTGGAGTTTTTTATGCAGAGGGGGCTGATCAAAGGGCCGGAGGCTTACAGCATTAAGAATAATAATTCGGTTGAGCTTTTTGGGTTGGAAAACAATAAATTGTATCAAAATAACAAAGAGTCATTTATTAAGGCCCTAAAGGGCAGAGGAGAAATGGTAAGGTATCTTGACAGTCTTATGAAGATAGTAAGGGATTTGGAAATTAAAGAATATTCTGGAGATTTAAGAAGATTTCGCACTCAATATTTTCTCTACAGACAGAATGAAATACAATCTGATGTTTTTCATAGATACCTGAGACGGTGGAGTGAAAATATCGGAAAATCCGTTAAAAGCATATCTCCTGAATATGCCCGTTATATGGATGTTTCACAAAGAATTTCAAAAATAGACCGAGAAAAAACTCAGAATGAGTATGAAAAACTAATAGAAAGTTTAGAGCTTGAAAAATACGGCTATGAGAATTTTAGTGATATATTTCTTTTTTCAGACTCGATATATGAAAAGCTTGAGAGGGAAATATCTGCAAACGGTAATTACCCAAATCTTGCCGATTATATTGATGCGATTCAATTGATGAAAGAGGTAAATATAAATCTGATAGTAGAAGAAGAAAAAAAAGTTGTGGATGAAATAGGATACAACCTGTGTCGCAATAATAGAGAAGAAAATATTCTATTTGTTGCTGATTATTTACATTATTTAGTGAAGTTTCTTTTAAACCAAATATCAAAGGATGAGCTGAATTATTTTTATGATAAAACGGATGAGTTTGAGGAACGGTATAGGGAACTTGGAAAAAAATATGGAGACAGAATATCTTCAATTGATGGTGTTCTGAGCGTGCTTTCGTCTTATGTTGAAGAAATGAGACTCTTTTATCGCGTTGCATTGGAAAGAGATGAACATCTGGTTCAAAATTTTTTGAATAATAAATGTGATGACGGAATTATGATAATGAATATAGGAGGATTTCATTCCGAGGGCGTAAGTTCATTTCTGGAAGAAGAGGATGTCTCATATAGTATAGTTATGCCTCGAGTTACTTCTCATTCCGGTGAAATGATTGAAAAATACCACAGGGTTCTTATGGGGGATATAGATATTTCTTTTGATGAATTTATAAATGACAGGCTTGCTCCGCCATCTAAGTTGCCTAATAGCCAAGTGGAACGTTTGGTAATAATGAATGCAATAGTTGGGACTATAATGGAAATGAGCAATCGACCGGGCGCTGCGGTGAGACTATTAAAAGAAGAATGGACCGGATTCCCCGGTGAATTAAGAATAAGGAAAACAGTGGAAGAAGGTAAAGTTAAGTTTTACATAGATGTTTATAGTCAGGGTTCGCAAGTTGCTTGCATCTTATATCATGACGGAGAGTTTTCTGAAGTGGCGCAGGTTCCGTCCGTTGTGAATGAAGACTATAAATTAGTATTGGCGGCAGATGAATTCCTTAGAATTCAAAGAAGAGGAATTCAGGTAGATGAGTTGTCTCCGGTGGCCCTGGCAGTAATTACAGGTAAAAAATCAATTGGCGAAGTTGGGGAAAGAGATGCGGGCATAATACAGCAAGGAGAGATGCCTCATAGAACAGTAATGGTTGAAGGTCACTATTATGTCTATTCTCCGGAGGAGATAATGGCCAGTATTCAACAAGACAGACTCATTTTGCTTAGCGAAATAGAAAAAATAGGAACCCATACGGAAGAACAATTAAAATATTTGGATGCATTTGTGAAGGAAGCAATAGAAAGAAGAGACAGCGATGATCCCAGGCTTCGGGCTATTTCCGCTCTTGCCGGTGAGGGTTTAACAACGGAGGGGTGGGAAGATGTGGATTACGATGATGTTTTTAGGAGTGTCTCTGAAAGATTTATGGAAATGTTAGAATTGTTAAAGCAGGGAGAGATGCCTCAAGATCAGCTTTCTCTGGCCAGGGCTATACAGATAGATGATTGGTTGCGTCAACAGGGAATTACTGAGGAAGAACGCACTTTTATGGTTCAGTTTGCTTTGGATTTGAGAATGCCGGCTGACGAATTTATTTATCATTTATCCCGGGGAGTTGAGAGAGCTGCCGATGAAGTTGAAATTAGCGATCTTTCTTCTCTGATTGGTCGACGCGAGTATGTTAGGTTGGGGATGCTGAGTATGTTAAGCGGTTATTCAGAAAAGTACGATAAAATCTTTTCGGATTTAATGAAAATATTTGCGGTTTATCAGGTTTCTTCGCGGTCAACAGCAGATGTAATTGAGGGGGCTGATAATTTTATGAGAAGGCTTGAAGATGAGGGGATGGATGAACCTTCTACCGCAGTACCTGCTCTCATGATTTTATTCACAGACGTTTTATTTACAGAAAAAATAGAGGCGGGTCAAGAAGAGTTAATTTTGGGGATAGACCGGGCATTTGAAAATGCCGGATTCATGATGCAAGAATCTCAAAAGCAGGCTGTTGTCGCTGAGGTACAAAGGATGTGTGAGGAGTTAATGGGAGAAAAGAGGTTTATTCGCCCGGTGTCAGGTTATGGAGCCATGGCCGTGGAGAGACAGAGCAGAGAAGACAGGCTCAATGAAGGGGTTGAAAATTTAGTTTCGGCTGTAATGCAACTTGGAGAAGAGATGGTGAGAATGCCATTTCGGCCTATAGACGCTGTGGCTTATGCTGCTTCAGGGGAAAACCCCATTGCTATGTTTGCATATGATTTAGGCGGATCGGAAGATTCCTGGTCATATGCAGCTCTGGAAAGAATTCGCGCATTGGGAAGACCCGAGGCAGATGGATTGGTTCCGAATATAAATAATTTTATAAATGTGTATCACCAGTTATAAAGAAGAGAGAAAAAATTTTGGAAATAAGGGAAAATGTTAAAAAAACAAAAAACAGTTAAGGTTTCAGTTGCAATTGTTATATTATTTACATTTGTTTTTGGTTTTTTCCAAATAAACAAATCGATTGTTTCAACATACCAAAGTTTTCTTAAGTCCGTATCGTATCCTTCGGGAGTGCAGGCTGATGTAAACGAAGCTGTAAATAGAAACAAAGAAACAACAGAAGAAGAACAGGAGCAGGACAAAAGGAGTATTCTGGAAGTTTTATTCATAATCAGCGGAGCAGTTGTTTTTTACAGTATGTTTCATCTTTTTGAGGCTATGACGTTAATGGCGACTATGGGGGTGTTTTTTTCACTTAAAAATAATTATTCGAAAAACATAAAATTAAGGGCAAAGATGAGATGCTATATGGTGTGGTGTGTTAAAATTATATCTCCTGTGGAGAAGTGCATACAAAGGAGAGCTGATGAGTACGAAATAAACCCTTTGAAAAGAGTTTTACGGGAAAAGACCCCGCGTTTTGTGTTAGGGCAGAACGCGGGTTTTTTTATGGATAAATAAAGGAGAATTAAATGAATTTTCTAAATACTATATACACGAAAATAATCTGCTGGCTGGTATCCGGCGCGATGTTTTTTACATCAGTAATAGACACCTACGCCCATGCGGGAGAGTTTCTCTCTCCCCCTCCGGTAGAAATAAACGTGCCCGTAAACCTGGGACAGGTGGTGGAAAGCTACGACCCCCACGGAGAAGGCCCCGAGCTTGTATTGATAAAGGACCTTCACGCAAACCCCGGCGTACAGAGAAATATACAGAACATAATTCAGGATATATCCGCCTCCCATGACGTATCCGAAATAGGCCTTGAGGGAGACCCCGCCGGTGAGACTATAGACACCTCCATAATGTCCTCCATACCTGATGAAGAGATAAAAAAGAATGTGCTTGATTTCTTTATGGATGAGGGCATGGTAAGGGGCCCTGAGGGATACAGCGTATTAAACGGACAGGACGTGCCCCTGGTGGGTATTGAGAGCAGGGATCTCTATGATACAAACCTGAATATGCTCCTTGAGTCCCTGGGGGAGAGAGAGGAGACGGTAAAATACCTCGAAAGAATAACCTCCCTGATAAGGCAAATGGAAGAGGAGGTATACCCGTCAGATTTGAGAAGGTTCCGCAGCCAGTACTTTTTATACAGGCAGGGTGAGCTTTCAGCCGGGGTCTTTTATGATTACCTCAAGCGCTGGGCCCAAAGAGCCGGTGTTTCAATAGGAAGGGTATCTCCCGAGTACGCCCGCTACATAAGGGCCTCCCAAAAGGCCTCCTCTTTAAACGAAAGAAGAATCCAGAGGGAGTATGAAAATCTTATTGAGAGAGTAAGGGGAGAAGAAGGAGTATCCGGTCAGTTCAGAAACATATTCCGCTCTCCCGAGCCAGTGTATCGCAGGCTGATGAAAAAAATACACACAGACAGCTCCTACTCCAATTTGAGAGACTACATAAAGAGCATGCATGCCATGGAAGAGATAAACACCCATGAGATAGTACATAAAGAATCAGAGGTGATAAGGCAGATAGGGCTTGAGATGTGCCGGGATGAGAAGGACAGGGACCTTATGTATGTATCGGATTATGCCCAGCTGATGGTGAAGTTCATGTTAAACCAGATTACCAGAAAAGAGCTTGACTATTTCTACGAGAGCGCGGATGAGTTTGAAAGAAGGTTTGAGAATCTGTCGAGGCAGCACGGGCTTGATAACTCGTCTTTGGACGGCATACTGGGGGCTCTGTCATCAAGCGTGGAGAGGATGGGTGAGTTCTACAGCGTGGCGCTGGCGAGGGACAGGTCATTTGTGGAGAACTTCGCCCTTGGCGAGTCTTCAAAAGAAGGGATTTCAATGATGGTCCTGGGAGGGTTTCATTCCGAGGGAGTGGGAGAGATTTTAAGAGAGCATGAGATACCCTATACATTGATACTGCCTTCTGTGGAATCGCATACCTCCGAGGTAATAGAGAACTACTACCGTTTTTTGCGGGGAGATAACATGCTCACCTACAGTGAGTTAGTGGATGAGCGCCTGGCGGTAAGCACCATGTTTGCCGAGGACGGCATACTTTTAGAGCAGGTGCCGCCGCGGGTTGTTTTTGAGTTTGCAATGATGCTTGTTGGGAAAAGGACTGCGGATGATTTTGAGGATGCAATTAACGATTTTAAAGGAGAATGGCTTAGAAAGTATGAGCAAAGTAAATATGTAAAATATTATGATTTTGACATAGAGCCGCTGGTTGTGGGAGAAAATGCTTATGTGAGACTAAAATTAAACGGTAATAAAGTTACTTATGTTTTTAATCCTGCAGAGGGAAGAATGGATAAGGTTGCCCCGGATAAAGCGCAGGGCATATTTGATGAAAATACACGCAAAGAGCAGGCTGAAAAAATACAAAAGCTGAGAGAAGAAGGTTCTGTTGAAAAGCTATTTGCCAATCAAAATTGGAAAGCGATAGGGGTTATTGCCGGATTGGAGCCTGCGGCAAGGGTAGAAGAAGAAGAAATAGATATCGTTAATAAATTGATAAAAGAAAATAGAAATATAGGTTTCATTGAAAAATACAAAATCATTTACAACAAAGATAAAATGAGA
>PWEK01000118.1 GCA_003553445.1 Elusimicrobiota bacterium
AGGAAATTGAACCTTCGGAGGTAAGAAGCAGAACAATGCCTGCTCCCGCGGACAGCATATCAGATGCACTATTTAAGGTGCTGTCAATGGCCTCTTCGCTACTTACAGGTTTTTTAAAGTTAATTAATCAGGAGATTAGGAAAAATTATAAGGTTCAGAAAACTGATTTACTAAAAAAGTTAGAAGAAGATGTAAACAGAGCAGAAAATGCGCAGGATTGGGAAGAAATCATAGAAAAATTTATGAAAATAAATAATGAGTACAATGATCCCAGTGGAAAATCTACAAGAGAGAATGAAAGATTCATTGTCGAAAAATCAAAACTGGCAAGAGATACCGCAGGTAAGCTTATTGAATATGGGGATGAATCTGTACTTGAGATGCTTAAGGAAAGAGCAATTGAAAATATTAAATATTTTAATTTAACTCAAATTGAAAAAGGTAATACAACTAAGGAACAGGCAGATGAAAAACTTAAAAAAACCATTAAACTATTAAATGAATGGCTAAATACAGAAAACAATATTCCTGATTATATGATACAGGGCATATACAGGGCTATGCTTGAAGGAAGAAGCGAAGATATTCTGTTTAGCTTCACAGAATGGAAAAAGTTTGGAACAGCGGGCGTAAGAAATCCAGCGGTTCAGAGTTCTTTTCCAGCAATACAGGATCTTGAACTCAGGGAATTCAAAGACGACTACTATGCTCCGGTACTCCCCGGACCTAACCTTATTTGCGCTGTTACACTACTTCAGCAAAAAGCGGCTCTGGTTAAACTTATAAAAGATTTACAGCAAAAAGTAGAAAGAGATGACCCGGAAGTTGCTGGTTTGGATAATGAATTTAAAACATTCCTGAAAGAGAACAGGGTTACTATTGCTTATGACAGCAGGATAAATGGGGAGTATTATGCCCGTCTCCTCGCGGCGGCATTTCTTAGAGAGGGAATAAAGGTTGATTTGTTTGATAATCCGGCGGGAGTTCCCGGCGGCGCATGGGCTGCAAAAAATAAAAATTCCGTGTTCGGTATACTGATATCAGCAAGTCATTCGGAAGCCAATCATAACGGTTTTAAGGTGTTTCTGGGACATCAGATGGCCCAGGTGGATGATGAGACAAAAAAAAGAATAAAAGAGCAAAGAGAAAAAGTAGGATATGAAGATATGAATCTTGATCTTATACAAAAGGGCGCTGATGAAGAAATAGAAAATATACTGAAAAATACAGGAGAACTCAGATGGCTGGGTGCACGCGAAAAAATTAGTGGTAAAGATTATTACGGTAGAGATCACATAGATTTTTATACCTGGTATAATAATCAGCTCAGAAAAATGTCTCCCCTAGGAATGATTTCTAATGATTTAAGAAAGGAAATTAAAGATAAGGTTAGTTCTTCATTGAATGTTCTCTATACTGCCTTTTTTGGTGTAGGGGCAAAAACTGCTGCAAATTACAAAGGTTTTTTAGAGGAATCAGGTTATGGAGATGTGGATACTGTGGAAAGGCAAACTGAGGATATAGATGGTATGTTTCCCGGGCATATATCTCCGGATCCGGGTATTATTGAGGGTTGGATTTCAAATTTTCTGGATTATATAAAGCAGTATGCCGGTAAAGATTTAGGAGAGATTGAAAGAGCAATAAAGGAGTTTAACAGCAGGGAAGTATCGGTTGCAACAGACCCTGATATAGACCGCGCCGGAATGGCAATAGGTTTACCGGAAGGTATTAAAGGTAATCTTAAAAGTGCTATTATAAAAGCTGTAAAGGAATATATAGATGAGAATGAAGCGGTATCTGCGGAAAGAAAGGGAGAGATAATAAATGCTTTAGAGGAAAAGCTAAATGACAAATATCTCCTTACTGCAAATGAAGCCTGGACTTTTATGATGTACTGGAAACTGAAAATGATGAAAGAAACCGGCAACTTGGAAAAGAACAGGCTCTATATAATAGAAAAATCTCACGTAACAACAGATGGTTTGAAAAAAATTGCCGAACAATACAGGGAAGAGGGGTATCAGATATATGTAGTGGATACTTATGTGGGATTTACCGAAATTGGAGCTAAGGCAAGAGAATTGTTTAAAGTGGCCGAAAAATCATGGGAAATTTACATGGCTATACAGGACGGTTCGTTTACTGATTCAAGAATAAGCGAATTAAAAAGATTATATGAAACTGTGAAAAGATATGTGCCTCCTCAGACAGCCGGAGTACCACTTATTGATGGTACTATTAAAATGATGGAAGAAGGAAGGTTGAATGAAGCACAAAGCAACTTAAAAGCTGTTGCACATATGCATATTCTTTCCGGGGTTGAAGAATCAAACGGTTATGGGGAGCTGGGAAGATGGAACCCCGAAAAAGGAGCCCTTGAGCTAAACCACATAAATGACAAAGATGGTTCTCTTGCTGCTTTTGAATTTCTAGAATTAATAAGTTATGGAAAGTTCTATGGGAAAACCCCTTATGATATGTTTGAAGAGATGTCCCGTGATATCGGTATGGTTTACAATGAAAACAGCGCTCTCTATCATCCGGGGGTTTCAGGGATTGATGATAAGGTAAATGAAATACAGTCACTGGAGAAAATTCTGGCTTATGAAATTAGGAAGAGACTGGATAATGGGGGGAGGGTAACACTTTTTAATGATAAATACGA
The DNA here is from genome assembly GCA_003553445.1 of Elusimicrobiota bacterium. Lineage (GTDB taxonomy): Bacteria > CG03 > SLGR01 > SLGR01 > SLGR01 > PWEK01. The sequence goes on from PWEK01000118.1 coordinate 2,669, forward strand.
AGTAACCGGGGTGGAAGTATTCAGGGCGCAGAAATATGATGACATTTATAAAGGGTTTCCGGAAGAAGGAATCCGGCTTTATTTAAAAGCGCCTTCCGGAAGAGAGGTGATTTCCACTTACCGGCCTTCCGGAACTGGAGACTCTATAAGAAATTACAACTGGTTAATGGCAGAGGCTCCTGAAGAGCATGAAGAGTTTGGTGAATATAGAAAAAATTTATCCAGGGAGATGGACGAAATTGTCAAAGATTTTTTTGGGCACAAGGGCAAGGAATATGGATATCTTGATAAGGGAAAAGGTATATTCTCAAGGGTTTTTTCAGCCATAAGAGAGGTTTTAGGAATTAGAGAAGAGTTTTATGGGTTGCTTTCAGCTCTTAAAGAAGGAAAGCTCTCCAGGCATTTTGAAGTAATAGACAGGACAATAGACGGGGGTGTTGTTTTTTCTGAAGAGGAAGAAGGCCTTTTTGAAGTAGCAAAGGAGTTTGTTTTTGCTGCAAAGGAAAAAGATACAGAAGAAAGTAAAACTGATGAACATATTAAAACATTAGGAGAAATGAGAGAAAGAAACAGGGTTGCCTGGGAAAATTACCTTAATAGCGAAAAAGTGGATAAAATGGCAGGAAAACTTGAATTTAAGGTGGATGGAGAGGTTCTGCGTGAAATACCTGGGGCATCAGCTGTTGCTTGGCAGGCGCCCCTGGTGGATTATCTTGCGGAATTAGTTAAGGAACGAGGTAAGCAAAATGCCTTACTGGAATTTCAAAATAAGGAAGTACTAAGAAAGGTCGAAGAACAGTTAGATGAAAGGGATGAATCTTTTAAAGAATCCTCTGAGCTTATTTCAAGAATAGAATGGCTTTATAGGGATCAATTAAGTGCAGGGGTTATAACAGAAGGGGTTGTTGAATACAAATCTGAAACAAGTCCTGAGTTTCAGGGTAAAAGGTTAGATGTGCAGTTAAATGAAAGCAGGGCTCATCGTACAGAAGTTTCCGCAGATATTGAACCAAGAGGGGAAATTGTGAATGGCGGATGTCGAATTTGCGTAAACAATATGCCGGTATCGCAGAAAGTGATTGATTTAGATTCGCTAAACTGGAAAGTTGCGGTCAATCCATTCCCTGTATTCAATAAGCATATTACCGTTTTAAATAAAAAGCATACTCCGAATATAATAAGGAGTGAAGATATTAAAGATATTTTATCAGTAATGAAAGAGTTAACGGGTTTCTATGGAGCTTTCAATTCAATAGGGGCCGGAGCATCTATACCGGAGCATAAACATTTTCATTTATTTAATGAAGATTCTTTACCCATAGAGAATTATGAGTATGAGTTAATTGCAGATAACGGGGAAGTAAAAGTAAGCAGGCTTATTGATTTTCCCGCACAGAGTTATCTGTTTGAAAGTGGAGATATTGATAATTTAACCGAGGCTTTATCTTACGTTACAGAGCGGATAGAAGTTAATGATTTGTATTTCAACTTAATATTTAAGATGGAAGATGGAAAATTCAAGGTTTGGATGTTTCCCAGGAATAAATCCATACCTGCAGGATTTGATCATTTAATCGGGTGTTCAGAAATGGCGGGAGTTTTTGTTACACAAAACAGGGAAGTTTTTAATTCTCTTACTTTGGAAGAAGTTGAAAAAGCCATTGAAGATGTATCTATAAAAGATGATGAAACAGCAGTTGAAAAGGTAGAAGATATAATAATTGAATCTCTGTATTCCCAGGACTATCTTTATCGGGATGTTATTGAAAAGATAAATTATCGGGCTAATGAAGAAATTGTATTAACAGAGTCTTTAAAACGATTTTCTCCAAAGGTATTGTTAGATAGAGCGGAAAAACTCAGAGAATCCAATCTGCCGGTTACAAATGCAACGTTGATGTACGAACCTGATGAACTGATAAAAAGAGACGAGACTGGCGTTAGTTCAACAGAGTTTGCTGTTGCGGATTTAATTGAAAGTGAAGAGCCACTGAATCAATTTTTTAAAAACGATGTGCCTATTATGCTCGAACGCGCCAGAAATACTAAAAAGGGATTTATAAGAGAACAGGAATTAGATGTAGATTTTTCGGGAGATGTGTTTTTTGTAGCAATGGAGTTTGCCCCCCTTGCCAAAGTTGGAGGGCAGGGAGATGTTGTTTATGAACTGCCCCGTGCTTTGATTTCAAAAACCAAAAGCAGGCCTAATGTTATCCTTCCATATCATAGCGTTCTGGATGATAAATTAGAAAAAGTAGGTGCAGAAGTAGAAGATGCCGGAATAAATATAAAGATACCTTTTGCAGGTACAAAAGATGTCAATATAAGGGTTTACAGTACTGATATCGATGGTATCAGGGTTTATCTATTAAAAACAGACAGGTTTTTCTCTTCACCTTATGAAAGTACGGAAGCAGAGTTTTATGAATCAATTATTCTTTCACGCGGTTCAATTGAGTTAATGAAAACTCTTAAGGAAGACAAGGACTTTAATATAGATGCAGTTCATGGGCATGATCATCACACCGGATTACTTCCTTTATATATGCGTTATGTCTATTCCGAATATTTTGAAGATGTCTCTTGTTTTTTCACTATTCATAATATTGGGTACCAGGGGGAATACATGGACCCAGACAGGGAACTTATTCAAGAAATAAATGTGCCGGAAGCAGAGGGTTATCTCAGAAGAGGAAATAAGTTGAATTTAATGTCAGGGGCTGTTAGCACGGCTGATTTTGTTAATACAGTGAGTGAAACATATGCAAGAGAAGTCAGGGGAACGGGTTTTCCTGTTGATAAGATATTGATGGAAAGAGGAGATAGGTTTTTCGGTATTTTAAATGGCATTGATTACGATGTCTGGAATCCGAAAAGTGATTCCGCTTTATTTGAAAATTACTCTACTGAATTAAGCGGCAAAGAGGTGATAGAGGCAAAAAGAAGGAATGAGCAATACCTCAGGAGAGTTTTCTTGAGGAAAAAAAATGAAAAAGAATTGATGAATATGGGGCTCGGTTCGGAAAGCGTATATGGGAGTTTATCGGAAGAAACTGGTAGACCTTTGATCGGAGTGGTCTCAAGATTGGTGGGACAAAAGCAATTGGATATTGTTGCTCAAATGCTCAGAGAAATAAAAGAAGAAAAAAAAGCAGAGTTCCCCGCTGATTTTGTTATATTGGGAACAGGCGATGAGAATTTGGAAAAAGAATTTATACAGCTTGCCAATGAATATCCGGAAGGGAGATTAGTTTATATTAAAGGCTATAGTGATAAGTTATCCAGGTTAATTTATGCTTCTACTGATATGCTGCTTGTTCCTTCCGATTATGAACCGTCAGGTCTTACTCAGATGATAGCTTTAAGATATGGAAGCGTTCCTGTTGTAAGAAAAACAGGCGGATTAGCAGATACGGTGTTTGAAGGAGGTCAGAATCCGAACGGCTTCGTTTTTGATGGAGTGAGCAGGGTTTTTTCATTTGAAGAAGAAGATTTATATGCTAAAGCTGAAAATACCAGGCAGCTGTACGATGCTATTCAAAGGGCTTTGAATATTCATATTAATGATCCGGATGGGTGGGCAGAAATTGTTGAAAATGGAATAAGGCAGGATAATAGCTGGACTAGGAGTTTAAAACATTATGTTGACATGTATAAAGAACTTATTTCGGAAAGAAAAGGGGAAGAGTATCTTATAAAAAAACTTATTTCTCAATATAAGAGTATAATGGCTCAGGAAAATATTCGGAAATTAAACTTAGGCGAGATATACGAAATTCTTAAAGATTCACCGATTAAGGACAGTGTTTCATATGATGACAAGGCTGAATTGATAATTATAAATTCAGGAGAATACAGAATAAGTCTTTTAAATGTTAATTACGGAACTAAAGAAAAACCGGAAATTAAAACAGATATGTTTTTGACAAGGATTTCTGAACCGGATTCAGATATAACTGTAGATAATGTGGAAAAAGCCTTATCATTGGATATTTACAAAACAGAGCTCCCGAAGCGTCATTCACAAAAAATAACAAAAAGTATTTTTCAGAAGGAAAAACCGGAAGACCGGGAAGCGGTGGTCCGGGAGATTACAAATCTGTTAATGCAGAGTGATGCCGGGGCTATAGAACAACTTAATTCAGTTAAGGACATACTTGTAAATGCAGATGAGTGGGACCGTTGGGTTATTGATTCTATTTATGAAATTATTCACAGGGTAACTGTCCAGAGTATAGAACATATTTTAGAGTTTGAAGATATGAACAAGGTTGAAGCTGCCAGAAGGAGACTCTACGGTCTGGCTTACCTGGAGAGTTCTTCTAAACACAAACTTGATTATCATAATATATTAAATCCTAATATACCTGAAGAAATAAAAGATGAAAGATTAAGAAATATACATGATATTATTCTAAAATACATAGATAAAAAGATTCAGAGTTCAGATGTATCCAAAAGCTCAAGTGGAATGAAACTACTGACGCATATTAGAAATATCTGCAAGAAGAAAGATTCTTTAAGCGGATATCTTGTACATAAAACTTCAATGGACAATATTTTTGAAATACTAAAATATGGTTTAAACAATAAAACAACAGCGGTTGAGACAAAATCGGGATACGTAGATTTCCTTGATTGGAACGAACTGGGCAGTATAAGAAATCCGGATATTAAAAAGGATGCTTTTTTGAACGACGTAACTCTTCGGGTTGTAAAGACAGCCCCTACAGTTTGGGAAGAAATTTTAAGAGGTAGGAATATACCACCGCAGTTTATTGAAGTAGTTCATCCCCTATATCCATGGGTTGGAATACCAATCACGAGTTTCAGCAGCAAGGAAGAAGTTTATGGTTTTTACAAAAAAATACAGGCTGGTGGAACTGAAGAATTTCCGGCGTTTGGCGAAGGGGTACAGAAATTAGTGGCCAGGATAATAGAAAACAACACTTTATTTAAACCTTCTGAAAGATTAGTGAATGCGCTTAGGAATGCCAAGGGCAACTTGCTGGCAGTTCTCCTAAAGGGAGCTCAAGAAGAAAATATATTAAGTACTGATGCTATACATGAAAAAGAG
>PWEK01000121.1 GCA_003553445.1 Elusimicrobiota bacterium
CTTTCTTTGGGTCATTGTTTAACCTCCTTTAGGTTCTTACCAACACTAAAAAGGTTAGCAATGGCCCACTACTTTTGTCAAAGAGCTCGTTTGTAAATTACAGAAAATATTTTATATCATCGAAAAAAAGGACAAAGCGAAATATTGAATAAGGAATCTGATTCTGCCGTTTATGTAAATGAGAAAATAAAGACCAATCCAAATGCGCTGTTAGCTTCAGCCATGCGGGTTTTTACAGAAATTGTGAAAGCCCCGTTCAACACTGCACAAAATAATAATCTAGAAGAAGAAAAATATAATATGACGGAACTTGAAGGTTTTTGCTTTCGGGTAAATGGAAAAGCATTGGAATTATTTCCAACGTCTGCAGCTCAATTTAAAGCAGCAAAACCTTTAAGTGGATTTAAAGAAGAATTTAATGATGTTGGTTAAGAAGAGTCTGCTTTTGCAGGGGAGAATTACTATCTATGTGTAGGATCTTTAAAAAAATCAGGGTAAATATTTTTGCGGTTATAGCTCTACTGGGCTTTATGGCTACGGCCGGAGTTTCAAGTCTTCATGCTATATCTTTCAGCATATCCGGAGATATATCTTATACCGGTGATTCCCAGGGAAAGAGTGTTGTTGTAGCTGTATATACTGAAAAAGCTATTATGGGGCGTTCAGAGCCCGCCGCATTTTTTGCAGACGAAGAACCGGCAGATTGGGGCGATGGCTTAGAATATGAAATAGACGGACTTGATGCGGGCACTTATTATCTGGCTGCAACCGTAACAGACGAAGGGGAATTTGACAGCAATGATCCCTGGTACGTCTATGAAGAAGGAGACTCTTTCGATGATGCCTCTGAGATAAACGTAGTAGACAGCGATAAAACAATTGATTTTTCTCTCCGCGAAGCCGACAACGATAATCCGTTTGATCCGGCTTATAGTGAAAGCGGAACCTCAAAGCATGTATTAAAGTGGGACGAGAGTGAAGAAGAATAAAACTGATGAGTATAGAATCAGTGCTTCTATATTCAAGGAAGGAAACCAGGAAGGTACTGTCGCAGAGATTGAGGGTCCCGGCATTGTTGGAAGTACCGAAGCTGCAGGGGAATATTATGATCAACACGGTATGACCAGATGGCGTATAGGAATTACTGTAGAAGATCTATCCGGGTTGGGAGAATTTCCCCTTGAGTATACCTTTGTAATCGATGAAGAGGAATATAATGCTTACGTAGCGGGTCATATGGAAAGCTATCCGAAAGTTACTTCCCCCGAGTACGGTGAGAACCTGGAAGAACCCCTTGATAAAATTACCTGGGAATGGGTGGGAGAAGAAGAAGAGCCGGTCTCTTTCAGGTTGCGGGTATATAATCCTTATTGGGATGTAGTCTGGAGCACCAATGTGGCAGGTGATGAGACGGAAGTTAACTATGCCGGCGAGGCTCTGCAGCCCCGCCCCGATAGCGACAGCTATCACATAGAAATGATAGCATATGATGTATTCAGGAACGAATCTGAAACTATAGCTAGATTTACTTACGACCTCTCCGGGTTTGAAGTTGAAGACCCTGGTGAACAGGTAATAGGCCAGCCTTTAGAAATCAATATAACTAACGCCACTGATGTCGAAGGGGAAGACCTTCAGGAGTCGCGTGAATTTGTTGTCCGGAATGACCAAGGAGACGAGATAGCCCGTGAAGGCTTAGAGTTTTTAGATGGTGAGGCAACTATCAGTGATGATCCCAGGATGACGTTGGAAGAGTTAGGAGAGCATACTTTCTATGTTGAAATTGTAGGTATCGGGGTAGAATCTGCGACAGTAGAGGTTATTCTGCCGCCGATTAAAGCTCTCCGCTGGGACGGGAATCCAACCGAAAAGGACACTTTTGTATATTACAACTATTTCGATGACGGTAATAACATACAGTTTGTAGTAGAAAAAGCTGAAATTTTCGGGACTGTTACCGCTGATTTTAGCAATCTGGGCGTAGAAGAGCCAGTAGTAGGGAATGAAGATAATGGTGATTGGTTCTTTGATTTTGACTGGAGCGAAGGGGAGAATTATGGTCCGGATGCCTATGAGATTCCCGTATTCGCGGGTGAGCACTATATAGGATCGTTTGTTGTGGTAAATATTAATCCGCTTGAGCTGGAGGGTACCGGGCTTGGTGGAGATACAACGGACTGGTCCACACGTCCTTCAGATTTTGATTTTACGAATGCGGATGGGTTGGTTTTTGAAAAAGGAGATGCCGGGTCAATAGGGAAACTGGTTATTGATGAGGCTATCAACCTCTGTGACATGGATACTGTAAGCGGGTTGTCTGAATTGGGAGACAATCTTATTATTGCGGAGGCGGAAATGTCTCTTGATACCGCTGCAGGTGCTCTTGAGTCTTTTAATGTGGCGTCTACATTACACATGTACAACCTGGTTTTTTCGACATCTCCGAGCATCCGTTATATACCCGACGAGGGTGAAGCAGACCTGGTAGTTGATGCGGGAAATAAATTAGATACAGAAAGAATAAAGGGTTATTCATATGAGGACAACACCCTCACTTTCAGTGTAAGCGGGTGGAGTACTTACCAGGCTTTTGATCCGCCTTCACGGGAGTATTCTTTTGTATCTGAGGAAACCGATCCCGTGTTCCCTGTGGTAAACAGCACTTTCAGTTTCTCTGTGAATGTCATAGATAGCGATGAGGAAGGAATTGTAGGAATCGAAGAAGAAGAATTTAATGTAATACTCGCTGATGGAGATGGAGTTTTAGAATTGGACGACGTTGATGAAATGGGCGGCGGAGAATATAAAGTAACTGTTATACACGATACATATGAAATAATAGATATAGAAGTAGAAGTTATATCTACGAAAGTGGGGGTCGTTGAGGGGGTTGTCGTAAGAGCCGAAGACGACTGGCCGGAGCTTGTGAGCCCTCAAGACGGGTATATGGTTAAAAAATCCACTGTTGATTTTGAATGGAATGAAATGGTCGGGGTTGAAAATTATGAATTCGGACTTTTTGAAGATGAGGAGTTGGAAACCGAGTTTGCAACATTTACCGCTTTAAATACAAGCACTTCGGTGTATGTGATGGATGAGGGGACATGGTACTGGAGCCTCAAAGGTAAATACAGTGAAGAAGTTTATTCGGATTGGGCCCCTGCCTGGAAGATAATCGTGGATACCACTCCTCCTGCGGATGTTGAGGTTGATATTGTAGAGGTCTCAACTCATACCGTTTCTCTCAAGGCTTCGGCAACCGACCATTTTACCGGACTGCATGAGAAACCGTTTAATTTTGTTGTAAGTAAAGATGAAGAATTTTCTTCTTCACAGACAACAGGATGGGTGGAAGGGGATACATATAAGTGGGATAAACTGGTCACAGGCACAACGTACTGGTTCAGAGTACAGGCAAGGGATAAGGTGGGCAATACAGCCTGGTCCATTGAAGCTGCAGCCGAAACGCTCAAAGTGGAGCTTTCTACTGAAGGCTATGTAGCCGATGACAGGGCCGCCGGAATCAGTATGCAGGTTCCGAGAACCTCAACCCCCATATATGCGCGTGTGAATAGGTTGAGCGAAGAACAGGAAGATAAGAGAGAAATAGCGGACGGTAAACTGCCGGAAGGCGCAGTGCGTAAAGTTGATCCCAGGAAATTTTCACTGAGGCTGAGCGATGGCAGTGAAGTTGAGGATTACGGCAGCGTGCTTGAAGGGGAAAAAATATTAATACGTTTTACCTATCCGGATACTCTTACAAATAGAGAGGTCGATAGGCTAAGGATTGTTAGTTTAAACGAAAATGAAGAGAAGTGGGAAAATGTGCCCCTGGAAAAAACAACTGTCAGAAAACCGGAGTATACCATAGAAGCGGAACTTGAGGAACTTTCGGTATATTCGGTAATTCTTGAAGCCGCGGAAGCAGATGATGTCAGCGATGTTTTCATTTATCCCAATCCCCTTAAGCCCGGTTCCAGCGACTATGGAGGCGCTGATGGGGGTAAAGGCATAATCATTTCAAGACTGCCCGAAAATTCGGATATAAGAATATTTAACGTGGCCGGGGAGCTGGTGGATGATTTTACAAGCAGGGACGGGGGCGAGTACCGCTGGGAAAAGGCCGGGGATATTGCTTCCGGTGTATATATAATGGTTATAGAGCATGACGGAGATGTTGAAACAGTTAAATTTGCGGTGGTGAAATAACATGAATAAAAAAATTATTACAGCTTTGGTTTTTGGTTTTATTCTTTTGACGGGAATATCGTATGCCGATTCCGGTGAAACTTCGGCGTCGTTTTTAAAGATAGGTGTCGGAGCCAGGCCGGCGGCAATGGGAGAAGCCTACTCGGGAGTAGGGGGAGACATTCTCTCCATATACTCCAACCCGGCCGGTTTGTCCTCAGTAGAAGGATGGGAACTGTCTTTTACGCACGCCTTCTGGTTTGCAGATATAAACTATTCAAATTTTGCTGTGGGCGCTCCCATGCTTAACGGATATCTGGCTGTTGGAGGAAACGGTCTATTCTACGGAGAGATAGACAAGTATAAAAGTGACGGGACTGATGCGGGAGATACATACAGCCCCTCTGATATGGCCTTCTCTTTATCCTATGCCAGGGATGATCTTATAGAGGATATGTCGTTTGGAGGCACCTTTAAGTTTATAAATTCGAATATAGATGATGAAACTGCGACTGCTGTTGCGATGGATATAGGGGCTATGAAGCAGATTGGTGATGTCAATACCGGCCTTTCGGTGCAGAACATCGGTACGGAGATGAAGTACAGGGATGAAGGAGACCCACTTCCCTTCATAACACGCCTGGGAGCCTCGTATCCGTTCATGGTAGGCGATTTTGACATGCTTGCTTCCGCGGAGACCAATTTTTCTGCCGATGTGCCATTTAGAATAAACGCGGGAGTAAATGCCGACTATCCGGTTGATGATTTTATTCTTTCACTGAGGCTTGGGCTTAAGTCATACGCAGAAGGGCTTGATCCTCTAAGTCATCTTACCGCAGGTTTCGGTGTAAGCATTTCGAATATGAAGTTTGATTATGCCTTTGCCTCTTTTGAAGACCTTGGTATGACTCACAGGATATCCATGAGCACCAGGCTCTAAAATATATTCTACCTGAATATACGTTTTGACATAAGGAAAGCCCTTATAATTTCAAGTTGTTTTTCTGCGGGGATATGATCTCTGTTCTAACAGTAGCCTTGAGAATATAGTTTTTTTGTAATACTATTTAACAGATGGTAATGTCTGCTTAGAAGAAGAGGGATTTGCGGGTTTTGTAAATTAGATAGCAGAAAAATGACATATGAAAGATTTAAAAATTAAAGAGGGAGGTTTTAGATTGAAAAAGAAAAGTATATTTTATGTCCTGGGAATCGTTTTAGTTTCAGCTTTTTTATTTCCCGGTTCATTGTCGGCAGGAAGCAATTTTCTGTGGGAGTTAAGCGGCCCCCAGGGAGAATTTTACCTTATGGGCTCGATTCATTATATGCCGTCAGGATCTTATCCGCTTGACGATGTGATTTATAGCAGGCTGGAGGAGGCCGACGTTATGGCTGTGGAAGCCGATATTACCGAAGTGGATCAATTTGAATTGCAGAGATTGATTATGGAAGAAGCTTTTTTGGAGGACGGTAAAAAATTAAGAAATAAATTTTCTGCCGGAACCTATGAAAAAATCATTGATATCGTATCAAATCTTGGTTTATCGGCAGAAGACATAGATGGTTTTGCTCCCTGGTATGTTTCCATGATTATAGCACAGGTTGTTCTGGAAGAGATCGGCATGGATGCGGCAGAAGGAGTGGATAATCACATGATAAAAAAAGCCCGCCAAAAGGGTAAAGAAATTGTAGAGCTTGAGTCTATGGTTGATCAGCTGAGGTTTATGAGTGAGATGGATTTGGATATTCAGAAAGCTGCATTGCGAGATACTATTGCTGAATTGGAATATAGTCAGAGCATGATAAAGGAAATAGTTTCCGCATGGCAGGCGGGAGAAGTGGAGCCGGTGCGTGAGTTCCTGTTTAAGCAGCGTGAGAAAAGCCCGGAAATCCAAAAATGGTATTCAAAAATGACCGATGATAGAGAAATAGGGATGCGGGATGAAATTCTCTCACTTTTGGAGGAATACAGAAAGCCGTTTGTGGTTGTAGGAAGCGCACATGTAGTAAATGATGTTGGCCTGCTTTATCATTTTGAAAAACTAGGTTATGATATTAAACAATTATAATCCTAATCAGGCGATATATTATTTAAGTCTGCGTTAGAAATTTCTGTAATTATAATGGAATTTATAATATTTGACTATGCCTCTGCAAAACTGATAGAGCATTATGGTCAAAGTCGATCAGTGAGTAAAATATTCGCAAAGCAAAAAGCCCTTATTCATCAGCAAAAATAAAACCCGTTATTCCCATAAGAATAAATCCAAATCCAAAAATAAGAGATAAATAAAATATATTTCCGGTCTCCTCTGTTTCCAAAACAGAATTCTGCGGATTGTCGGGGTCATAATATGCTGAAACAACCTTGCCCTGTGGATACTTATCAACTACCCCCCTGGCGTCGAATCTTGCAGTAGAACTGCCATCAAAAAAAGAAACCCTGCTTGAAGTATAAATCTCCCCGTTCACATTATATTCATATTCAACCACAGGAGTATACATAGTAACTTCCCGTGTTCTTGATCTCGAGCTGCTCCGGCTTCTGCGCCGGTGACTTTCAATTTCGGAGGAAACTATCTCTGCCTCAGCCGTAGGCCAGCCCTGGGCCTCTTTCATCCTTGAATAGCGGCTGTGACTCCAGATTAACAGGCCCACGCCACCTGCCGCAAGTATCAATAGAGCTATTTTTTTACCCATTTTAAAACTCCCTTCTTATATTGAATGTTAAATTTTCAATTAAAAAAAGCATCATATAATATAATTTTAAACAGCAAAAGGAATTAAAAGCAAGCTGTTGTTTAAAGCAAATTGCATGGCTCATTTTTCATCCAGGAAAATTCTGTGAAAATTATTTTCCGGATATGGTTTTTACGATCATGTTTTTAATATAGATTTTATCTTTTTTATTCATGTTTTTTCCAAAACAAACAGGTTTCCCGCTGTGCTCTATAATTATGGGGGGATTTATATCATTATGGGGGTTGTCCTCTGATTTTTTTATATCAATGCTTTTTATACTTTCTGAAGAAAGCATTTGTTTCACCTTTACACCCCAGGGGTGCCTTCTCTGGTGTTTTATCAGTGACTTTGAAAAAAAGAGTTCTTCGGAAGAGATTAGCTCCCATATAAATCCAGCAGCTATTAAAAGGGAGAAAGCCATAAAAGCGTAAAAAAGTATACTAATATTAGTACTTTTATGTTTTTCGGTAAAAAGAAAAACGGTGATGGAAGAGAACATAAGCAAAAAAACGAAGAGAAAGACTTTCGTTTTTATTCCTTTAACGCTGACTAAATATCCGTCATGCTGCTTTTGTATATTAAATGTTTTTCCGGCCTTATCTTGTATTTCTGTTTCATCTGTTTTTTCTAATCCTTCTCTAACTTTATTTTTAAGGGAAAGATCCTTGTGTTTCAGTTCTATTGATTTTATGCCTTCCTCTGTTTTTTCTAAAAGAGGAAGTTTCAGCATACCACCAAAATGTTTCCATGTTTCATCATAATCTGAGGGCTTCTCCCCTCTGTATTCAGAGAGGCTGTAAAGCTCAA
>PWEK01000094.1 GCA_003553445.1 Elusimicrobiota bacterium
ACAGGCTCTACAGGAGTGGGAAAATCTTTTATTGCCGAGGCCCTGGGTCATCAGGCATGTGTACATGAGTTTAAGACTGCTTGTTTTATTGCCCAGAAATTATTTACTGAACTTAAATGCGCCAAGGGAGACGGAACATATTTTAAAAAACTGAAACATCTCAAAAAACAGGATCTTTTGATTTTAGATGATTTCGGACTGCATCCGTTTGACACCGACGCAAGACTGACTCTTCTGGAGATTATGCAGGATAGATACGGATTCAAGTCAACCATGATTGCTTCACAATTTCCCGTGCAGAAATGGCATGAAATTATTGGAGAGCCTACAATCGCCGACGCTTTTTGCGACAGACTGGTTCACAGTTCCTACAGGATAGATTTGAAAGGCGAATCAGTCAGAAAGAGTTACAGGCAGAAAGATTTTTAGAAAAAAGTCTCGTCTAAAACGGGACCCAGGTATTTGACACAAAGTTGCCACTTTTTGTAGAGTGGCATTAGGAAAACTTGAATGAATGGGGGGTGGTCACTTTGCTCCGGAATGGGTGGTCACTTTCCCCGGAATATGCAATGAAGATTATCCTAGCCCTTTAAAACCTCAATCAAAAGCATATTTAGATCTATTAAATACCTGTCAAATATATTTGGGCGTGATATGGAAAAACTATGGAAATATTGTCGAAGATGATTTGTCAGCAACACACTCTGAATATAGAAAAGCACAAGAGATGGATTTACCTACATTAATTGTAATTAAAGGAAAAAATACAATAGAAAGAGAAGAAAAGACTAAAGAGTTTGTTAAAGAAATTAAAAAAGATGATCATAAGTATGAAAGATTCGAGAATAGTGGGGAATTACAAAAAAAGGTTCGTAAAAGGTTAATTAAACATATTAAAGACACTTACCATATAGAACCTACAGCTGCTCAAGAAGAAGTTGCAAAGAAAACTATTCAGGTTGCTTCATCTTTTGAACGCCAAAGATTAAAGAGATTAAGTTGGACTGAAATGGATAAGGAGTTAGCAAAGAAACTAGTAGCTGAAGCTGAACAAATTGAAGTTTCTAAATTAGAAGAGAAAGATGTTATCCATTCACTATGGCAACGTGGATATTTGTGGGAAGAAGAAGATGAGTATTATGGAACGGCAGCTGGAATTCTTTTATTGGGAAATAATCCAACAGCAGTTTTCACTCACACAAGAATTCAAATTGCAGCTTTTCCAGGAATAAAAAAAACACATAAACCTTTAGATCACGCTACAATAAGAAAACATTTGTCTGCTGGTATTGATGAAGCAGTTGCTTTTATTAACAAAAACACACGACATCCTTTAAGGGTTGTAGGACTCAATAGGGTACAGGTGGATGAATATCCGGAAGAAGCCATTCGTGAAGCTTTAGTAAACGCATTAGCTCATAGAGATTATGAAGATGCAGGAAAACGCATAGAAGTAAATTTATTTAAAGATAGAATTGAAATAATTAGTCCTGGAGATTTACCAGGCGGTTTGTCTATAAGAAAATTGTTGAGTGGACAAGCTAAGTCGCGTTCAAGAAATCCTAATATAGCTCAAGGACTGAATTTACTGGACAGAATGGAAGAAAGGGGAACGGGAATTCAACGAATGACTGACGATATGTTAAACCATGGTTTGGATAAACCTGATATAAAAATCATCGATAATGAAGTTAATGTAATTCTTTATGGGCCCGGGGATGATTTAGATAGAATAAAAACTCCAAAGAATGTTGCAGAATTTATACCACCGGCTATTGAAGAAAAACTAAACAAAAGACAAAAGAAAATATTGAAGCATGTACTTGAAACCGGTGAAGTAACAAGTGGGTGGTGCAAAAATGAATTTGGAGTAGTATATGATACTACTTATAGAGACTTATCAGAATTGGTTGATTTAGGTATATTAGAAAAAAAAGGTAAAGGTAGAGGGACAAAATATGTTCTTAAAAACAGCAAAAAATAATTTACCGATAATCTACCGATTTTTTTTGCGAATCTACCGATTTTTAGAGGATAAATGAAAAAGAAAGAAGCTAATGCAAGAATAAAGACTAATAAGCTCCTTAGGGAAGCCAGATGGCCGATTCAGTGTTGGAAAACTGGATACTGAAAATTACTACTCCCCAAAAATTGTTAAAAAAACCCTTTTTAGCCTTCTAAATGGCTTGGAAGGCAAAAAAGGTTATGAGCAATGTAATCATATAAAAAAAACACATAAAACAAATAATTTATGGCCAAAGAGATTTTTATTAAATTGTTTTATCGGGATTTTGGCGTCGGATCGTCGTCAGCACAGGAAGAAGACGCCGAAAATTCAATTGTAGAAAAATCCCTCGCTGATTCCCGCACGATTCGGCGGACCTCCAGCTCGGAACATCAAAATATAAAAAATAAGGATCTTTTACGGACTTTCTGGAAGGTTTGATACAAAAGATGGTGGCGGGGGTCAGAATCGAACTGACGACACCCTGATTTTCAGTCAAGTGCTCTACCGACTGAGCTACCCCGCCACCTTAAATTTGATATTTTATACTAATAATAGGTTAATTTGTCAACTTCTTGACATTATTATTATAAATGTATTAGTATTATCATGTAATGATTAAAATGATAAGAAAATGGGCAGGTAGAAAACTCACATTAATAGTCGCTCCCGGAAGAGCAAGTCGGTCGCTGCATATCCAATTCAGTTATCCTTTTGCCCTTTTCCTGATGCTTTTCCTTGTTTCCATACTTGTAACAGGAATATACTTTACCGATGTTTATTTAAACTACAGAAACGCCGTCTCAGCAAACAGAGAACTTGTGCAAAAAAATGATGAATACGCGCAAAAGGTCGAAGAGGTACTGGACGTTCTTCAGGATATACGTGCTAATGAAATTAAAGTGAGGGGTATGCTGGGCATGGAGAGTTCTCAGGATATACTTGAAAACTACCCTATTGGCAGCAGCGAAAACTCTCTCGCATTCGATAATTTCAATTCCGGCAGATTTGAAAGAGAACGATTTATGGCAAACATAAATATGATCAGGGAAGAGACCTGGAATCAGAATAACAATGTAAAAGAAATAGAAAACTACATAGACAGAAAAAGAGATATTCTGCTTTCCACTCCATCTATCTGGCCGACATTCGGTTATATTACAAGCCCATACGGATGGAGGGATCATCCAATCACAAAAAGAAGAGAGCTCCACAGGGGTATGGATATATATAACCCTCTTAAAGAAGACGCTCCCATTAGAGCTACAGCCCCGGGTAAGGTTGTCTCTTCAGGTTGGGCAGGCTCATACGGAAAGCTTGTAATAATAGATCACGGCAACAATTTTTCAACAAGATACGCTCACTGTTCCGAAATACTGGTGGAACAGGGAGATGAGGTTACACAGGGTCAGATTATAGCATATATGGGAAGAACCGGGAGAGCAACAGGACCCCCCCTTCATTACGAGGTATGGCATAAGGGCCAGCCGGTGAACCCAATTGAATTTGTGAAAGGAAGGTAAATCCATTGTTTTCCAGCAATAAGAAAAAAAGTTTTTCAGGAAAAATTGAAACATTAATCAGCCAGGACACCTACATTGAAGGCACCATAGAATCTTCAGGAACCCTAAGAATTGACGGGACAGTGAAAGGCGGAATAAAGAAGGCCGATGGTGTAATTGTGGGTGAAAACGGCATAGTAGAAGGAGATATTAATTCAAAAGGTGTCAGCTTGGCAGGCAGAATAAGGGGCAATGTTTACTCTGAAGTTGAACTTGAACTGCTTCCCGGTTCAACATTGACCGGAGACATCGAAACATCGAAACTTTCAATAGCTGAAGGAGCTCACTTTGACGGTGTATGTACAATGATAGAGGAAGATTCAACCGGACGAAGAAAAAAACAAGGCACTAAAAAAGAAAAGGAAGAAAGCAGCTCTACCTGAGAAACTCTATAACTTCCTCAATTTTTCGTTTAACATTAATATTATCAACGATGTCTCTAGAAACCACCAGGTAATCTATAGCTGAACGATACTTAAGCTCTTTAATAGACTCACAGGCTCTTAATCTAACGTGTATGTTCTCGTCTGGATTTTCAATTACCTCGATTAGAGGAAGAATATTATCCACTCCCCCCACATAACCAAGCATATCTACTATCCAGAACCTCATCTTCCAGTTTCGGGTTCCCTTAAGCCACCCTATTAATATTGGTGCGGTCTGAGGCCCCGTGTCCATTATTTCCACAGCCTCGCTCATTGTATTTTTCCCAACGTACTCAAGCGGATTTTCACGGGCAATTTCCTCAACACGGTAAAGAATACTTTCTATTTTCTGTTTAGTTTCTTCATCAATTCTTTCTATTTCTTCTTCTCGGGTTTCATAAGGAACCTCTTCCGGCGACACTACCCTTTTTTCTGCGCAGCCTGAGAAAAAAATTGCAACTATTCCCACAACAGCAAAGACTATTTTAAAATTTTTAACGTTATTCATAATTACCTCCGATTAAACATCTTTGATTTACTTTTCCAAATTAACCCGGCCAGTTTCCTTATGGACAGGATTTTTTCATATAAACCATATTCACTCAAAACACCTCTTACTGTATAGAATTATTTATTTTTTTGTCTTTTCAAACAATCCTTTAACTGGTTATTTCTTGTGTGAAATGGAAAAAGGCTTTCCATATTATATGTATCATAACTTCCGTCTACTCCACAGCAGTAAATTTTTACCCCTTCCCCAAACTCATTTATAACCTGCAAACATGCGCCGCACGGTATTGAAGTTTTTTTTGAAGAAGCCGCCACAGCTATTTTTTTTATCTTTTTTTCGCCTTCCGAGATTGCTTTAAGTATTGCTACCCTTTCCGCGCAAACCGTTAAGCCGTAGGAAGCGTTTTCTATGTTGCAGCCTTCATAAATTTTCCCGGAATCACACTCAACAGCAGCTCCCACTCTAAAATTCGAATAAGGTACATATGCATTTTTCATATTACTTACCGCGAGATCAATAAGCCTGTTTTTCATAATTTCATAAATACTTTTCTATTATCAACTTAAGCTTTTTCGCTGCGCTTTTGTCAATTTTATCTTTTTCCGTCACAATCGAGTTCTCTAGAGCCTTTCTGCACCGGCAGGATAAAAATTCCTCCTCCCCCAGGTTGGGAATAATCCTTTTCAGAACTTTCCTGGCTTTTTTGGAGTTTTCTTTCATCTGGGTCACAACCAGGTCTGCAGAAACCACCCCCTGGGATGTATTCCAGCAGTCGTAATCCGTAACCAGCGCAAGGGTGCAGTAACAGATTTCAGCTTCTCTTGCCAGCCTTGCTTCCGGCAAAGCCGTCATGCCTATAACATCCATGCCCCACGACCTGTAAATTTTCGACTCGGCAAAGGTGGAAAACTGCGGGCCCTCTATACAAATATAGGTGCCTCCCAAATGAGTTCTTATCCCCTCCACCTTGCAGACCTTGCCAACCTCATCAGACAAAGATGAACATACCGGTTTATCAAAGGGAATATGCGCAACAATTCCATTATCGAAAAAAGTTGAAGCCCGGGACCTTGTTCTGTCAAAATACTGATCGACGACAACAAAATCCCCTGGTCTTATAGTTTCCTGCATGCTTCCCACAGCGCTCACCGAAATTAAATTTTCAACTCCCATTTTCTTCATGGCGTAAATATTAGCCCGGTAGTTAATTCCCGAAGGGGGAATGTGATGGCCTTTTCCATGTCTCGGAAGAAAGGCAACTTTAGTACTGTTTAATTCACCCGTGATAACTTTATCTGAAGGATTTCCAAACGGGGTCTTTATTTTAAGTTCCTTTATTTTCTTTAATCCTTCAAGAGAATATATACCGCTGCCGCCTATAATGCCGATTTTAATCTTTTTATTCATTTTTTCACCTTTTTACTATGTACCATTTAATTTATAATGACTGAACGCCGATAACTATTTGCCTGTCGCGACAAATCTTCCTCCCTGGAAGAAAACAGCCGGGCAAGAGGCTCACCTTTTTCAACTTTCTCACCTACTTTTTTGTTAACTAAAATACCAGCTGAATAATCCGGCTTTTGCCCTATTCTTTTACGGCCTGTGCCAAGCGATGATACGCATAAACCTATGGACCTCGTATCCATCGCCCTTATACAGCCGCCTGTTTGCGCTATCACATCCTTATAATAGCGGGGCTTGGGCAAAACCTTTTCCGGGTTATCGCATACGCGCCTGTCTCCTTTTTGAAATTCTATCATATCACCAAATTTTTCAAGGGCCATCCCGTTTGAAAGATTCGCTATCGCTTCTTCTTTTGCCCTATGCTTGTCCTCGTAAATTTCTGCCATAACAGCCATCTCGGAAACCAGCTCAACTATCAGCTTTTTTATATCCGCAGGGCCAGAACCTTTCATAAGGTCTATTGCCTGCTTTACCTCACATGCATTTCCTATTGCCCTGCCCAGCGGCTGGTTCATGTCAGTTATCATTGCAATGGTTTTTCGTCCGAATCTTGTTCCAATATCCTCCATATAATCCGCAAGTTTCCTGGCATCTTCATGTTTTCTCATAAATGCGCCGTTACCCGATTTAACATCAAGGACTAAACCGCTTGCGCCTTCCGCAATTTTTTTGCTCATAATACTTGCCGCAATCATGGGTATAGACTCAACCGTAGCTGTTACATCTCTCAGTTCATACAGTCTTTTGTCGGCAGGCGCAATATTTTCCGTCTGACTTATAATCGCTACCCCGATACTCTCCAGCTGCTTCTTGAAATCAGAAACTGACAGCTCAACTCTACAGCCGGGTATAGACTCCAGCTTATCCAGGGTTCCGCCAGTATGCCCAAGCGCGCGCCCGCTCATTTTCGGAACGACAATTCCCAGAGAAGCAGCAAGGGGAGCAAGGGTTAAAGAAACCCCGTCTCCAACACCGCCCGTGGAATGTTTATCAACAGCATTTTTTCCAAAAGCGCTAAGATCCACCTGCTCTCCGGATTCTACCATAATTTCCGTTAAATCGGCAAGCTCTCTGGATACCATCCCTTTAAAATAAACAGCCATTAAAAATGCCGATATCTGATACTCAGGAACCTCTTTTTTTAACAAACCCTTTATCATGAAATTAAGCTCCCGGCGGCTTAGTTCTCCCCCCTGGCGCTTCTTGTAGATTATGTCGTATGCATTCATATCCTGGCAATAAACTCTCTTAAAAATTCACTTATAGTTTTGAGGGAATTTTGGGAAATGCGAAGAACTTCTTTATGAGAAGTTCCCTCTTCACCCATACCGGAAGCCATGTTCGTTATTAATGAAAGGCCGAAAACCTCCAGTCCGCAATACTTCGCCGCAATCACTTCCGGCACAGTTGACATTCCAACCATATCACCCCCCAATACCCTCACCATTGAAACCTCTGCCGGTGTTTCATACATTGGTCCCGTTGTCGCAGTGTATACACCTTTTTTTAATTTTATCCGCTTTCCTTCACCGGAGACAGCCAAAGCTTCTTTAATTAAACGCCGGCTGTAGGCTTCTCCCATATCAATAAATGCGGAGCTTCCTCTAAGCGGGTTATCTCCCATAAGATTTATATGGTCTGTAATTATTACCATATCCCCCGGTTTAAATTCCGTGTTTACAGAGCCGGCTGCATTCGTAACAATCATTTTTTTTAAGCCGCACCGTGAAAAAACCCTGACCGGAAAAGTTATCTCCTGCATTGAAAACCCTTCATAATAATGAAGCCTTCCCGACATAATTAGAACCTTAACGCCATTTAACACCCCATAAAAAAGCATACCTTTATGCCCCTCAACATCAGGGCTTTTAAAATAAGGGATGTCTTCATAATTTATTTCGGCCTCTTTTCTGAAACCCTCCAGGGCGTCTCCCAAACCGCTCCCCAAAATCATCAGAACCTCTGGTTCTCCCGGAATATTATCTTTAATAAACTCGGCGCTCTTTTTAGCTCTCTTTTTGTCTATATCATTCATTTTTTAATTATTCTCTTTCTAAGTGATTTTCCATGCTCCAGTTTTTCAACACCCAAAAAATCAGCGATTGTCTGCCCGCAGTCAGAAAACTTAATATCACCGCCTAAATATGACGTTTCGGGAAAACTGCTGCCATAAAGAAGAAGCGGAACAAATTCCCTTGTATGGTCCGTGTGGCGCTTATGCTCAGGATCACAGCCATGGTCAGCAGTTATCATAAGCAGTTCATTTTCATCCAGGAGCGACAATATTTCTTTAAATTTTTCATCAAACTCCTTAAGCGCTTTTGCGTATCCTTTCGTATCCCGGCGGTGCCCGTATAGAGAATCAAATTCAACGAGGTTTGCAATAATCAGTCCCTTTTCTTTTTTCTGTCTTTTTATTTCACGGGCTGTTTTATATACTCCATCCATATTATCTTTAGACTTTATCTCGGAAGTTAAACCCCGGTGCGCAAATATGTCACCAATTTTTCCTATTCCGGTCACAAACATCCCGCTGGAAGACACCCTCTGCAGCAGCGTATCCGCCGGAGGGGGGAGCGCATAATCCTTTCTGGCAGCGCCGTTACGCTTAAATTTTCCCTTTTTTCCGAAAAACGGCCTTGCTATTACTCGAGCCACTGCATTATCACCTGTAAGTATTTGCCTGGCTTTTTTACAGTATTCGTAAAGCCTCCGGTGATCCAGCACTTCTTCATGCGCGGCTATCTGAAAAACAGAATCCGCAGAAGTGTAAACTATCGGATAAGCTGTTTCAATATGAAGCTCTCCGAGTTCTTTAATTATTTCCGTTCCCGAGGCTGCGCGATTTCCAATTGTTTTTCTTCCAATGGATTTTTCAAATTTTTCAATCAGAAAATCCGGAAATCCGTCCGGGTAAACGGGAAATGAAAAGTCAAGCGGAACCCCTGCCAGCTCCCAGTGTCCGGTTATGGTGTCTTTACCGGGAGAAGTTTGATGCATTCTTCCCCAGAAACCCCTCGGGTTTTCCGTTTTGCAAGAGATATCCACAAGGTTTCCCAGTCCCAGGCTGCAGAGATTGGGGATATTAAGGCCAGTTTTCTGATACACATGCAGCAAAGTGTTTGCGCCGTCATCATTATACTTTCCGGCATCCGGCATTGCCCCTATCCCAAGGCTATCAAGAATAATAAGTATTACCCTTTCAACCATTAAAATTAACGTTTACGCTTCTTTTTTTCTTTCAAATAACTTTTTTGCCTTTTTTGCTATAAATTCAGCAACAAGCTCATATTCAATCATAAGTTCCCACGGGGCGCCGCTTTCACCAAACTTATCCTTTACTCCAACCATATCCATCACAAGTGGAGAATTGTAATTCTTTGAGGTATTTATCTCTCCTGCGACTATGTTTCCGAAACCGCCTATCTGATGTTCTTCAACTGTAATGACTGCACCGGTCTCCTCTGCAGCGCGCATTACCCCCTTTCTGTCCAAGGGCTTTACCGTATGCATGTCTAAAACCCTTGTTTCAATGCCGTATTCCTCTTTTAATATCCAGGCAGCCCTCATAGCTTCAGGAACCATCGGGCCGCATGCTATAAGAGACAGGTCTTCTTTTTCATTTTCATATTCACTTGAAAGAGACCATTCAAAAGCATCAATGAAATTATCTTTCTCCCCCCGGAACCTTACAACATTTGCCTCCCCGAGTTTAAAAGGGGTCTCTTCCGTACAGACACAGGCGGTTGCCTCCCGGGCATAGCGGATTAAGGCCGGACCGTCTTTGTAAGCAACAGCCTTTGTGATTTTATATGTTTCAACAGCATCACACGGCACTGTTACCGTCATATTAGGCAGATAATTTGTTACAGCTATTTCTTCCAGCGCCTGATGAGTTGCTCCGTCCGCGCCTACCAGAAGCCCACCGTGAGCTCCCGCAATTTTCACATTAAAATTATTGTAGCAGACTGTGGTTCTTATCTGTTCCCAAGCCCTTCCCGTAGCAAAAACCCCGAAAGAACCGGCAAAAGAAATCTTACCTTCCTTAGCAAATCCCGAGGCAACCTGAATCATATTAGCCTCAGCTACACCTACACTGAAAAACCTTTTTTCTCTCTCCGGATTATTCTTATAAAAATGGTCCATTCTTATTGAACTCGTAATATCAGCCCCGTGAGCAACAAGACTGGTGTCTTCTCCTATTTCCTCCAGGGCTTTTCCGAAACCATTCCGTGTAGCATTCATCTCTGCCTTCATATTTTCAGATTTATTCCACCAGTACTCTTTTGAAAACGAAGGCAGTTTTTTCTGGATTTTCTCATCCACTTTTCTCTGATAATCCTCTGCAATCTTAAAAAATCTGTCAACTTCTCTCTCGTCTATATCGTAGCCTATATCCTGCAGCGCTATCTCCAGAGACTCCTCTCCAATCCGGCCATCTTTTGGTGCGATACCATGGTAACCCACCGCGTGCTCGGCATATGAAACCCCTTTTCCTTTTATTGTATCAGCGATAATTACCGTCGGGTGACCCTTGAAATTTTTAGCGGCTTCAAAAGACTCCAGTATCTCTTCCATATTGTGTCCGTCTATCTCTATCACGTTCCAGCAGAATGATTTGTATTTTTCCGCCAGTGAAGAAAGGCACATAACCTCTTCCGTCATCCCATCGATCTGAAGTTTATTGTGGTCAATTATCGCCACAAGGTTATCCAGCTTGTAATGAGCCGCGCACATAACAGCTTCCCACACGGAACCCTCATCCTGTTCCCCGTCTCCCATGATGCAGAAGCTCCTGTAATTTTTACCCTCGAGTCGCGCATTGAGGGCGCTTCCCACGGCAACGCCAAGTCCATGCCCGAGCGAACCGCTGGAAAACTCCACCCCCTTAACTTTTTTACTGTTGGGATGACCTTCAAATGGCGAACCGAATTTCCTCAGTGTCATCATCTTTTCAACAGGGAAATACCCGGCCACCCCTAAAGCTGAATATAAAGCCGGGGCTTTATGGCCGGCTGACCAGAATATCCTGTCTCTGTCCTCCCACCCTGGGTTATTCGGGTCATGAACCGCCACATTTAAATACAGCGCTGAGGCCATATCCATTATTGAAAGTGATCCCCCCGGGTGTCCCGATCCGGCTGCAGTAATTGCAATCATGTTATAAGCCCGCATCTCTTTTGCTTTTTCAATAAGCTCGTCTTTTTTATATTTTTTTACTACTCTACCTGATATAGAATCAACTATAGGCATTTTTCCTCCCGTGTACTTAATTATGTATACTTTTTCATCGAATTTTCAGATTTAACTTTTACAAAATTATTATAAACTTATCAAGAAGAAGAAAGTTTCTCTTCAATCTGCTTAAGCAGCGAATGGGAATCAAAGGGTTTCACCACATAACCGCTTGCGCCTGCCCTCAGACCCTTCATTACTTCCATTTCCTGACCCAACGCCGAAAGCATTATTATTTCTATGCCCGAGGTTTCTGGGTTTGTCTTTATCTTTTCCGTTGCCTTAATGCCATCCATCCGCGGCATCATAACGTCCATTAATATTAAATCCGGCATTTCTTCAGTCACCTTCTCAACCGCGGCTTCACCGTTTTTGCTGCTCACTACAGTATATCCATTTCTTTTCAGCATAAAGGTCAATAATTTTACAGTTGTATCGTCATCCTCAACAAGCATTATCTTTCTTTTACTTATCATTTTTTTTCTCTCCATCCGGATTTTTATCCCGCAAGTATTTTCTATTCTTTACAGGAAGCAAAACATTTACCCTGGTCCCTGTTTTTTCCTTAGATTTAACCTCAATAGTTCCTCCATGCACCTCAAATATACTCCGTGCAAGCGTAAGGCCGATTCCAATACCGTTAACGCTTCTTGTAACAGGATCCTCAAGCTGAAAAAATTCTTCAAAAATACGGCTGTTCATATCTTCATCTATTCCTATACCATTATCTTTAATTACTGTTTCAAAAAAATCCCCCCTGTGCTTCGTTTTTATGTTTATACTGCCTCCGATTTTGTTAAATTTCACAGCATTTGAAACCAGCTGCCTTACTGCTTTTTTTATTTTTTCTGCATCCACATAAACATCGCCAATTTTTCTGTCTTTTTTTATTGTGAATTTTATATTTTTCCTTTCCAGTTCATCCGAAAATTCACTGCAAACATCTTCTATGAGATTATTCCATTGAATTTTTTCTCTCTTAATCTCCAGATCACCCTTTCTCAAACTTACAAAATCAATAATGCTGTCTATCTTCTCCCCCAGCAAACGGGCCGAATCCAGAATGTTTTTAAAGCAGCTCTTCTGCTCCTCGGTTAAATCCCCTGTTTGGCCCTCATACATCACTTCGGAAAATCCCTTTATGGTTGTAAGCGGGGTACGCAACTCATGAGATATTAAAGCGATGAAATTATTTTTCACCTCATTTAACTCCTTAAGCCTTACATTATCTTCCGTTATAACCGATATCATCCTGTTCCTTTCGATATATTCCGCTAAACGGCTGCTGTAAAGGGTTAATGTGTTTAGCTCATTTTGTGAAAAACTTTTACTTTTCTTCTTTATTCCTCCAATCATAAGGCCTTTTGTTTTTTCTCCTACTTTTGCGGGAACAACAAATATCTTTCTGAAGGAAAGCTTATTGAAAACACTCATTATTTCATCCGGAGCATTAATATCCTTTGCAGCTTTTACACCATTGTTCTTACTTAAAAACTCTTTTTTAAGCGCAGGCTTGTTTTCCATGCTGAACTTGCTGTCAAAACTTGAAAAAACATAGTTGAACAAACCGTTATTCAGCTCAAAGTAGGCAGCTTCACTTACTTTCATGACCCTTTTTATCTCAGCAAAAACCTCCCGGAAAGCGCCTTTGACATCGCCTGCAGCGAAAACCCTTACTGAAAGGTTATAAAGCGATTTTAGTTCTTTTACCCTGTTTATCAATCTAATATTTGTTTTTGTAAGTTCATCGGCAGCAGTATCCACCTCCTGGCGTGTTTTACGGGTCATATTCTCCATTTCCCGGCTTTTTGAAGAGTTTTCATACAGCTGCTGTATCTGCCGGCCTAAAGCAATGTAGTTACTGAATCCGCTGCCTTTAAATAACCTTCTGCTGCGGGCAGCTACTGATATTATACCAAATAAAAGCCTGCCTTCCATCATTGGAATATGAAGGACAGGCCCGCTTCCCGCAAACTCAAAACCGGCAGGGTGTTTTTCAGAAACCACCGGGTTTTCAAAACTTTCAATCTCTCTGCCGATATAATCATTTAAATTGTAAAAAGAGGCATCTTCTCCGCTCAAATCTCCCCTTGTGATATGTAGGCGAAAACGCCCTTCGGGCTCCTTCAGCATTACCCAGGCGGCTTCGATTCCCTCCATTTCACATAACTCCTCTAAAATCACACCGGTTATTTTTTTTATACCGAAAATACTGGATGTGAAACTCATATTTGAACAGACTGTATTGAAAAGCTCTTTCCATTGCAGTTCCCTTAATATCTCCCGCTCCCAGAATTTAAAGGCTATGAAAAGAACAATAAAGGCGACGAACGCCCCTGAAGCATACCGCCAATCCGCTAAATACCCTATCAAAGCGGCTGCGGTCAGAAAGATTATAGTTAATGTTCTTTTTTTGCACATATTGCTATATCAAGCATCAAATTCAATGCATCGCTCTCTTTAATCTTTTCACAGGGAAGCGTCTCATAGGGCATTACCGCTTCATCCATCGCCTTGGATATCTCTTTTTTGAAGACAGATGAAGAAATACCCGAACCTTCGGGAGGCTCCAAACAGATTGCTATATCAACATCGTTATTATCGGCCAGATGCGCGAACTTGCTGAAATTAAGGTCTTTCTCCGAAGAGAACCTATGAGTAAACTGAGGAACAATATAAAAGTTAAACCTTTTCTGAGAAGCAAGTTTCTTTAATTTTTCAACAATATACATAAAAACATTATCCGTATTCACCGGAAGAAAATAAGCTGCTTTTATCTTTCTGATTTCCTTTTTTTTGTTACCGATTATCATATTTTCATATTTCTTTGAATCACCGGCCTCATCCTTTTCTCCCTTTCCAGTCTTTGGCTTTTCTTTTTCAGGTTCAACTTTACTTATTTTTTCTTCTTTTTTTTCAGGAATTTCTTCTTTTTTCTCTTTTACCCCTGAATTCTGCCTGGGCGGGGGAGGATTGGAAGATGGCGGGTTCTCCTGCCTTTCATACTCTTTGCACCTGTCGCAATAAAATCTATCGTACTGCTTTATAAAACGCAACGGATATGAACACCTTCCGCAGAACCTTCCCACCTGGTTTTGCGGAGGGGGAGGCGGATATGGCTGCTGATGAGAAGGAAAACGCTGAGGACCCTGCTGCGCAAATTCCGCATAGACGCCGCAGTTTGAACAGTACCACCTTTTATACTGGGGAACATATACCAGCGGAGACATACACATACTGCAATTATGCATAGTACCCTGCGAGCCTCCGGGCGGAGGCGGGGGAGGAGGAGGCGGAGGTGGCGGTTGTTGATTATATCCGTAAGACTGCTGGGGCTCCTGCCTGGGTTCGGGTTCGGGCCGGGGTTTTACTTTCGGCTTATCTGTCTCCGAATCCTCTTCATCTTCATCTGCGGGTATTATGTTTTTTATTATGTCTTTTATCAGATCAAGCGACATTTCCTCCTGGGAGAGATTCTTGTAAGCGCTTATACGGTTGATTATGCCCTCGAGTTCCCTTATGTTGGATGTCAGCCTTTCAGCTATATAATCGCTGATATCTTCGGAGAGCTTCAAGCCTGATTGCTGGGCTTTCCTGTTAAGTATGGCTTTTCTGGTCTCAAAATTAGGGGCCTTTATATCGGCGGTCAGCCCCCATTCAAAACGGGATTTCAACCTCTCCTCAAGTGTTACCAGCTTTTTAGGCGGCTTATCAGAGGTCATAACTATCTGCTTGCTTATCTCGTGCATACCGTTAAATATGTGGAAAAACTCCTCCTGGGTTGAATCTGACTGCTCAAGAAACTGAATATCATCAATTAAAAGCAAATCAACCTTCTTGTACCAATTTCTGACCTCTTTCAACCTGTTTTTTTCAATGCCTTCAACAACTTCGTTTATAAATTCCTGTGTGCTTATGTAAATTACATTTAACCGGGGGTGTTTATTCTTTACATAATTTCCAATTGCCTGCATCAAATGAGTTTTCCCCAGGCCAACCCCTCCGTAAATAAAAAGAGGGTTGTAATTTTTTCCGGGGCTTTCCGCCACGGCCTTACTCGCCGCATAAGTGAACCTCGTATTTGCCCCCACAACAAAAGAGTCGAAACTGTAGTTTTTATTAAGCTTGCTTGTAATACCATTTTCCGGCGCTTCATCAGATGAAGGAGCCTCTCCTTTTTTTCCGGCATAGTTCTTTGTTACTTTACTCAGCTGCATTTTCAGCTTATCAAGCAGTTCATCTTCTATGTCATATAAAAAAAGCGACCAGTCATATTTTTTTTCGGGTGATGGAAAAGGCCTGCTGCTTACTTTGCTTAACTTCTCTACTATTCTATCTATGTCTTTTTTGTCCCCGGCCAGATTGAGTTTATACCTTTTTCTGGATTTCGGAACCGGAGAATGTTCAAAATTATACTCTTTTAAAGCCACTTATCTGCCTTTATAATATAAAATCATTCCCAATATTTTTTAATACTTCCTTGTAATTTGATTCAAAATTCTTTTCAATCCGGTCTTTTCTGCATTTCAATTCCTTTAATTCCGAATTCTGCACACCTGATTCATTTACCGAACAGTTTATCATTCCGCCTGAATAGGCCACCCTGGAAAATTCAAGAGCCATTTTTACATCCGTAATTATATTTTTCATTTTTCCCAGCGGGGATTTTAAAATTAATTTTGACAGTTTTTCCGCGGCAGAAGAGATATTAAGCGATACCTGAGCTGCTTCATACATAGCCTTGCTGAGGCCGCTTCCCTTTTTTTTGTAATTTTTAATTACGGATAAAAACTTTTCGCTATCCTGCTCTGCCAGCTCCATAGACTCCTCTCTAAGCTCAAGCAGCCCCTTTTCTAAATTGATTGACTCCGCATCTTCCGGATTCTTTTTAAGCACCGCTATTCTAAGAGACATCAGCATTAGCGAGCATCCCAGCGCATTTGCCAGCCCTGCGGCATTCCCTCCTCCGGGAGTAGGTTTATCTGAAGAAAGAGAATCAATATACTCTCTTATAGTTAACTTTTCCTGCATACGCTCCCGCACTTAATGATATTTATTGAAGATGACGTTCCTATCCTGTCAGCTCCTGCATTTATTAACCCCCTTGCCTGTTCTGCTGTTCTTATTCCTCCGGAAGCCTTTATCTTTACCCGAGGAGACAGGACATTTCTGATAATTTCTATGTCTTTAACTGTCGCTCCCCGAGTGCCGTATCCTGTAGATGTTTTAACATAGTCAGCTCCCGCTTCCTCTGCTATCACGCTTGCTCTTTCTATCAGTTTTTCATCCAGCAGAGAGGTTTCGATAATCACTTTCAATACCTTACCGGGAATTTTCTTTCTTACCTCTTCAATGTCCTTTCTTGCCTGAGTATACCTTTCTGACTTTAAATAGCCGATATTAGCAACCATGTCTATTTCATCTGCGCCGTCCTCAACGGCATTATGCGACTCATGGGCTTTCACATCCGAAACTGAGCCGCCGAGAGGAAAGCCGCACACAGAAACAACTCTTATACGGCTTTTTTTAAGAAGTTTAAAAGCTAAAGAAACATAAGCCGGACTTACACAAACAGCCGCAAATTTATATTTTTCCGCCTGGATGCATATGCGTCTTATGTCATTCTCGCCCGCATCAGCTTTCAGAAGAGTGTGCTCAATATGCTTTGCAATATCTGCATTTTTTTTATTCAATATCCTCATCCTCAAGTTTCATCATAAATTCAATCCGCCTGTTATGGCGTCCGCCTTCAAATTCGGAATTTAAAAATTTTTCTACAATTTCCTCGGCATATTTTTTCCCTGTATAATCAGCGCCTATACATACTATATTTGCATTATTATGGCGAACCGTGATTTCGGCGTCCCTGGGCTCCCTGGCAAGGGCAGCCCGTATGCCTTTAACCTTATTTGCAGCCATACACATCCCCAGACCGCTTCCGCAAATAAGGATACCTTTTCTTACCCTTCCGTTGGAAACAGCATCCGAAACCTTTTTTGCATACTTTGGATAATCAACCGAATCCCCGCTTTGAGCCCCAAAATCACAAACCTCGTGCCCGGAAGATTCAAGAGAAGACTTTAATGCTTCCTTAAGTTTAAAACCCCTGTGATCAGAACCAATCGCTATTTTCACCTAAACCCTCCACTGTATTTCATATTTCATTTTTCTGCCGCTTCTTTTATGATAGAATAAAATGAATCAGCATCAAGACTCGCGCCTCCGACGAGGCCCCCGTCAACATTCTTTTTCTCCAGCAGCGATCCCGCATTTGCCGGCTTCATACTTCCTCCGTACAGTATCCTGATTTTTTCGGCTGTTTCTCCGGAAGACAATTCGGAGATGGTCTCCCTAACGAATTTATGAGCCTCCTCAGCCTGCTCGGGCGTAGCCGTCTTTCCAGTTCCAATTGCCCATACGGGCTCATACGCCACTGTAACAGCGCTCCACTCTTTTGATGTTAACCCGGAAAAACCGACAGACAGTTGTTTTTTCAACACATCAAATGTTTCCTCATTTTCCCTTTCTTCAAGAGATTCCCCGATGCAGACTACCGGTTTCAGCGATGAATGAATTGCTGCCTTTAGTTTTTTGTTAACCAGCTCATCCGTACACCCAAAATACTGCCTTCTCTCTGAATGCCCGATTATCACGCTGTCACATCCGATTTCTTTTAACATTCCGGCAGATATTTCTCCTGTATAAGCTCCCGATGCCTCATGGTGCATATTCTGCGCAGCAAGAAATATTTTGGAACCCCTTACACACTTGCTTGCCTCATCAAGAGCTGTATAAGGCGGGGCCACCATTATATCAGCCTTATCCACACTCTCCACCTTATCTTTCAACGATCTGATAAGATCTGCAGCCTCTCCCTTTGTCTTGTTCATTTTCCAGTTTCCCGCAATTAATGGTTTTCTCATTATTTCCTCCGTTATTCCGTCTGTTTTCCTCTATCCTTTAGTTTTCTTAAAAACCCTAAAATTTAGAGTTTATCAACATTAAATTTACCCGTCAACCTATTCCAGTCAAAGCCTTACATTCACAAGCCGTCCTTCTTTCACCGCATTTATAGAACGATTGTTTTTAATGTACTCTATCTGCAAATCCCTGAAACCTTCAGAACTTTCTTCGATAACATCGGCATCACTGAAATGTCCGTATCCGCCCGGACCTTTTGAAAGATATGCAGTCACAGCCACCTTTAAGCTCTCATCTTCCCTCAATTCCCTCTTCCGTCCATCCTCATCTTCAAGAATAACATTCAGCAGCCTATTTCCTTCAGGCAAAGAATCGTTATAAAGCACCTGCATTCCCGAAACCTGCATTATTGAATACCTTTCGGAAAGACTTATTTCCAAAATTTCCCTTATTTGCTTTCCGGTCAATTCCATTTTTACTATCCTGTCATTGAAAGGCGAAACACTCCATATATCTCTTAACTTTATCCTTCCTTTCGGTATGCTCGCCCTTATCCTGTGGGGGGACTGGAAAGCTAAATCGGCCCCCATCTTTTCTCGCATCAAATCTGTTTGCCAGTTTCCAATAGAAAGCTCACCATGTTTAACCCCTTCGCCGACAGTGTAGTTTGGCATGTAGTTCTCCGAAACACCAATTTCTTCCCAAAAATCATCCTGAATATTCTCTTCTTCAAGCCTGGCTTTTATTTCCGTGCTTTCGGAATATTTTTCACCCGAAATAAATTCAAACTTATTTGTATAAGACAGTATTTTATTTTGTCTCGAACAGTAAAACAATGTAAGCTTCCCCGGGTGCGCATACTCATAACCGGAGTGTCCCAGCAAAACACCATTAAATATTGCGGCATCCCTCATTTTCTCATTAGGCTGTCCCCCCAGGATAACATCAATTCCTTCTATTTTTTCCGATATATTTTTATCATGTTCAATGCCCCCGTTTGAAAGAAGAATCCTGATATCCGCACCTTCCCCGCTCATCTTTTCAGCCGCTCTTATAGCTGACTCCTGCCAGTCCCGCTGCTTTAGACCCCCCATCTTTTCCGCCGGTATATGATTTTGCGCATAAGGCGAAACCAGGCCGGCTACCCCGACCTTTACTCCCCCTATTTCCATAAAAGCCGGCTCCCGCAATAAACCGGATGCGCTTTCGCTTTCTTCATCAAAAATATTTGCAGCCAAA
The DNA here is from genome assembly GCA_003553445.1 of Elusimicrobiota bacterium. Lineage (GTDB taxonomy): Bacteria > CG03 > SLGR01 > SLGR01 > SLGR01 > PWEK01. The sequence goes on from PWEK01000094.1 coordinate 19,366, forward strand.
AAAGGAAACTCTGCCGAATTAATTAAACTTTCGAGAATGTCCCGGCCGTATAAAAAGTCATAACTCCCTAAAGCGCAGGCATCATACCCCAGGGTGTTTTTAATATCAACCACCATCCTGCCCTGTGTAACAACCGCTTCCGGGGCCCCGTGAAGCATATTTCCTGAATCAAGGAGAATATAGGGTTTATCCAGGCCGGATATAAAACTTTTGAACTTCATCAGTCCCCCCGCAGCCTCACTCTTTCCCTGCACCTCCATATTTACAGGAAGAATATTTCCATGGCCGTCGGAGGTATATACAACCGTAACCGGTCTTACGCCGCTGCTCCAGTATACGAAGTACATGCCGGCTGTTAATGCCAGAACGGATATGAAAAATGCTATTCGCTTAATAAATTTTAAATACACATAAATTTCCTTTAATATATTAAATTATAATTCAGTACAAATTGTATGTCAAAAAGAGTTAACCCGCTGCCGCTTGAAAACTTCATGGAGTCCCGCCCTTAAGGCGCATAACCGTAATTTTGGAAATGAACTTACAAATCCATTGATTCAACTTCCATGGATTTCAAAAACTCCTCATTTGACTTTGTCGAACGCATCTTCTGAAGCATAAGCTCCATGGCTTCCACTACCCCAAGAGGATTCAGAACTTTTCTAAGCACCCATACCTTGTTTAATTCTTCTTCAGTGAGAAGAAGCTCTTCTTTTCTGGTACCCGAGCGAAAGATATCTATAGCCGGAAAAACCCTTTTATTAACCAGTCTTCTATCCAGATTAACTTCCATGTTTCCTGTGCCTTTAAACTCTTCAAAAATCACATCATCCATCCTTGATCCGGTTTCTATAAGAGCCGTAGCTACTACCGTCAGGCTGCCGCCCTCCTCAACATTCCTTGCTGAGCCGAATATTCTTTTGGGCCGCTGCAGCGCCTGCGAATCCACACCTCCGGTTAGAACCCTCCCCGATGAAGGCGCAATTGTATTATATGCTCTTGCCAACCGGGTTATGGAATCCATCAATATGACAACATCCTCTCCATGTTCAGTCAGCCTCTTTGCTTTTTCCAGAACCATCTCACTTACCTGGATATGCCTCTGCGCAGACTCGTCAAATGTGGAACTGAAGACATCCCCTTTTACCGAACGCTTCATGTCGGTTACCTCTTCAGGCCTTTCTCCGACAAGAAGAACGATAAGCTTTACTTCCGGATGATTAGTAGTCACCGCGTTTGCAATCTTCTGCAGAAGAATTGTTTTTCCTGCGCGCGGCGGGGAAACAATAAGCGAACGCTGACCTTTTCCTATAGGTGTAAGCAGATTCATTATCCTCGTTTCGACATCGCTCGATTTTGTTTCCAGGTTCAACCTTTCTTCGGGATACAGCGGAGTAAGATCTTCAAACTTCGTTCTCTTTCTTATATCCGCGGGGTCATCATTATTAACCGCCTCCACCTTAAGGAGAGCATGATAACTTTCACCGTTTTTCGGAGGCCTTACTTCCCCATAAACCATATCCCCCTTTCTCAGAAGAAATTTCTTTATCTGCGAAGGTGAAACATATATATCATCCGATCCGCTTACATAATTATTTTTTGAAGACCTTAAAAAACCAAAGCCGTCGGGAAGTATTTCCAGAACACCTTCTTTATATATTTTTCCGTTGTTGTTTTTCCGATGATGCGCCTTCATTAACTCCGCAACAAGATCTCTTTTTCTCAATTCACTACATTCTTTAAGACCCGCCTTCTTTGCCTCGCTTCTAAGCTCTTTTACCGGTTTTTTGCTTAATTCCGTTATTTTCATTACTTCTCCTCCAGTATTTCTCTCATAATTTCCTTTAACCTCTCTTTTTCTTTATCCAAAGGTTCTCCACCGTCAAGAATAAAATCGGCCCTCCTCTTTTTCTCCTCCTGCGGCATCTGAATTTTCAGCCACCTCCCGGCGTCCTTTTCATCAACATCCCTTTCTTCCTTTATCCTTTTAACCAGCTCCTTTTCTGAAGCAAAAAGAAGAAGAACAACATCAAACATTCCCTCGCCTCCTGCTTCAAAAAGAAGCGGCACTTCCGCCGCAGCGGCCCGACACCCCTTCTTTTGCCACTCTTTAAATTTTTCATTTATTTTTTTCAGTACAACCGGATGAGTAAAATTTTCCACCTGTTCCCTGAAACTCTTTTTTTCAAGAAGCCTTGCAGCCATCTTTCTTCTGTCAATACTTGAATCTTCTTTTATAAACTCATCTCCCCAGTTTTTCTTCATAAACCTCCAGAAAATCCTCCCCGGCTGCTGCAGTTTCCTTACTATTTCATCGCTTGATATAACACAAAACCCGTATTCCGAATTTAGAATATTCAATACCGTGGATTTTCCGGAAGCCATGCTTCCTGTTATACCCATTTTCAGCATTTTTCCAGATCTCTCCAGTTTTCCCCTTTCTTAAAATCAACAGTAAGAGGAACTGAAAGCCTTACCGAATTCTCCATGATTTCTTTTACCTCTCCAATCACCTCATCAGCATTTCCAGCTGGAACCTCAAAGAGAAGCTCATCGTGTATTTGCAGAAGCATTTTCACCTCCCCCTCATTTAAATTAAATCTCTTTAAAAGCTCTATCATCGCCTTCTTTATTATATCTGCAGCGCTTCCCTGAATAGGTGTATTTACAGCTATCCTTTCAGAAAATTTTCTTCTTGCTGAATTCCGGCTGTTTATCTCCGGAATATACCTCCTCCTGCCGAAAATTGTCTTAACATAACCCTTTTCCCTTGCCCCGGAAACAGCATTCTCCATATAGGATGAAACACCGGTGTATCTTTTAAAATACTTCTTTATAAATTCGGACGATTCCCTTTCATCCATATCAACCCTCTGAGCAAGCCCCCAGGATGACATTCCATATACAATACCGAAGTTTATGGCTTTCGCCTTTTTTCTCATCTCTTCGCTCACCTTATCTTCCGCAACATCAAATATCCTGGTTGCCGTACGGGCATGGATATCCTGTTCATTGCAAAAACTTTTTACAAGGTCTTTATCCTTAGAAATATGAGCAAGAACCCTTAGGTCAATCTGAGAATAATCAGCGCTTATAAAAATATTTTTCTCATCCGGAACAAATGTTTTTCTTATAAGACAACCCTCGAATGTTTTTACCGGAATATTCTGAAGGTTGGGCTCAGTTGAAGAAAGCCTTCCTGTGGCTGTTGTTGTAATATTAAAACTTGTATGAAGCCTGCCTGTTTGCGGAGATATGAGCTCCGGAAGAGGCTTTATATACGTCGAAAGAAGCTTCTGCAGCCGCCTGTACCTTAGAATCTTATCAGGAAGCGGATGTTTTCGGCTCAACTTAACTAAAACATCTTCAGCCGTAGAATAACCTGTCTTAGTTTTACGAACGGGATTTAAACCTATCTTATCAAAAAGGATCACGGAAAGCTGCTTTGACGAATTGACATTAAATTTCTCTCCGGCGCAAGAAAATATCTCATCTTCCAGCTTTCTTAACTCCTTTTTAAACCTCCCCTCGGTCTTTTTTAATTCATTTCTTTCCACTCTGATTCCGGTCAACTCCATTTCCGCCAGCACCCTGCTTAAAGGAAGCTCTATATTAAAATAAAGATCTTCTACATCCTCCTCTTTTATTCGCCTTCTCAATATTTTCTCAAGTTCAAAAAGAGCCGCAAGTCTCTTCCCGGCAGTTTCAGCTGCTTTTTCAAAATCCAGCTCCCAGGGTTTTTCTCCATAGCCTCCGGGCTTCCACCCAAGAAAAGAATCCGCAATATCAGCCAGGTTATAAGAAGTAGATGATGATGATACCGCGTAAGCGGCTGTTTTAATGTCAAAAGAATAATTCACCGGTTTTATTTCTTCAGTTTTCAAGAATTTATATACATCTTTTATATCATAAGCCAGAATGCCTGGCTTAGCTTTATTTGCATATTTGTTTATTATTTTCTTTATTTCTCCCCATTCAGGCTGGGATGAAACCCCCAGATAACTGTGATTTACCGGAATGTAGCACACATTTTCTCCGTCAAAACTTAAAGCAAGGCCGACGACCTCTTTTCCTATACTGAAGCCCTTATCGGACTCATATACAACCTCAACCCCGAGTCTTTCTTTAGCTTTAGCCCCTTTCAAAAAACCGCTCAACTCGCTTCCGGCTGATATCACTTCTGTCTTTAGATTGTTTTTCTTTTCGCCATCATCCACCCAGTCGGATATCAGCTTATCAAAACTCAGTTTTCTGAATTCTTCCTTAAGCTTACCGGTATCAGGGCCAACCCAGCAGCAGTCATCAATTTCCAGAGGCAGATCAATATCATCTATAAGGCCGGCAAGCCTTTTTGAGATATAGGCATCATCCCGGTATTTTTCCAGCTTCTTCTTAACCGAAGGCTTAACCTCGTCTATATGACTGTATATTCCTTCAAGATCCTTATACTTTTCCAGAAGCTTCCGCGCTGTAACAGGACCTATCCCCCTTATCCCTGGGAGATTATCGGATTTATCTCCTACAAGAGCGAGATAATCAGTAACCTGTGCCGGGTCAATGCCAAGATGATTCTTTACCCCGCCTTTGTCATATATTATATCCCGAATTCCATTTGAAACCTTCACGTTTTTTCTAACAATCTGAAGAATATCCTTATCCCCCGTAACTACAAGAACCGGAATGTTTTTTTCGGAGGCTTTCCGCGCGAAAGTTGCAAGGATATCATCGGCTTCATATCCTTCACTGCTCATGTATCTTATTTTTAATGCTTCAAGAACTGTATAAACCTTTTCAAACTGACCTATCAAATCTTTATCTGTTTCTTCCCTGTGTGCTTTATAATCCTTATAATCCCTGTGCCTGAAAGTTGGCTTTTTGTGATCAAAAGCAACCAGGACATGAGTGGGATCATGCATATTTATCGTTTTCTTAAGCATTCTTAAAAATCCGTAAACCGCATTTATGACATTTCCGTTTGCATCTGTTAACCTTGGTAAAGCGTGAAATGCGCGGTGTAGATATGAATTGCCATCAACTAATACAATTTTCTTTTTATCCATTTAACATAAATTCAAATTTTAAGGACAACCTTTTATTTTATTTAATCAGCATGCGCTGTTTTAGCCCTTTAAGGGAAGCATTTATTTTATAATTTATTTATTTTTTCTCATACGTTTTTTTACCAGTGAATGAATTTTAATACCGGTAAGTCAGTTAATGATAACACAACTGCCTTTCTTTGTCAAATATATTTTTTCCTTTCACGCTCCATTTCACGTTCAATTGTTTTTCTCTTTATTGTTTCTCTTTTGTCTTTTTTCTTTTTCCCCCTGGCCAGGCCTAAAGATACCTTAGCCCATCCCCTTTTGAAGTATATTCTGGTGGGTACAAGAGTGACCCCCTTTCTTTCCGTACTCTTGGCTATATAACTTATTTCCTTTTTTTTCAGCAGGAGTTTTCTTTCTCTCCTGGGCTCACATTCCTCGGCCCGCGCCTTCTGATATGGACTGATATGCGCATTAATAAGAAACACCTCCCCTTCTTTCAACCTGGCGTAGCTTTGGTTTATGTCAACCCTGGCAGCCCTTACAGATTTCACCTCCGACCCGGTCAGCTGTATCCCTGCCTCGATTTCATCTATTACTTCATAATCTCTGTATGCGCGCCGATTTTTGACAACAGGCATCTCTTTCCTTCAGTTAAAGAGCTATGGCTGAACGTAAGCTCTTTATTCTATCACCGGGCTCCCGTGAGCGGGTGATATATGATCCTGCAATTATCTCCTGCGCGCCGGCGGAAAAACATTCTCCCGCATTGTCGGAGTTGACTCCCCCATCTACCGATATAAGGTAATTTAAACCGCCTTTTTTCTTTTTATCCGAAAGATTCTTTATTCGTTTAACCGATTCCGGAATGAACTTCTGGCCTCCGAACCCCGCAAAAACAGACATTACCAAAACCCTGTTTATTTTTTCATAATAAGGTTCAAGTCTGGTCAGAGGTATGTCGGGATTCAGTGAAAGACCCGTATGCGGAAAATCCAGTATCTTCTGATTTTTTTTATTCATAGTCTCCACGTGAAACGTAACTGTATCGCTGCCGGCCTCAAAAAACCTTTCTACATACTTTTCCGGTTTTAATATCATAAGGTGAGTATGCACCGGCAGCGAGGTCACCCTTTTTACCGCTGATACCACATCGGGGCCGAATGATATGTTTTCCACAAAGTTTCCATCCATTATGTCCATATGCAATGAATCCGCGCCGGCATCCTCTACTATTTTTATCGACTCCCCTAACCGGGCAAAATCCATATTTAGTATTGATACGGAAATTTCCCTTCTGCTCATCTGAAAAAATCTCTGAACCGGAACCTGAAACCCTCATCCGGCTCAGGTTCTATTTCCGGCTCTTCCTCTTCTTCTTCCACAAACGTTCCCCTGCGGGTCAGCACGCCGTCAGCATATATTTCAACCCTGGTTTCACCCAGGACCATAATGTTCTTTTCAATTTTACTTCCGCCCTCCATAACATCTTCAAACACAATTCTCTCCCCTAGATCATCCCTGAGCTTTATCCTTATTTCCTGTTCGTCTTCCATCTGAGAAACCTCGTGATAAAATGAAATTTCCCTTGGTCGCAATCTTTTAGCTGTATGCCTGCTTATTTTCAATTTCACTTCCGTATTTTCATCAATTACCGTTCCCTCTTCCGGCTCCTGCGACAGTATAGTTCCTTCAGGGATCTCCTCATTTACCTCAGTTTGCAGTTTGGCTATCTCTATATTTGCCCTTTCGAGCACACGACTTGCATCCCTGAGATTACGCCCCACCAGGTCTTCCATCTGGGTTATTTCCTCTTCCTCCGCCCTGCCCCTGCTGACCACAAGGTTCACGTATGTACCCTGTTCAACCACATTACCATGCGGCGGATTCTGCGATACTATGTGCCCCTGTGGGGTATCGGCGGTGTAAGTCTCTGTCTGCTCTCCCATCACAAGACCGGACTGCCTGACTAAAAGCTCCGCCTGGCGCAATGATTCTCCCTCAACCTTAGGCACATAGACAACCTGCCCTCCCGATGATATGACGGCTTCAACAGTTCTTCCTTCTTTCACGCTGAGCCCGGGAGGCGGAGACTGGGACAATATGCTTCCCGCCGGAACCTCCGCATTATACTTTTCCGCTACTTTACGTAATGAAAGATTATATTCCGATAAAACCGTCAAAGCCTCATCCATTGTCTTACCTTCTATATTGGGAGTAGGAACAACTTCTTTTGTTTGAATTATCCTTCTCATCAATACATTTATAAGGAAATAGGAAAATGCCGACAAGACAATTACGGCGGCTAAAAAGATAGCTATTACCCTTAATATTTTATTTATATTTATTTTTTCTTTTATGCTGTTCATTTTTCTTTTCTGCCTTCCTTGCGTACATTTTAGAACCCCTTGATCACATAATACATTAATATACCTCCGGCTGCAATTAAAAAATAAAACCATTTATAACTGCGAACCCCTTTGTTTTTTATTATTCCCACCTTTTTCCGGGCGTCAACAATTGCCCGTCCAATTATACCGGGACCGAACCTTACAACGATCTCAACATTTGAATTTAAAATCTTTACATCCTCCACATTGGCTGAAAGAGGCATCATTTCATCTCCCTTGCGCCCCCCAAGCAGGTATGACAAGTATATGCCGATATCCCTCTCATCTATAATTTTTGTATAGACCGCATCGCCGGCTTCAATCAGGGATGCCTTTATTTCCTCCGAAGCATTTCTCACCAGCTCAGTATCCAGTACGACAAGAGAGCTGTACGTCTTTTCCTCTTCAAGATGAAGAGGAAGTTCGTCTATCCTGTCCGCATCCATTAAGTACTTGAACTGCCGGAGGTTCAGGTTCTGACAGTTGAATTCAAGGTATACATCTTCCTTCCTGCCTGTATCATAAGTTATTACTTCCTGAATAGTATCTTTTAAAAGAACCTTTATGGATTCACCGTCGCCCGCATTCCAGCAGGCGTAAAAATTATCTGCCTTTTCCCTCTGTATCTCCAAAAGGACTGATTGTTCTATCTTCTGCGTTATTTCTCTTAAAGCTCCATCTTTTAACCTGCTGGAATAAAGTTTTTTCTCAAATGAAAACCACCTGCTGTTAATATCAACCTCAAAAATTTCGGGAGTACATCCCGATACTGCAGCATGTCGAAGCATTTTTTTGGTCCTTGCGTTAAATATTAAAAGAAGGAGTCCGTAAATATTTACATCAACCGCGCTGAAACGGCATTTTATTATTCCTATGGGCCTTATGTCATGAGAAATATTCTTGAGAGCAAGGGATAAGTTCCCGTATGTTTCCTCAAGATACATCCTGGCCTCTTCTTTATTGCAGCCTGACTCTTCAACAAGAACTTCTATATCCGCGCCGGTTATCTGCTTCTTGGGTGAAATTTTAAGTAAACCTCCTTCAATACATTCTTCGAAATATGAGTATAAACCTGTGTTGTATGCAGCCTTTTATGTCCCAGCATCTCCTGTACCGATCTTAAGTTGCATCCTGCCTCCAGCATATGCGATGCGAAGCTGTGCCTGAAAGTATGAGGCGTTATGTCCCTGTTTATACCTGCCAGAGCCGCCCTTTTTTTTACTATTCTCCTTATGCTTCTGGGATGAAGCCTCCCGCCGGATGCGGAAATAAAAACAGCCGCGTTCTCTCCACCCCAACCTGTTTCTTCCCGGACAGTATAATACCTGTGCATCTTTTTTATGCACTCATTACCTAAAGGCACATCCCTTTCGCAGCTTCCCTTACCCTTTACCCGCGCCGTCCTGCTGAAAAAATTCACATCATCCTTATTAAGGGAGGAAACCTCACCAACCCGGCAGCCGGTTGAATACATAAACTCAAGAAGAGCGGAATCCCTGATGTCTATTTTAGAGTTTCCAAATTTTTTATTCAGCAGCCTTAACACCTGCTTTTTATCCAGGACTTCAGGGTGCTTTTCGGGAACCTTGCCTGCCTCCACCTTCTCCGTTGGGTCATTCTTAAGCTTGCCCCTTTCATTCATAAGTTTGTAAAAACTTCTTATGCATGATATTTTTCTGTTCATTGTGGACCTGCTAAGGTTCTCTTTTAATCCGGAGAGATACTCCCTTACCGAAAAATGGTCCGCTTCTGAAAATCTTATCTCTTTCCTGTCCAAAAAATCGGCAAAATCTTCAATGTCTTTCTTATAAGCCCTTACGGTATTGTAAGAATACTCCTTTTCATATTTTAAATAATTGCAGAAAAAATCTATTTCCTCCCTGCATGCCATTTTATTTTTTTTCTGCTTTTTTAATATTCATTGAAAACCTGCATCCGGGATATCCCGTGCAGGCAAGAAACTTCCCCTTTGGACCGCTTTTAATTGCAGTATCCTTTCCGCAATCAGGGCATTTTTCATATCCCAGAGGAATCTTAACAACCTCTCCATTTTTATCAAGGGCATAAGTTGTCTTACACTTCGGATAAGCCGAACAGGCAAGAAACTTACCGTACCTGCCGCTCTTTGTAAGCATATCAGATTTACACCTGGGACATTTCATGCTGCTTTTTGTCTCCTTGACCGGCTTTCCCTCTTCATTTATATTATAAGTTTTTCTGCACTTTGGAAAAGCGGAACATGCCATAAATTTTCCGTTTCTGCCCCATCTTATAACCATTTCAGAACCGCACTCAGGACATTCAGCATCAGTTTTTTCCTCTTTTACTTTTTCCATCTTATCTTTTGCCTTGTCAAGGTCTACGCTAAAATCTTTATAAAAATCTTTTATCATCTCAATCCACTCCTGTCTGCCTGCGGCAATTTCATCAAGCATTTCTTCCATGCGAGCCGTAAATTTTTTATCGACTATTTTAAAGAAATGTTTCTCCAGCGACTCAATAACTATAAAGCTTATTTCCTCGGGTATAAGAGAACCGCTCTTAGACCTTACATATTTCCTGTTAAAAAGAGTGCTTATGATTGTAGCATATGTAGAGGGCCTTCCAATTCCGTTCTTCTCAAGCTCATTAACCAGCGTCGCCGGAGTAAACCTGGCCGGAGGTTTAGTTTCATGCTCCGTGCTGTCAAGTTTTATCCATTTGAATTTTTGCCCCTTTTCAACGTCCGGCAGAATATTCTCTTTTATAAAAACACCGGAAATCTTCATAAATCCGTCAAACTTAATTTTCTGTCCGGTCATCCTGAAATCATAATCCGCGCAATTTAATTCAACCTTAAGTTTTTCTATTATGGCTGATTTCATCTGACAGGAGACAAACCTTTTCCAGATAATTTCATACAGCTTTCTCTGTTTTGATGACAAACTTGAGCTTACCTTTTCCGGTGTTCTAATCACAGATGTCGGTCTTATACACTCATGAGCTTCCTGAGCCGACTTCTTAGATTTATAGTAGTTGGGCTTTGAGGGGAGGTAATCTTTGCCGGACCGGGACTTGATAAAGTCTCTCGCCTGTTTCACAGCTGATTTTGCAATCTTGACGGAATCCGTTCTCATATATGTAATAAGACCCGCAGAGGATCCGTCGGACAGTTCTATCCCCTCATACAGCTGCTGAGCTATTCTCATTGTCTGCCCCGGAGAAAAACCGAGACTGTTATACGCCTGCTGCTGCAAAGTCGAAGTTATAAAAGGAGCCGGTGGCCTCTTCTTAGTGTCTTTTGATTCAACTTCCGCTACGGAAAGCTCCCTGCCCCGGCAGTTCTTTACAATTTCCTGCGCCTTATCTTCAGTATCCAGATCAAACTTCTTCAGCTTCTTTCCCGACTTCCCATAGAGCTTTACATCCGCCTCTTCCCCCTTTACATCGGCTTTTCCCTCAACCGTAAAGTACTTTCGCGGCTTAAATGATTTTCTCTCTTTTTCCCTCTCTACAATTATCTTTAAAGCCACAGACTGTACTCTGCCGGCTGATAACCCTCTCCTTATTTTTTTGGAAAGAAGCGGTGAAAGCCTGTACCCCACTACCCTGTCCAGGACCCTTCTTGCCTGCTGAGCATTCACAAGGTTGCTGTTTAACTTTCTCGGGTGTTCCAGAGCCTCATTTATAGCCTCTTTAGTTATTTCATGAAAAACTATTCTGTCAACCCTTTTATCGTTTTCACGGATTTTCAGAGCCTTTAGCAGGTGCCACCCTATCGCCTCACCCTCACGATCTTCATCCATGGCCAAATATACCTTGGACTCTTCCGATATCTCTTTTTTTATCTTTTTTATTACTTTTCTCTTGTTCTTTATTATTTCATATTGGGGGGTAAAATTATTTTCAACATCAACCCCGAACCTGTGAACAGGTAAATCTCTTACATGTCCCATTGATGAAACAACTTGATAATTTCCAGCAAAAAACTTCTTTATTATTCTAGCCTTTGTCGGCGACTCTACTATTATTATTTCATTAGTCATTTTTTATATACGTCTTTCCGGCAGATTGCATAACCAATCCCCTAAGTTCTAATTCCGTCAACTCACTTGCAAGAGAAGCCATATTAATCCCCGTTTCGGCCCCTATTCTGTCTATCTGCAGTGGCCCTGCGGATAGGGATTTTAATATTTTATGCCCGTTACAAGAAACCTTATCCTTATTTTTCTCATCCCTCTTTAAAAAATCCATCTTTAAAACCGGGTATATTTCTTCTATTATGTCTTCAGCGCCGGAAACAGGCGCCGCCCCTTCCTTCAAAAGATTCAAACACCCTGTGTTTTTTTCTGTAAATATAGAACCCGGCACGGCAAAAACCTGCCTTCCCTGTTCAAGGGCTATGTCCGCTGTAATAAGAGCGCCGCTTCTGGAAGGCGCCTGCACCACTACCGTTGCAAGAGCCATCCCGCTTACCACCCTGTTTCTCAATGGGAAATTTTTCGGAAGAGGCTCAGTATCAGGTGAAAATTCGCTCACAACCGCTCCATTTTTAGATATCCTGCGCATCAGGTTTATATTTGTTCTCGGATGCCTCTTATCAAGCCCGCTTCCAAGAACAGCAACTGTTCTTCCTCCGGCTTCAAGAGCCCCCCTGTGGGCCTGAGCGTCAATTCCCAACGCCCCGCCTGAAATCACAGTTATCCCATTTCTCGCAAGCCCCCTGGCAATCTTCCTTGCTGCAGACAGGCCATACTGCGAGGGCCTTCTTGTCCCCACCACCGCTACGGCATTAAAATCCTCTTTTAAAAGATTTCCGTCACAGTATAAATACGAAGGTGGATCATATATTTCTTTTAAAAGCTCAGGGTATTCCCGCGAGCCGTAAACACATATTCTGTATTTTTTTCCGGCTGCTTTAAGCAGCTCTTTTTCACCTTCGGGAAAAGGACTCCTGACTTTATTTAATATTTTGGAGGCTTTTTCACGCGTAACACCGGCGGCGATTAAATCTCCTCGATCCAGCTTCCCGATATTCTCTGGGCCGCCCGCTTTATCAACTATCTTTTTGACCGTAACTCGACCTACACCTTTTACAGAAAGTAATTTTAAGAGATCGATTTTTCCCTTCATAATTAGTTATAGTTAATTTAATATTTATTATTTTGTCAAATCAGCTTATATTTGTCCGGTATGTAGTAATATCTATTGAGCAGAATATATTTTTTAATCCCGGAAAAGCATCAAATCCCCCTCTTCAATCGGGATTGAAGAGGCGGTTATTCTCGCAGTTGAGTTTCTCGTCTGTATATCTCCCGTAACCTTTGCTTCTCCGATTTTCCTGTATATAAACCCCATCTCATCACCCGTTTTAGGATGTATCGCCTGCCTTGTCCGCCTGTAAATATTGAATTCCTGTCTTTTTTCTATTCCGTCGTGCGAACCTAAATCAATAAAAAAGTAATCTGAATAAGCCTGTAAACGTTTTTCCTGTTTAAACTCTGAAACCGTGGCGTCAAAGCTGAAGTCTTCCGAAGCCAGAAAATACTTACGCTCATCATAATTTGTATTTTCTGCAACATCCGAATTTACCTCATTCTCTTCCACTTTCTTAGTTATTCTGGGTTCAGGAATTTTATCTACAACCCTGGGAATAATCAGTTCATCACCGGGAAAAATCCAGTGGGGATCATTGATAAAGTCATTAAAGCGGTATATCAGCCGCCACAGGTACTTATTGTCATACTTCCTCTCCGCTATCTTTATCAGCCAGTCACATTTTTGAACAGTATAAACATCCAGTATTACTTCCTTTCCTTCCGGAACAGGAATATCCTCCAGACCATCCTGCACTACAATACCGTCCGGGAAATCATAGCTTCCCTTCACATTGCAAAGCCACATTACTGTTATTACGGCGGCCGAAAATAAAACTTTATAATGTTTTTTCATTAAAACTCTCCTTTATACCGGTTATATAAAAGTAATACAGGCCCTGTGTATTTGTCAACTATTTTCCACACCGTAGTTTTTTGTAATGATAACATCAGCTTTTTTTCTGTGTGAAGATATAATCTTATGCTCTATCCGAAGTATTTTCTCAGTATATTCATCCAGCTCGTCCCTCCCTCTCTCTTTTCTATGTTCAACTGTATCCTCCCAGGTTCTGTCAATAAAGACGTGTATGTCAGCGCTATCCAGGGCTGTTGTGTATGTTCCCTCCGCAACAACTATTTTAGCCGAAGACACCTCCGCAGTTTCTTCTAAAAGAGCATCGTTGTCATAATCTATAAGAGGTTTGACCAATTTTTCCGTTTTCCCATCCTTGACTTCTTTTATATGTTCGTTCAGCAGTTCCATTTTAACCTCCTGCATCCCGACTTTATTTATATCTTCTCTGCGCGCCCTGTCATTTGTTTTCGGAGGCCTGACAAAATAATCATCCTGATGAAGCATAACGCTTTCTATCCCGTGCCGCTCTTTAAAGAGCCTGGCTATTTCTGATGCGATTTCAGACTTTCCGCTGCCGGATTCCCCGGCTACAGTAATGGCTTTCCTAGCTTCAGACCCCACAATTTTATTCTTTATTCTCTCATAAACCCCTTCTGCCGCTTTTGTGTGATGCGGTTTTACAACAATTTTGTCTCCAAGCATATTTTTACTCCTTTCCTTTAGTTATTTTAAATACAATTTTTTCAATTCAGTTTTAAGAAGGGCATCCTTCTCTTTAGACGGCTTCAGAAAATAACCGGGAATCTGCAAGTCCCCGTCCTGACTGAAGCCTCCATTTTTTACTCTGCGGAAAAGCTTTATATAACTGGAGGCAGCGCTTTTCCATGTAAACCTCTCCCTTACTCTCTGTTCACCCTTTTTTGAAAATTCTTCCCACAAGCTTTCATCAGTAAGCTTCTCCATTGACTTCCTTAATTCATTTTCATCCCTTGAATCAGCAAGAATCCCGTATTTGCCATCGCTGAGTATTTCCGAAGGCCCCCCGTGTTTAGTGGCGACAACCGGCAGCCCGGAACCCATTGCTTCAACAATTGTAAGGCCAAAGGGCTCATGAAGCGCCGGATTCACAAAAACCCACCCGTTCCGGGCGGCATAACGGTAAACATAAGGCATTTCTTTTAAAAAATCAAACCCGGGAGAAAAAGCTACATTTCCCTGAAGGTTTTTATGATTAATTTCACTTACAAGTTCATCAATTATCATCTTTTCATTTTCATCAAATTTATTTCGGTTATCGGAATCAAGAGGATCTTCCACATTTCCCGCCACAATTAATATATTGAATTTCTCTCTCAAGAGCGGGCTGGATGCATAAGATTTAAGAAGACCTGCAGGGTTTTTCTTAGCATCAAACCTGGCAGCCGAAAAGATACAGGGGTAATCAAGCCTCTCCTTACTTATGCTTTTTTTCAGCTCTCCCTTCAACTTATCAACAGCCTTGTCGTAATGCTCAGTATTATCCTCTTTCTCTCTGAATGAGAAAAACTGCTTGCGGTCTATGCCAGGAGGAATCTTTTCAAACTTTTCCCCATTCCGGACAGCGCCCGAATAGACCCTGTGTCCGTACTGTTTATCGATTTCCTCCTGCGTAGAGACAACTATTGCGCGGGCGTTTCTGAAAGAAACCCTTTCAGCGGCAATTCTAAGATGAAAGTTAAATTCGGAATTAATCTCACTAAAATTCGATTTAGACATCTTTAAATTATCCATCTTCTTTCCCCCCAGGGAATGACCGGTATGTGTAAAGTTTCTATTCATGGATTTTTTTAGTATCGCAGCCGCCAGTCCGCCATCCGCATAATGAGATGTAAATACATCAGGTGAGTATCCTTCATCTTCGTAAAATTCCTCAACTCCCTTAGTATATTCGAGCATCAAAGGCCATAAATCTTCTTTATTTATAAACCTTCCTTCATCCCCGAACTTAATTCTGACAATTCTTAAATCTTCATCATTTTCGTATTTCTCTATCCTGCGGTTATACCCCGGCCACTTAGAATCATCAAAATATCTCGTTAAAATATCGACCTTGCATCCCAATCTGGCAAGCTCCTTGGAAAGCTCCAATATATAGACAATCTGTCCCCCGGTATCCGGATGGCTTGCAATAGGAGGGTTCTTCCACTTTACATGCCCCTGAGGATTCAACAAAGCTGCTTTTATTTTATCAGACATTGACTGATTATAACTAAATCATTTTTTCTTTTCAAGATATGCCCCGTTGCATTTAATCCACTTAATATGCTTTCAGCAGGCATTGTTTTTTCTATCATAAAGCTCAATTCATAATCCATATAAAATAATTCAAGCTTCCGGCCACGCTTACCCAAATAAAATAAGGTGCCAAAGCAGCCGCCAGCAGCTTTGACACAGGCCATATAAAAAAGATGAGGGCAGCTATAGTCAGGTTAAGAAAAATTATCCAAAAAAATGCCGCTCCTGTTAATTTCAATCCGAAAAAAACAAGTGACCAGCTTGCGTTAAGAAATGCATTTACAATAAACAGGGAAACCACTATCCTGTAATTTTTATTTTCTCTGTATTGATTAACAAACAAGAGAACCACAACGGTCACCAGTATATATAAAAAAGTCCACATCGCCCCTATAAATCCCCCACCGGGAGTCCATTCAGGCTTAGAAAGCCGCTCATACCACCCGTTTAAGCCAAGTGAGGTAAAGTAACTGCCCAAAACCGCCACCGCTATAGTAACAAGCGGAACAATAAAATAATTAGTTTTTATTTTCATTTTCTCTTTTTCTCCTAGCCCGTTGAGCTCTTTTCCTTTTGCGCTTCCGTATTTTCTCTATTTTTCTCTGCCTGGAGGATTTTTTTCCTTTCACCTTTTCTTCTATCTTATCAACCAAAGTGCGGCGAGCCAGAAATCTGTTTACCCCCTGAGAACGATTTGAAGATGACTTAACTTCCGTACCACTGGGCAGATGTTTAATATATACCCCGCTTGAGGACTTATCCGATTTCGTCCCCCCCTTTTTGGAAGAGGCTACAAATTTCTCCTTCAGGTCCTTCTCTTCTACCCCATACTTCTTCATCCTGCGGCGAAGCCTTTCTACCTTAGACTGCCGAATACCGAATTTATTCACTTTTTAACCCTCCTGTTTCAATATTTATCACAAATCCTTTTCGGTGAAAATCAGACTGGGGCTGTTATCTTTCAACCAGCGTTTCTTTTCTTTTATATTATCACAATGTTTTGATAATATACCCCAATAACCGGGGCTATGACTTTTTTCAATTAAATGCGTTACTTCATGGGCTACCACGTATTCGCTTATATCAGGCCTGGTCATTATCAAACGCCAGTTTAAATTTATATTTCCTTTATTTGAACAACTGCCCCACCGGGTTTTCTGATTCTTTATATATATTTTCCTGTACTCAACGCCGTATTTATCAGACCATTTATCCACCAATTCCGTAAAATATTTTCTAGCTTCTTTTTTATAAAATCTCTCCAGCTCCAATTTTACGCCATTCTTTTTTACCTTTTTTCCGGACAGGATAATTTTATCTTTTTCTAAAAAACTATCCGGCACGTTTCTTACTGCAAGTGTTTTTTTCTTTCCTTTATAAGGCCACTTGCTGCCGGGTGTAAATTTTCTTTTTGGAATTTTATCTCTTAATTTTTCAAATTCTTTCCACTTTTTTATTATCCAATCCTCTTTCTGTGCGATAAATTCAAAAGGTTTTATTCTGCTGTTTTTTGATACAGTTACACGCATTTCCCTTATAGTAATATCTATCCGTGAAGCTTTCGCTTTATTGCTTCTTACAACCGTATAGGGAATCTTTACTTTTTTCTTTTTAAAATAACTTTTTTTAATTTTTTTCATTCTCTGTTTTTGAATTAATATTTTTCTGGTTTTGACAACCCTCTTGAAATTAAAACATTTTTTTATAAAATATAAGACCAGATTGATAGCGCCGGTATTACCCCCCAATACCGGCGCATTTTTTTTAATACCTGTTTTTCATGTAATCTTCAAGAATACTGCGATGATCGAATGCTATTCTTTCTGGAAGATTATTTAATTTAAAAAGCGAGGCTTTACTGGCGTCTGAAGCGCCCCTGGGCACACCGTTTGCCTTAGCCGTATAAACAGTTGATATTGTATGGAATCTGGGATCCCTGCCCGGTGCTGAGTACGTATGAAATTGCGCAAGGTCTTCCAGCTCCAGTCCGGTTTCCTCTTTTGCTTCTCTGCAGGCGGCTTCCTCAAGTGATTCACCTTTTTCTACGAAACCTCCCGGAATAGCCCATCCGAAAGGAGGGTTCTTTCTTTCTATAAGAACTATACTGTCTCTGATTTTAATGATTATATCAACTGTTGGTATGGGAAATCTGTTTTCTGCCATTTTTTTATTCCAGTTTCTTCCCGGATCAGAGTTCATAAACTGAATAACCTCCGTTTCTGTAAATTTCATCACATTTCTCCAGTATTCCCTCAAAAACCCTCAGAATACTCTCCGAGCGAAAACCGACGTATTCTTCCGCCGATCTTCTATTAATAAGCATATATGAAAACCCCTCATTTTTCAATTTATTAATGACCCCCCGGGGGCTGGCGAACCTTCTAATGTAATACTCTACAGGTTCCTTAGTCAAAAGCCCGGGTGAAAGTGTTTTTCTATCTATATAATAAGTCCTGTTTTCACCAACAACGAAAACCCTGCTTTCAACAGGGATTTCATTATTTATAAAACTGAAAACCTCCATTCCTTCAATTCTGTTTAAATATTCATTTTTCTCTTCATATCCAAAAACATAGTTTATCCTTTCCGAATCCAGAGCATCCGGCAGTATCATATGAATATTAACTAGTAGTACCACACCCAGGGAAGTGTAAAGAAACACAGGGAAATATTTTTTACCTTGTGAAAAGGATTTCATCAAACTCACAGAAAAAACAGCGCCGAAAGGAATCAGCGAGAACAGAAAAGGCGTCTTTCTGCCGGCAACGGTATATATTCCCAGGTAGAGAACTATGTAAAACACCACTTCTTTAACGGGCCTTTCATACCTTTTGAAAAATACAAAACACGGAATTATGAGAAAATAAAGCGGCCCGAGCATAAAAAAATTATAGATTGATATCTTATCTTCAAAAGGGATATGCCACAGAGGAAACATATACCCCCATGCGCTTTTTGCGGTTTCCAACCCTAACTGCAGGGTATGAGGAGAATGACCGGTTACAAAAGGAAAAAGAAAATATCCCGTATGAAAAAAGTTTTTCAATATTACAGGTAAAAGAACCAGGACAAAAGGTATAAGAAAGGCTGAAAGGGTATCTATATGCTCATGAAAGTCAATACTTTTTTTTCCACGAACAAATGTAACATAAATCATTAAGAGCAGAATAAATGGAGTAAAGAGAGTAAAAAGCCCGAAAGAAAGAGAAAATCCGCAAAATAAGCCGGATATAACCAGCCACCTAAGATCAAAACCCCTGCCCCATCTCTGAAAGCAATAGAAAGCCATAAAAGAATAAAATGCTGAAGCAACAAATAGGTGATCAATCATGAGAAACCTGTACAACACGGGAGTAGTGGCTGCGGCTCCGAAAGCAAATAGGGCTGCTGTCCGGTTTGATATTTTTCTTGAAACCGCATATACACTTATCAACATAAGAAAAAAGAAAGAGAATGTCATAAGTCCGGGTAATGAAGAGCCCCCCAAAGCCCGGGCCATTGCGTAGAGCATTGTCATTCCCTGTGGCAAATCCGAAATATAATTAAAACTGATGTTTACCAGCCCCCCTTCCAGCAGATATCTTCTTGCCGTTGAAAGCGATGCTGAAAGCGGGTAGTCATGGATAGGCAGAGAAAAAGAGTTAATAAAAGCCAAAGCCAGAGCTGTAAAAATAACCATTAATAAAGAAATTTCCGTAAGGGATAAACCGCCGCAAAAAAAGCTGGTACACTTTTCATAAGCTTTAACTGTCAACTCATATATCTCTTTATAACTGATAAGGCAAGCTGCGATTATAATTAAAAAGACTGCCACGCAGCCAAGCAACCCGAGAGCGGCAATTATTAAGGTTAAAAGATAATATATTCCCAGACCAAGAGCAGCTGAAACAGAAATGTCTTCAAGAATTGGCTCGGGCTTTATATTTAAAATACCCAGAAGAACCCTGCCGAGGCCTGTTGCAGAAAGAAAAATTAAAAACCATAAAAACAGCGGGAAAAAAAATGTTTTAAAGGGAATGGGGTTCATTAATCCGTAAACTGTAAATAAAATAAGCGTCCAAAAAATATAAATTATTTTTTTCGCTTCAATTTTTCCTTTAATCATAATTTCTGTACTGAAGCGCCTCTGCCACATGTTCGTGCTTTATAAAATCGGAACTTTCTATATCCGCTGCGGTCATGGCAACTTTCATAACTTTATTAAAAGCCCTCAGTGAAAGTCCGTAGTTATCGACAGCGGCAAGGGCAAGCTTATATGCTTCATTATCAACCCTGCAATATTTCTCAATCTGGCTGTCCCTTAAATCAGCATTGCTGAAAACACTTTTTAATCCCCTGTATCTTTTATTCTGCCTGAGACGGGCTTTTGTGACCCGACTGCGTATTTTCTTTGAGCTTTCTCCTCCCTCGAGATTCCTGATATGCTTCCTTTTTACCTGGGGAACTTCAACATGCATATCTATCCTGTCCATAATCGGGCCGGATATTTTTGAACGATATTTAACCACCTGACGGGGAGTGCAGCTGCATTCGTTTTTCGATGAACCGTCAAAACCGCAGGGACAGGGATTCATAGCCGCCACAAGCATAAACGCAGCAGGATAAGTTACAGACTCGTGAGCCCTGGATACAGTAATCTTTCTTTCCTCCAGAGGCTGTCTTATAACCTCAATAACCTTTCGCTTGAATTCCGGAAACTCATCCAGAAACAAAACTCCCCTGTGAGCCAGCGTAACCTCACCCGGCCTTGGAACCGCGCCCCCGCCAACCATAGCGGCATCCGAAGCCGTATGGTGAGGGGACCTGAATGGTCTGATAAATCCAGCATGACCCGCATGGGGCAATTCCCCTATAACTGATTGTATCAAGCTTACTTCTATAGATTCAGCCACCGTCATCGGGGGTAGTATTGTTACCAACCTTCTGGCAAGCATTGTTTTTCCGGCGCCCGGAGGGCCTGTCATAAGTAAATTATGTCCTCCGGCTGCGGCAATCTCCATGGCCCTCTTTGCAAAATACTGTCCCTTAATCTCACTGAAATCAACATCATATTCCGAAGAATCCATATACTCTTTTTCAAGATCAAGTTTCCCGGGATAAATATTTTCCTCACCGTTTAAATAAGAAACCGCCTGCCTTAAATCTTTTACGGGAATCGCCTCCACCTCGTTGACTACGGCCGCCTCACGGGCATTTTCCTCCGGAAGAAGAAGTTTTTTTACACCCATGCTCTTCATTTTAAAAGCTATGGGGAGGGCTCCGCATACTTTTCTAAGTGACCCGTCAAGAGAGAGTTCGCCTATACAGGCAGTGTTTTCAAAGGCGTCTTCCTTAATGTTGTTCAGGCACTTTAGAACTCCGAGAGCAATTGGAAAATCAAAAGACGACCCCTCTTTTTTTATGTAAGCCGGGGCAAGGTTCACTGTTATCTTTTTTGCGGGAAATTCAAAACCGGAATTCTTTATCGCGGCAGCTATGCGGTTTTTTCCTTCAGAAACCGCCTTATCTCCAAGCCCGACCGACTTGTAAGAAGGAAGACCCCTTCTTATATCCACCTCAACCGTAACTGCCATAGCATCCAGCCCGGTAATTGAAAAACTCAACCCCTTGCTGAGTGACATTTCAAATTATAACCCTCCCTGTAGCGGGATTTTTCTTAGGACCTTTTCATCGAGTTCCTTTTTTTGACTCTTAATTGCTTCAAACTCGCCATTTTTAGGATATTCTTTAATTGATACTGATTTGTTTTCACAAGCTGAGAATATTCGGGAAAGTGTTGTCTTAACATTCCTATTCCAACCATAAATTATATTATGTTTTTTAAGTTCCGGGATTTCATTAATCCAACAAAAGTTACTGAAAATTCCAAAATTTTTAACCTTTTTTATTTTAGTAAGCACAATTTATTAATTCTTTCGAGATAATTGTAATCATATTATGTTGACCCTTAGCTGAATCAAAAATTTAACCGAGTTGAGTATCTCTTAGACATAAAATCAACCTCCTATTCCCATCTTATTTAATTCCTGAGAGATTGTAAATTCCACAATTTGAAAATTTTCTTTTCAATCGATTTATCCTTTTAATTTTCCTTATTAAAATACATTTGGATTCCCGTTCATTTACCTCGTTATTTTTTCTTTATTATTTGGCACTTCAATCACCGGGTCCGGAGACCTGACCCCACCACTTTTCCCTGGCCTTTTGCTCAAATGACTTTTGCTTCGGAAGAGGTTCTCCCGAAGCTATTTTCCTGAACTCGGGATAAAAACTTCTCTTCCTGCTATGCTCTCGGTCAATATATTTTTCAACTGATTTCCATTCATCACTACGGGGACCGTATATTTCCCGCGCCCTGGCCAGATGCGATAATGCGTATTTGTAGTGCTGACTTCTGCCTGCCTTGACTATCTCCATTGCAAGAACTTTGTATATTTTCGCCGCTGCCCGGGGGTGGGTTTTGGCAAGAATTTTCAGGGGAGCCTTTAAGCGGTAATAGCCAATTCTTTCCAACTCTTGCTCTTCTTCATCAAGTATCTTATCAGCAAGGATATCGGCTTCCTTGAGATATATTAAAAGACGAACAGTAGTACTCAGTTTTGCTACTTTGGCCTTTGCTATTGCTTTTTTGTGCCAGGCATCTCTTTTGTTTTCCGGAACATATTCCATCAATTCTTTATAATTATATTCCGCTGGATATTTTTCAAACTCCTTCCAGGCCTCTCCGAGTGCCTCTTCTTTTTTTCCTGTCAGGGATAGCAACCTACGTTTTAACTGTGTAAGTGCGCAGGCGGAGGAGCCGGACCGTTTATCCCGTTTTTGCAGGACTATTCCCTTATCGGTAAACTCAAGAGCCCGGACATATTTTTTCCGGCTTTTGTAAATCTCCGCCAAGGCCTGACAATCAGCAGGAGTAAAATAAACCTTTTCGCATATATTCAAATAGCTGGCAACTTTTTCCCTTGTTTTGTAGATTTGCTTCAAAATCTCTGTGTTTATTTTCACATCCCACGAGTGTTCTTTTCCCCCGCTTTCTTTTTCGAGAGCTTCTTCAAGTCTCTTAAGGTACTCCCTTTCAAAAAGTCTGAATTCTTTTTTTCCAAAAACTCCCGCCAGTTCTCCTTCAATTTCAAAGCAGAAACCGTAGGTATCATTCTTAAACCAGGAAAAAACCTGTTTTACGGTTTCTTCGGGACTCATTCCGGCAAGCTGCCGGGCCTTAACCCAGGAACAGAACAAATCCCGTAAAAAGACCCCGAAATTACCACCCGAATCGTCTATCTCGTTTGCTTTTTCATAGCTGCCGGCAAGGAATATTTCAAAGAGTTTGACCACCTCTTTTGCATTTCCTTTTTCCGCCATACTGTCCAGCCGTTTTCTTATTTTATGGAGTTCGCTTACAAAATCCCACGACCGGGAATAGTTTATAAAACTGCCGGGGTTCAGGGCATATTCCATATCCCTCACTAATTTTTCGTTATCAACTGGCAATATTACTCTCCGTTGCGCATCAAAACTTAAAATTTATAAACTTCTTCAATAAGGGCGAAGTTTTAATAAGGAAATTCATCCCAAAAAAGTCAATCCTTCCAGACCCCTTTTTCACATCAAAAAGACCGAAGTTCACCGCCGGCATGATGAACCTTTCATGATAACCCCTCATAAGATTTTCCCGGTTGCTGAAAATCTCTGTGCCTGTATCCAATTTCTCATCCAGACGCAGCCCATTAAATATTACGGTTTCCGTAAAATCCTTCACAACCGTCCATTTCCGGCAATGGTCTCTTGCCATAAACAGGGAAAAATTCACCGTGTTCTGAATATCCGGCAACTCCGGTCCGTAATGAATCAGGTAATCCAGGTTAAACTTGTAGAAAAATGTTTTAAAGAGAACCCGGTAAAACTCCCCCGGCGGTTTATTTAAAAGCTCCCTGCCCTTAACCGTTATCCGAAAAAATCCCTTCCTTTTTTTAATCAGGCCCCCTACTTCAAAAACGACCCGAATTATATGAAGCCACCAAAAGTCCTGTTCATTGATGGTTTTTTTATAGAACCAGGTCTCCCGCTCCTTTTTGTAATCACAGATTTCTATTGCTTTACTGACAAATTTTCTGTTGAGATTTTTGGCTGTCGTCATTTTAACCGGATCCCGTTCATTGAACAGTTTAAGAAACTTTTTCCCGTCGCGGTAAAAGAGCGAGCTTTCAAGAAGTTTCTCTTTAATATCACCAGACAAAATTACCGGAGATTTTTCCGAATAAACAGTCTCACCCAGCAGGGCTGCCATATCAACCGGAGACAGACCTCCGAATTCTTCCCTGGGAGTATTATTTTTTCTCATTGTATATTCACCCAGAAACTGATTCATCTCCTCTATGGAATCGAAATCCTTATCTTTCATTAATTCCTCTATTTCCTTTGAGAACGAGCTTCTCCCCGCTTTCTCTTCATAATCAGTAAGCATCTGCAAATTTTCCCCGGCCATTCTGTCATGGGGCATGTACTCAAGGGCCTTCTCCCAGGCCTCTCTGGCATTGTGAAAATCCCCCGTCTCGTAATAGACGGTTCCTATGTTGTTCCAGACTTCGTTGAGATGAAATTTATCCCCGGGCGGGTAATTTCCCGCGGCCCTCAGGTAAGCCTCCAGCGCCCCCTCGTAATCCCCCTTTTCTTTGAGGTCTATCCCCATTATGTAGTTGGCCCGGGGATGGCGGGGGTTCATCTCCAGACACCTGTCCCTGTATTTACAGCATTTCTCCCTGTCCGAGAAGGAATAAACAATCGCATACCTGCAAAGTATCTCCGGGGTCAGCCCTATTCTTTCCTTTGCCTTATCCATCTGCTTTACAGCCTCATTAACCCGGCCGGCCTCCGCCAGGTACATTGCTTCGGTTATCTCCTTGTAAGCAGGTTTGCAGCAGAACTTAAACTTTTTACCCGAAGCGCAGGAGCAGGGGTCATAGGCATCGGGAATCATCAAGCGCGCCTCTCTCACCTCTACGGCGCTGATATTTTCAAAATCTTCTCCCGGGGTGTCCCTAAAAGCCGACGAGCCTTTATTAAATACGTCTATGATAGGATCGGTTATGTCAAAGAAAGCCGAGGCCGGGCCGGAGCAGAGTTGAATTTTCTTTTCCCGGGCGATTCTCTCAAACAACTTAAGGGCGGGGTCGTTGCTGTAGCAATATAGAAACCGTGGCCAGCGCCCTGTCGTATCAAACCCTTCCCGCATAAGGTTTTTCACCTCTCCTGGATCCGGTATTACCTCGGATGTGGTAAAAACCCCGAAAAGAAAACTGCTTCCAATATCAACAAGAAAACCGACATCCGCATGTTCCTCGCCAATCATAATATCCACCCGGAACAGGAGCCAGGCCTGACCGGGCTCATACCCGGCCAGCTCTTCCTCGGTTACACCCTTTTTTACCATGCCGGGAAAAGGAAAAACTTATCTTTGTTATCTTTTCTGTTCATCGGACTCTCTCTTTTTTTATTTTCAACAACACTTCCGGACAACGGGAACTAAAAATGATTCCCGTTTACCTGTGCGGCCGCCGGAAATATTTTTCCAACAATCTATTGGCCTCTTTCGAATTTTGGTCTCGTTTTTTCCGGGTGCCGGATTTTATGAAATTCATACCCTCTTTGCGGTCAGATTATTTTGGGATATATTTTCCTTTGAGTTTACCGGCCAATTTTTCTCCCTCCTTGCTAAAAAAGACTGATTTCCCCTTATTTTACTAATATACCCTTATTCCTGTAGCTCGTCAAGAACTTCAAAACGGTGGGTTTTCCAGCTTCTGCGTACGGAACCAGCGGATATTTTTTCTTTCATAAGGTAAGGTAGAGTAAAAGCAGGATTAATTCCTTAGCTGTTTCGCACATCTTAGGAGCCTCCTTTTAAGTTTTTAACATGCTCTTCTACTTTTTTAACGTCCTTCGCCAGGCGGTCATGGTATTGGGGCAGGTATTCCAGTATCACCGGACCGCTCCAGTTTCGGTTCGCCAGGCTCTCAACAACCTCCAAGCAGAAACCGTCAACGGGGAGATGCTGATGTCCCCCGTCTCTTCCCGAAAGGTGCACCGCTCTTATCTTTGAGCTGTAGTTATCTATTATATCAAAAACTCTTCTGTCGCTGTGTATATGAGAAGTATCCAGGGTCATGGGAAGAGACCAGTTTATAACCTCTTCGGGAGTAAAGACTCTTTTTTTTGAGGTAAAAGTCTCAATGGAAAACATTTCGCCACCTTCCATTCTGCGGATAAAATCTTCTACCTTTTCCTGGCTTTTCTCTTTCTTTTTCCGGTTTAACTTGTTTGGGTGAACCGTAATATTTTTTACCCCAAGTGCTCGTGCAATTTCGACCGTAAGCGATCCCCAGCTGAGAAAATCCTCTTCGGTAATCCTGCCCTGGGTGGCGTGGAGGGTAAGTACCCTTACCTGTGAATGAACAAAGAAATCAATAATTTCACTTATTCTTCCCTCTACCGACAGCCAATACTTACGATATAGCCAGGGAAGTGCCAGTTCAATGGGGAAATCAACTTCCGAAAACCTCTCCGGGAGTTGATCAATAAAATTAAAGCTCACCCTTGCGCCCGTTTCAATTGTCATGGTAATTTATCGGGAAAGCCGGTCGGGCCCTCCCCAAGAGACTTACAGCCCTGACCGAAGGGCTCCTCATGGCATTTCCGGTTGTTTATTTCCGTTACTCTCTTCAGTTTCACCTTGAAAATTGAAATGATTATCACATCCGGTTATTTCTTTCAATTATAAATCATACCCGGGCTTACCTCCCTGTAGCAATTGGCGCACTCTTTGCAGTCAATCTGCAGAACGATTTTGGATATTACCTGACTTAATTATTTCCGGTATTCCTCTATCTCCAATATATCAAGAAACGCTTTTATCCGTTCGTAAGCATCCCGCTGAACTCTTTGTTGCTCCTCTAAATCCTCCGCTTCTAAAAAGTTGGCAACCCAAACCGGTCCTGGCGAATCTACAGCAACAAACTTACTCCGTACTTTCTCAAGGCCCTCTTTTACCAGTTTATTACTTAAATGCGATTTAAATAAATATCCCAATTTACTGATACCGCCGGGGTAATTCTTCAACAAAAACCAGATATCATAGGCGTCTTTTTCTTTGTATCTATCCCAGAGGGTCATTCCTTTGGTCGTTACAAATGGCACTGCGCCCGGAATTTTAAACTTGACTTTATTTACCCCACCACCGGGCATCTCTTTTTTAAGTTCACATTCCACCGGTTCATCAAATACAAGGTCACAGCCTCTTGCTTTACGGGCATTTATGTCCTGGAATTTCTGTGTTCTTCTTGATTTTCCCGTGCCGCCGTATTCACCTGCCAGTAAGTTTACTTCAACTGTTTTTCCTTCAATGTGACGATGGAATATAAAAGGTTGTTTATCACTTTGCCGGTAATCTCTGTCCTTAAGCAACTGAAGAATTGTTTTATAGGATCCTGTAGAAATATGTTTAAAATCAAAAGCTATATCTATATCCAAGCTCCCGATATGCCGGTGGGAATGCTCTCTGAGCATAAAATATGGCACCCAGCCACCTATAATAACCATGTTTTCTTTGAAACTTCTCAGCGCAGTCATTATTTCAACAAGAACGGATAAGCAGAATTCTACTTCTTCCCTTGGATAATCTGACTTTTTAACCAATTTTTTTCAATAAACCTCTCGTATATTATATGTGCCGCTTCTTCTCCCCTGCCTTTATAATTTATTAAGTCCAGATATAACTGAATATTCGAAACCACGTTCTGCCCGTTTATATTCTGAAGTCCGTTAAAGATCCCCCCGTCATAAGGAATTAAAAGAGAAAAATTAGAACCCGTTTCCACTTTTTTTATGTTTAAGCTATTTTCAATATCTTCTAATCCTTTTTCTAGGTACGCAAATCCCCTGTTATACCTTAAAGTAGGAGCTACCCTTGCAGATCCAGACGTGAGCGTGAAGGCATATAAAATATTATTTTTATTACAATAATTGCGGAATTCGGTTTCAAATTTTCTGATATCTTCAAGTGTGTAATAGTTTACCATATCATTTTTTTTATAACTATAACTATCCGCCCAGTATTCTAATAATTCCCTCGGCTTCTTTAAATAAAATTCGGGACCTGTTTCCGTTTTTCTTTCTTCAATATATTCATACTCCATAAGCCTTTTTTTTATATTAGATGCCAGCCCCATGCTTATATCAGCTTCCCGGGCCAGGTCCTTAACAAACCATGCTTCTTTTTCGGAATTAAGTAATACCCTTAAAGCCCTGGTGGATTTTGTTGAAAGTATTGATTTTAATCGTCTTTTGTTTGGGTAGGGGTTGGGTTTTCCCTCTACGCTAATATAAATCCCTTCGAAATTTATAAAGCAGTTTCCAGCCAAATCCATATAACCGAAATTCTCACCCCTGCAGATTCGCACCGAGTCTTCAGAAAGATACGGAGCGCAGATAACCCCATAATACTGCTTATCAGTATTAAGTTGATTAAGTTTACTTCTCAAACTGTAAACTGCTTCTCTTACATACCTGGGCTGCCCCTTTGATTTTATCTTAAAAACCAGAGCAAGTTTTTTCTTGACATTATTCTTAACCCTCACTGAAAAATCTATTCCTTCTTCAGTATCTATGAAATTAAATTCAGATATCTGTTTAATGTCAGAAAAATAACGGTTAAGTCTGTATTTAATTTTTTCTTTTATTTTTTGCTCATTCATAATTTCAACATATAACTCTGTTTCAACGTTTGTTGAAACATTAATATATAATGATACATAAGTCAAGGTCGGCTACATAGTCTCCGAAAATAAGAAGAATGGAAATCGTAATCCCTCCCCTACAAGGAAATACAGACTGTTTTTCTCTTAAGCTTATCGTATAATATATGCTAAATAAAAATCGGGGCCAAAAAACCTGTGCATTGGTCTGGTAAAGAAAAAAAGGTTTATAAGCAGGTTTTTAAAACATAATTAGGGCTCAGTGACATAATTTTATCAGAATTTTTGATCTTGCGGTACGATAAAAT
The DNA here is from genome assembly GCA_003553445.1 of Elusimicrobiota bacterium. Lineage (GTDB taxonomy): Bacteria > CG03 > SLGR01 > SLGR01 > SLGR01 > PWEK01. The sequence goes on from PWEK01000094.1 coordinate 48,063, forward strand.
AACTATTTTATTCAACTTCAAACGCATTTTTGAAAATTCGCATGGTGTATGGCATTATCTCCACCACATCAAATCTTATATCTATATCATTTATGTTTTTAGTTGAAAGGTATATTTTTGTAAGCTGTATGAGTTTATTCTGTTTTTTTATATCCACCGATTCTCTGGGGTAGCCGTAGGCGGGTGTCCGGCGGTACTTTACTTCTATGATGCATAGAAAATCATTTTCGGAGGCAATTATATCTATCTCTCCTCTAGCGCATCTCCAGTTTACTTCCTTTATTTCGTATCCTTTTTCCTCCAGAAAGATAATCGCTTCTCTTTCCGCCCCCCTTCCTTTTAGATAACTGCTTAGTATTGCCTCTTTTCCTTTATTCTGGCAGCTTTTCCGTACCTTTCGCGCATATAATAAAGCTTGGCTCTTCTTACCTTGCCCCTCTTTAATACTTTTATTTTCTTTAATAAAGGTGAATGGAGCGGAAATATTTTTTCAACACCGACACCGAATGAATATTTTCTTACGGTGAAGGTTTTATTAATGCCCTTGCCGTTTCTGGCAATAACCAAACCTTCAAATGCCTGCGTTCTGTCTCTCATTTTCATTTCTACCCTTACTTCATCACCGGGCCTGAAATCCGGTATATTTTTTTTAATCTGCTTATCTATCATTCTCGCCATAGCCGGCCTCCTGTTCTCTGTATTCTTCTATCTTCTTATGGTTGCCCGACAGCAATACTTCGGGTACTTTCAATCCTCTATATTCCCTTGGCCTTGTATATATAGGATATCCCCTATCCTCTTTAATTGAGCGCTTATCTCCTAAAACCCCCGGAATCAGTCTTGTTACAGCCTCTGAGATTATAAGAGCTGGCAGCTCTCCCCCCGACACAATATAATTCCCGGTGGAAATAACCCTGTCAACAAACTCCCTTATCCTGTAATCAATCCCCATATATCTTCCGCATATCAGGGTCATATTCTCACCTGCCAGATCATTTGCCATATCCTGATTAAAATCTTCTCCTCCGGGTGAAAGAAGTATTTTCACTCCGGGATTTTCAAGGCTCTCAAGGGCCCGGGCGATTATGTCCACTTTCATTACCATTCCCGGCCCTCCCCCATAAGGAACATCGTCAACTTTTCTATGTTTATCTTCAGAAAAATCTCTTATATCTATTATATTGAATGCAACTTTTTCTTTTTCTACTGCCCTTGCGACCATTCCATATTCTATATAAGATTTAACCGGTTCCGGGAATATAGTAAGAATATTTATAATATTCTTCATTTTATACTAAAAACCCCTTACCCTGATAATCCGGATATATAATCAGGGGAAGGGGTGATAGAAGTTTAAACTTCTACCCGTTAACTACCTGGTTCTACAATCTCTACAGTTACTCTTTTACCCTGTCTTATTGCAGCGGCATTTACAAGAGTTCTGATTGCTTTAATGGTTCTTCCTTTTTTACCGATTACTTTTCCCACATCTTCCTGATTTGTGGATATTTCAACTATGGTAGTCTGCTCACCCTCCACTTCTCGCGCATCTACTTCTTCCGGATGATCTACTACATTCTTAACTATTTGAATTACCAGATCTTTCATTTCTCCTCCTTGCCAGAGTTCCTTCTTTGTTTTGCCACCAGCGTTCTTACGGTATCTGACATTTGAGCTCCATTTTGAACCCAAGCATCAATTTTTTTCAGGTCTATTACCGTTTCAGATACGGTGGGATGATAATGGCCTATGTTATCAATGACCTTCCCGTCTCTTTTTTTCCGGGAGTCTACCGCCACAACCCTGTAATGCGGATCTTTATGTCTCCCTGTTCTTTTTAGTCTTATTTTTAAACTCATATTGATTTAATTATATTACAAAATTACGTCTTGTCAACCCTTTTAAATAACGTAATCGTAATCATACTCTCCTTTCCTTATTCAACTGCCATTATATAAGTTATTATGAAAAATGCAATTTAGCTGTTTTCAATTTAAGCCGCATCCGGTATCTTGACACAATTTGTTTTTTATATATCTTATAAAATAATACGGTGCTTAAGTAAACACAGGAGAATTTAAAATGAAAAACGATAGCGGAAGAAAAACAACACTGGGAATAGAAAAAAACCTTGAAGCCCTATTATGCTATTTGTTATTCTGGGTTAGCGGAATCGTTATTTTTATAATCGAAAAAGAAAACAGGTATGTCAGGTTTCACGCAGCACAGTCCATGGCCGCCTTTGTTATCCTTTTTACATTGTTATTAATATTTCCGGTAGTGCCTATAATAGGATTATTATTGTATTATTTACTGCGCGTTCTAATATTTGTTCTATGGCTTTTTCTAATGTATAAGGCTTTTAACGGGGAGGAATATCAACTGCCTTATATTGGGGAATTTGTAAAAAGCAGATTTTTAGATAACAACAATAAAAGCTCTTCTTAGCTACGTCATCAAAGCATAAAGAGTGCACTGAAGTGAAAACTTATGTCTTTCAAACCACCTGCACGCATCAATCTCAAACTCTTTACGGGTGTATAGCGCCGTATCTATAAAATTGCTTTTTTTCTCTTTTCCAAAAACCCAGTAAATCTCTACCGGGGAGCTGAAAAATTTATTTTCCATGATATGCAGCCTGCTGTTAATATCCCAGCATCCTTCTTCTCCCGCCACCGGAGAACCGAAATAACCGCTTTCTATTATTTTATATCCCTTTTTAAACCTCCAGCCTCTTCGTTTCTCTACCAACCCCATTTTGTTTTCCTTAGACACTTTTACGGAAACTACAGGATGGGGAAAAGTTGATATATTTGACTCAAAAAAATTAAAATGTTCAGAAAAGTGAATAACATCAAAACCGTCCGGGATTATTCTCATCAAAACGGATGAGTACCGTTTTTCTTCCGAACTGCACTCTCTGCATGCCGGCAGCCTTCTGCGTGTGAAAAAATTATCCACGGCCTCAAAAGTATTGCCGCAAATACTACACTTCAGATTTTTCTTACCGGAAATCCTCATAAACACCTCCTTTTCCGGCAGGGAAAGAACTTAAATTTATTTCCCCGTCATAAGCATTTTCTAAAACGTGTTTAAACCATGTAAACAGATCCATTTCAATTTAAATTTAAACACAAAGAGGCACTTTTTTCAAACAAATATTTTTTTCATATACGAAAGAGTCCGGGTTTCTTTCAGGTAAGTTTAAAGCCTTGTTAAATCAGTTCACCAAGCTCCCGCTTGATCATATCGGCATCTCCAATATTTAACTCAAGAAGACGCCTTAAATGAGCGAAGCTCTCTGAATCTATATGATCCCATGTTAAGCCCATCCTGCCTTCTTCGCAGTGGGATGTGTGAGCATTCATCCTTATTCTTTCTATTTCTCCAAGCTTGATTTCAACATGCACCTTCACACCTTTTTTATAATTATAATCGGCGGGTTTTTTTACAAGTATACCTTTCATTGAAACATCAAGCATTTCCGTTTTCCAGCATTTTCCTTCAGATGCGAATTTTACCGGCTTATTTAAAAAGACACGCTCAAAGTTTCGTTTTTCATCGGAATTTGTATTTTTAAGCATTCAAAATAACCTTTCTTTATTTATAAACATTATTCCTTCATTAAAACTGTATGATTATACTCTTAGTTTCCTTTAAACACAAATTATTTTACTTCAACCAAAAAAATCAGCTAACCTTTTTCTTTTCACCTGCGGAAAATATTATGCCAATTTCATAAAGAACAATAACCGGCAGGGCAAGAGCAATCTGAGTAAAAACATCAGGTGGAGTTAAAACAGCCGCTGAAATGAAAATAACAACAACAGCAGTTCTTCTTGATTCTTTCAGCTTTTTTTTTTCAACCAGCCCCATCGTTGTAGCCATTCTCATTATAAGGGGGAGCTGAAACACTATTCCGAATACAATAATCATCAAAAAAACAAAAGAAACATAACTCCCGACAGTTATCATGGGAGAAATGGCTGCTCCGCCAAAGCCGAGCAAAAACCTCAGCGCTGAAGGAAGAACCCCGAAAAACCCGAAAAACACCCCCAGCATAAATAGAATGGAGGCAACCGGAAAATACGTTAAGATGAATTTTCTCTCCTTCTTTTTTAAAGCAACCCCCACAAATTTCCAAGCCTGGAATATTATAAAAGGAGAAGATATAACTATTCCGGCCAGCAATGAAACCTTTAAAGAAGTAAAGAAAGCCTCTGCAGGGGATATAAACACAAGCTCCCTTTCCATCGGGTATTTTACTAATTCAAGAAGTATGCCGTGAAATAGAAAAGCTGCCGCTGAAACCGCGACAGCAAACCCTGCACTTATGAGTATTCTTCTTCTTAGTTCTTCAAGGTGTTCAAGAAATGGGCGGCGCGTTTTATCCACTCTCCTTCTTTTCCGTATCCTTTTTTTCCTTTGTTTTATTCTCTTCTGGTTTATCTTCTTCCGTCTTCTCTTCAGTCGGATTTTTAAACTCTCTTATCGCTTTCCCAAACGCCCTGGCTATCTCAGGAAGCTTTTTAGCTCCGAAAAGAAGAAAAATAATTAGAAAAACAACTAAAAGCTCAGGCATTCCCAAACCGAACATATTTACACAGCCTCTACTGTTTTCACCCCGGGGAGATTCTTCTTAAGCATTCTCTCTACTCCGGCCTTAAGTGTCATCTGAGACATCGGGCATCCTGCGCACGCTCCTGTAAGGCGGACCTTTACCACTCCGTCTTCAGAAACATCTACAAATTCAATATCTCCCCCGTCCGCCTGAAGAGAAGGCCTTATATTTTCCAGTTCTTTAACAATTTTTTCCTTATCTAACATGTCTGCTCCTCTTAATATTTTCTTAATCTAACTTCATGCGCCAAATGTCAGGCATTCAGTTTTTTCTCTATTTTTTCCTTGTCAAACCCTATTATCATTTCTCCGTTTATTTCAACAACCGGAACGCCCATCTGACCGCTTTTGTTAACCATTCTGTCCGCAGCTTCCTGGTTCATAGATACGTCTATTTCATCAAACTTTATACCTTTTTCTTTCAAATAGTTTTTTGTCATTGTGCAGTAAGGACATGTCGGAGTTGAATATACTTTTACATCCACTTTTTCCTCCTTTTTAATTTACTTGACCTAGTTCAAATATATCATTTATATTTATACATTGCAAGATTTAAAGATTTAAATATCTGCATATTTCATTTGACAAACGGAAATCATTTAACTATCATTAATATAGAATCATGATGAGAGGCAAACCGAAGGGTTCCGTCCCTAGGCAATGCCTCTCCTTTTTTATCTCTCTTTTTTATACTCCAATTTATTTTTTAAGTCATTCATAAAAGCAATATGACTCATAAATTTACGAAATAAAGAAGAATAGTTGTGTTTATCAGGAACCATAAGTTTTAAAAGTTTCTCTTTCCTTATCAGGTATTTAATGAGGCAATGAAAATCACCATCACCGGTTGTTATAATTGTCTTATCGTAGTTTTCATATTCAATTTTTATTTATAATTAAAGTAATTGGTCATCATATACATATAATCTAGAAAACCGACAGAATTTTGTCAATCATCTCCTTAAGTTTTTCTTGCTTCAAATTCACATAAATGTCTTATAAGAATCAGCGGAAAATATCTCTTAAGCCGTCCTCTATTCTTTCCTGGACGTCTGATGTTTCTTCGGCTAGTGCTTTCTCTATTTCTTTTCTTTTATTATCTATCTCCCTTTCAGCTTCCCTTTTTCTCTGAAGCGCCAGGTCTCTTTCTTTTTCAACCTTAGCCAGTGTTTCTGACCTTAATTCATAAACTTCAGCCGTAATCTCTTCAGCGCGTGATACAATTTTCTGATCAATAATTTTTCTTACCTGCTCTGTGGCTTCCTGAACCTGCGCCCCCATTTCTTCCTTAAGACGCTCTGAAATGATTCTGTCCAGGTTTGATGAAATTTTAAAATCGGGAGAGTTTCTTTTACCGCTAACCTGCGCTTTTATCTCAATATCCGGATCCCCTAAACCTATATAATCAGTCCATTCGGAAGGTAGAAGCCCGCGGCCTTTCCAGCTCAATTCCGAGTTTAATTCCTCCGACAAAAACTCCGCCTCCATATGTAAGTCTCCAGAGGCTTCTCCTATATTAAAACCCCTGTAGCTAACATCTATGGTATCCCTCGGCATCTCCTCTCTTCTGTCGAAAACCGCAGAGAGTTCAAAGTTGCCTCCTAAAACCTCGACCGATGCCGGCTCTTCATGCATATGAGGGGACCAGGAAAGATTCTCAATCTGCACATATTCACCTCCGGCGCCTGCAAGATAAGCTTTTGCTATAAGAAACGGGGGGTGCATCTTTTCACGAAAAAAAACTATGTCTTCGCCTTTAAACCTGGGAGGACGGGCAGCTCTCTTTTTTTCTTTACGGGGCGGGATATATTTTCTTACTGTATCCACATAACCTACAAACCTCGTAAACCTGCCCATAACCACAGGCCCGAATATCGTTTCGGCAATATCGGAGGTATCCAGAGAAGGAAGCTGGAGCTTATCCATTATCAAACGGTAATCCGTTCTGCGGGCTTCATCTATTTCCTTGCGTATTTCCAGAACACTGGAAACATCGGAATTGAACTCGGAAATCGAAACCCTTGTGTTTTCTGCAAATTCTTCGGCCTCTTGAATTGCTTGTCGAAGTTCTTCAATTTTTTGCCTTGCTACTGCTATATCTTCCCTGGTATTGATGTTCAGCCTTCTTATGTCCTCAACCCCAGACTGTACTCTTTGGGAGACAGGGCCGGCATCTTTTGCCTTTAGTTTTTCAGCTTTTTCTTTGAGCCCCTCCAATTCACCTCTGGCCTCAATATACCTTTCATAGGATTTCAGGTCTTCAGCTCTTATTTCCGGAATATCTATTCTGTCAACCGCCCTGTCTTTAATCTGAGAAAGCCACCGAATAAGATGCTGCCGGTATATCTTCATTCTGTCCTCATCCTCTTCTCTTTTCTTTCTCGGAATAAAGCCCGAAGAGGTTCTTTCAGTTCCGAATGCTAAACCGGTGCCCGACATCTCATTTATGTTAATTTTTCTCTCAAGAAGCGCTGCAGTAATAAGAGAAAACCTTATGGATTCTGTCTCAAAAAGATTCTTGTACTCCTCATTTCTGCTTGCCACCGTAAACCCTCTTACTTCTATTCCGAAAGGAGACAGACTTAAATTCACTTCATCGGCTTCTACCTTTGCTCCCCAAATTGCAGTACCTGCTTTTTCTATGGAGCTATGAATTATTCTGGGAGCGAAAAGAACAGTTCCGCCGATAAAAAAAACAAGAAGAACACCCAGTGTTATGAAACCCTTCCACCTCACAGCTTGACCCTCCGGTAAACCTTGTAGATTCTGGATGCCTTGATTATCTTTACTATTTTTGTCTTCTCAACCTTTTCCTTAAGATTTTCCCTGTAGTAAAGAACAAACTTTTTTGCGTAAATATAAAGAGGAAAAACAAAAACCAGTGAAAGAACAAGAGAACCAAGCACAACCGTATTATGAAACCGGGCAAGAGCGAGTATAGGTGTGTTATATAAAAACCCCCATATGCCTTCAAGCGGATCCCATAAAAGAAGAGACCGCCCTATATAATGGGATATGCCGTCCACAGCATATCCGATTATTCCAAAAATCATAGCAGAAAACACTGCTGCGGAGATATTGACCTTAAGGATAATAAGCAGCACAAATATGATAAGGTTATGCAGAGAAAACGTCGGTGTAAGCCCTATAACAAAGCCCAATATAAAACCGCCCGCCACTTCTGACGGAGATGTATCTGCATTTAAAGCTTTAAAAAGTTTTTTTAAAAGCTTAAGCCACACTTGTTATACCCTGCCGCAATCGGTGTTTTTCCAAAGAAAGCGCCAGCTGAAGAATTCGCATTTATATATTGAGTCTTTTTCATTTGTTATATTTCCTAAACATATGGACATTATATTTAGTTAATCCTAAAAACTCAAGGAGATTCGAGCATTCGGGGCGCTCATGTATTTTTTCTTTTTTTTGAAAGATTCTGGAAAGCAATTGAAGCCGCGAAACCGGCAAGAAAAAAAAGAAGAATAACTGCAGCAGGTCCGGCATCAGACGGCAGCACATTAGGAGCGGTTATTATGGCAAACTCAGCATCCACCGTATCCACAAGAGAATAATCTTTAAAAGGCCAGAGAACAAAAAAGGAACCTATTACCAGCCCTACGAGAAAATACAGAGTCTTGCTTTTTTGCCTGCTGAAGAGATACCCCAGTACCCTGACAAAGAAAACGAGGCCTGCTATGCATCCCAGGGCAAAAACACTCAGGTTGAGAATTGCCCCCGGGTCAAAGCTTGATGTAAACCTTTTTACTTCAAAAATAATAGGGGCATAAACACCGAGCACAAGCAGAATAAAAGACCCGCTTATTCCCGGAAGTATCATTGCGGAGATAGCGAAAAAACCGCTTAGGAATATTACCGGAAGTGAAAAATCAAGAATTCCGAAGGTGCGAATTGAATAAAGACCAATTACAGCCGCGGCCCCCAGAAGACCGAAAATAGCATTATTGAAATTTTTCTCTTCTATAAGTTTATAGGGTACCATAACCGAAGGCAGCAGAATTCCGGCGAAAAAAGAAAGGGTATAACCGGGATAATTTCTAAGCGTGATATCAATTATCCAGGAAAAACCCGCAATAGACAACCCCGCCCCTGCAACAATTTGTATCAGAAAAATAAATTCCGACCTCTTCAACTGTTCTTTTAACTTTCCTTTTATAATTTCCGAGAAAAACTCTCTGTCTATAGAACCAATTGCCCTTATCAGCCTTTCATATATTCCCAGAACAAGCGCAAAAGTGCCCCCGCTTACGCCGGGAACTATATTTGCGCCTCCAATTAGCATTCCTTTAAAAATATTTATCAACCACATTTTTCTATCCTTTTCCGTCCGCCCCTGCAAGAGGATAAAAAACTTTCTCAAAGTCAACAATCATATTATCCTTATCTACCGCCACTCCCTCTTTCTCAAGAAGAATCTTTTTGCGGGCAGCGCCCCCTCCTGCAGAGAAACCGCCTAAAGAACCATCCGATTTTACAATCCTGTGACAGGGAACTTCCGGAGCATAGGGATTTTTTGACAGAGCCGCACCTACAGCCCTGTAGGCCCCGGTGCCCAGAAACCTTGCAATTTCACCGTATGTAGAGACCCTTTTTACGGGAACCCTCATAGCCGCCCTCCATACCTTTTCATTAAACTTACTCACTGTGAAAACCGTAGTCATCATCAACCAAGCTACCGTCGCTATCATACAGAAATCTGCTGTACCCCCCCGCCTTTCTTTCAGGAAAAGCCGCTATGTTAAAAAGAAGCCACAACTCGGTTTCACGGCCCCTTTTGAGAAACCTCAGCTCTGATTCCCAGCAGTGCATATCCCACCTTACATTCAGGCTTTTCTCCAGCACCTCGGAAACCTCAAATCCGGGTGCTTTATCGGTTTTTTCCAGATTGAATCTTACTCCGGGAGTTAACTGAAAGCTCCCGATTCCGAAGCTGACATTCTGGAAAATATCAAGAACTCCCGGTCTCAGATAATCATACCGCACCCTTGTCTGAGAGATGTCTGCAATATCAAGCATATATAATTGTTCCATAAATTTTTCTTCATAATAATTGTACCTGTTTCTTGCAAAAAACCTGCTTCGGTTCCTGCGGTACTCAAAGTCTAATATGAAATCCCCCAACGGTTCATCCCCCGTTTCGTTAAAGTCATAATCAAATGCGGCAGAAAAACGCATACCCCTGTAAGGCATCAGGGAAAGCCTGTTCTCAATATGCGAGGTTTTTCTTTCCCACGGATCCTCCACCTGTCGGCGCCATCTGTAATTAGTGTCCAAAAAGAACATGTTGAATAAACCCTGCCTCACCCCGGCAGAAAAACTTAAGTAATGACTCAGATAACTTTTTTCCTCATAACGCTCCTGCCACTTTCCATCATAGCCAACAGAAGGATAAAAGTTCATGAAATACCTTCCGTCCGATATTATCCGGTATGAGGTATTTACCCTGCTGTCCCACGAGAGGTTTGACTGCCAAAAATCATTATCAGGGTTGTATATGTTTTCATATTTTGTCTGGGCCCTCATCGATAAGCCTGCCGGGAGAGAAAAAGAGGGAAACCTCATGCGCAGGCCGGGAAGAATGTACTCTTCTATTTCATATGCCCCATCTACCCACGTGTCTGTCCTGTCGCCATAAGCCGAAACCCTCAGCCTGTCCCCCGTATAGCGCCCCTCCGCCTGGTAATAAAGAGTATCCCTCACATATTCCTGCTCTCTCGGGTCGTACCTCATACCCAGATCCCTCAGGCTGGTGTACGAGGTTCTGTAATTCAAACTCAGGTCATCGCTTAAATCCTGCCACCCGTCCAGATCAACTTTAAACTCACTCTTATTTTCATCCATATCCCTCAGGTAATAAACCTTTGCCTCGGCCTGACCGCTTTCATATGAATATTCATGCCCAAGCCTTACCCCCAATCCCTTTTTAAGCATTACGTCAAGACCTCCGTATGTTCTGGAATTATCGGAGAAGGGATAGGACAAAACGGCCTTCGCATAGTATCCCATTGAATTGCTTCTACCTATATCCACATCCCATTCTAAGTCGATATCCCCAAGGTTTCTAAAATAATAGGGGTAATACAATGTCGGCAACCCCCTGACATACAGAAGCATATTCCATGAACTGAAAAAAGAACCAAGCTGCAGATTGATATCGCTGCCGGAAAACCTGTAATGCGGGGGATCATGGTCACATGTAGTAATTTCTCCGGAAGGTATGCGGAAGTCTTTCTCTCCCTTTATAAAAACCTTATCGGAGCTCACGTACATCGGGGGAGCGCTTATTCTCGTATTTCTCACTGTGCCGGTAGAGCTCCTTAAATAAAAAACAATATCATCAGCCGTCAGTTCATACTCACTTCTTTTTAAAAAAACATTACCCCGGGCTTCAATCTTCTCATTTTTTCTGAAATAAAAAATTCTGTCGGCATTAAACTCTATATCTTTATAGTTCATTATCACGTTGCCGCGGGCTTCAAGAAGCATCTCTTCATTGTCATATTCAATAATATCAGCAGATATATCCGCAGAAGCAGAAACTGAATCTGACCGGGCCGGAGAATGAACTCCGCCGGAGAAAAGTTTAAGAACAGTTATAAACAGTATTTTAGTTATATTCCCTGTATGCATATTCAAGAGCGGGCCTTACAACTGAAAAAGAGCCGCAGCATACAAGCCAGTCGCCCCTTTTCATTTTCCCGCTAATATTTCTAAAAGCCCCTGCAAAGCTTTCTGCAGTTTCCCCCTTTGACCCAAAACACCCGGCAAGCCGGGAGCAATCCAGGGCCCTTTCCGAAGCGGGGGTGATAAGAAAAGCATTCTTTACCTCGGGCATTAAAAAAGAAGCCATGGCTTCATAATCTTTATCCTTTAAAACACCCATGATCAGAAAAACATCAACTGAATCCGGCCTTTCTCTCAAATACTCCGCAAGAGTTTCTGCCGAAGACGGATTATGGGCGGCGTCAACTATTAATTTTTTCCCATCCCCGGCATCAAAAACTTCCAGCCGTCCCCTGGAAAAACCCTGCCTGCAGCCCTCTTTTATATTTCCCTGATTTATTTTCATTGCCACACCAAGCGTCGCAGCAGCAGCGGCATTATCGCACTGATGAAGTCCTCTCATTCCCGGCTTAATATTCTTAATTCTATTATTTCCGGCCTTAAAATCAAAAGAATAAAAACCATCCCCCTGTGACTCAATGTTTTCTTTTTTACATTCTATTCCTGAAGAAAAAACCCGGCACCCCATCTTTTTTCCGGTTTCTCTTACATGCGCGGTCCGTGAAAAATCTATCAAAAGCCCCTCTTCTTTTATAATACCCGCCTTTTCGGCAGCTATACTTTCTATGCTTTCCCCAAGATACTCAGTATGCTCAACGGATATGGGCGTTATGACGGAAGCAATCTTGTTTTCACATACATTTGTCGCATCCAGACGCCCTCCAAGACCGGTCTCCATAACCGCCACATCACACTTCTCCCTAAAGAAAAGAAGTATTGCTGCTGCCGTCAGCTTCTCAAACTGTGATAGCTCCACCCCGGTTTCTCTTAGGGCAACTTTAATTTTTTTCAACTCTTCTTTTATCATTCTTAGTGACGCCGCCTCAGAATTTATCCTTATCCTTTCGGTAAAATTAAAAATATGCGGAGAAGTATATAAACCCGTCTTCTTTCCGGAACTGATCATAATGCGACTTATGTATTCAGAAACTGAACCCTTGCCGTTGGTTCCCGCTACAGCTATAACCGGAAGCTTTTTGTGGGGGCTTCCTTCAAACTGAAGAATTTTTTGTAGAGAATCTATCTGGAATTTATTTTCCGGCAACTAACTTTTCTTACTGCTGCCGGTGCTCTTGAACATTCTTATAAGGCCTGCAAGAGTTGGCCTCAAATCTTCTCTTTCAACAACCATGTCAAGCATTCCATGTTCGAGAAGAAACTCCGCTCTCTGAAAGCCTTCGGGAAGTTCTTCTTTAATTGTCTGTTTTATGACCCTGGGGCCTGCAAAAGCTATAAGAGCGCCGGGCTCTGAGATATTGATATCGCCTATCATTGCGAAAGAGGCCGAAACACCGCCGCTTGTGGGATCGCACATCAGGGAAATATAAGGTATTTTTTCTTCGCTCAATCTTGATATTGCAGCCGCTGTCTTTGCCATCTGCATTAATGAAAGAATCCCCTCCTGCATCCTGGCTCCGCCTGATGAAGAAACAAGAATAAGCGGATATCTCCACTTTATGGCCCTTTCAACCGCCAGACACACCTTTTCTCCAACTGCCGATCCCATACTTCCCCCCATAAAAGAAAAATCAAGTATGCACATTACCACGTCATTGCCTTCTAATTTCGCTTTACCTGTTATTACAGCCTCGTTAAGTTTTGTTTTCTTTCTGTATTTGTGAATTCGGTCTCTGTAGGGAAGCTTGTCCATAAAATCCAGCGGGTCTCCTGCCGTAAATTCACTATCGTACTCTTTAAAGCTGCCCTCATCAACCAAAACTTCAAGTCTCTTTCTATAAGGAAGCCTGAAATAATAATCACACTTGGGGCAAACCCAGAGATTTCCTTCCAGCTCTTTTTTATATATTGAAAAATGACACTTGGGGCATTTTTCAAATAACCCTTCCCCGTTACTTTTCTTTTCTACCACAGCGATATCTCCCTTATATATTTCTTCATTTTTTTATAATCAATTTTCCTTGGAGACTTCTCAATAGCTTTTTTTATACTCCAGCACCGCGGTTTCAGATAACCGCAGATATCTTTTATTCCCTCAAGTTCCAGGTCTCCCTCAACTATTGTATTTTCCATCTTAAAGTTCCTTTTTAAATTTTCAAGGATTTCCTTTGAAAACTCACTGTTAATGCCGGTAGTTACATATTCGGCGCCCCATAAAGATGGATCAGTGCATTCATCCCTGCCGCGCATATCCAGTATAAGTTTTTTGTCCGGAAAAGAAATTTTCTCCCTGAAATCTTCCGGATCGGCATCCCTGGGGTCTACCTGAATAAAATCGCCTTTTATACTGTTTATTTCCGACTTATTTATTTCGTCGTATCCGCCTGCCTCTATTATAAATCCGGTGTAAGAAGGAAGCATTTCGGCAATTTCAGATGCCTTTTCCGCTGAAATTTTTTTTCTGTTCCCCCTTTCCAGTGATACAGAAAGAAATTCCGCGCCAAGTATTGCAGCCCACCTGGCATCTTCTGTGTTTGCGGCGCAGGATATCTTGACATCAGGCATTTAAAAGCTCTTCCGTTTTCTTCTTAATCATATCTTCTAAGTATACCCCTTATCGATTTCTTTCCTAACACTTATAGCAAATTTTCTTATCTCTTTAAAGTATGAACTCTTATCTCCATCTATTTTTTTTAAAAAAGCAGATCCGATTATTATCCCGTCTGCATATTCTGCTATATCGGCGGCCTGCTGTGGAGTGGAAATTCCAAAACCGCAATAGACCGGAACATCGCTGACTTTTACGGCGCCCTGCAGCCCCGAGGAAAGCTTACGGGGAAGTTTCTTTCTGGCCCCGGTAACCCCGTAAGAACTGACATAATAAAGAAAGGGCCTGCTTCTGGAAGAGATTTTTTTTATTCTGTTTTCATTGCATGAGGGCGCTGCCAGATATATTGTATCCAGCCCGTGTGACATAGCAGCTTTTTCAATGGCGGGATCTTCTCCGAAAGGCATATCAGGAATTATCAATGCCGAAAAACCCGCTTCGGCGGCATCTCTAAACACCCTCTCCAAACCCAGCGCATAAAAAGGGTTTATGTAAGACATTAAAACCAGGGGAATATCAATCTCATCTTTCATTTCCCCCACCGCCCTGATTATTCCCGGCAGGGTCGCTCCCTCTCTTATGGCGTCAAGGGAGGTTTTCTGAATAACCGGCCCATCCGCAAGCGGATCCGAAAAAGGTATCCCTATCTCGAGAAAATCAGCAAGGCTGTTTTTATCGATATATTTTACTAATTCTTTAAAGCTTTCCATTGAAGGATATCCCCCGGTCAGAAAAAAACTCAGCCCGGTCCTGCCCGATGATGACAGCTCCGCTACTTTATCTTCAAGACGCTTCATAATCCACACCCTTTCATTTTTCTAACAATCGGCAGGTCCTTCTCTCCCCTGCCGGAAAGACAAATAACCACGACATCATCCCTTTTCCACTTATTTTCCATTACCCAGGCAATGGCATGAGCGGATTCAAGCGCAGGAATTATTCCCTCATTTCTTATCATCCAGTCAAACGCCTTCAAAGCCTGGGAATCCTCCGCCTTCCTGTACTCGGCCCTGCCCGAAGTTTTATAAAATGCGTGCTCCGGGCCTACTGCAGAATAATCAAGGCCGGGAGCTATTGAGTGAGTATTTCTCACCTGTCCGTCTCTGTCATATAAAATGTAGCTTTTCGCCCCATGCAGAACACCGACATTTCCGTTTACCAGAGATGCAGCGCCTGCCGCCTCAACCCCTGTCATTTTTATTTTATCTTTAAAAAATGGATAGAAAAGGCCTATTGAGTTTGATCCCCCGCCGACACAGGCAACAAGGTGTGTGGGAGTTTTTTTAAGCTGCATTTTTACCTCTTTGCCGATAACCGACTGAAAATCCCTGACCATCATGGGGTAGGGATGAGGGCCCACGCAAGACCCCAGCAGGTAGTATATGTCCTCCGGGTTGCCGCTCCAGCATCTAACGGCTGCATTAACGGCTTCTTTTAATGTTGCGCTGCCTTCTTCCACAGGATGAATTCTGGCTCCTAAAAGCTCCATCCTGGATACATTTTCGGACTGCCTTTCCATATCTTTGCTGCCCATAAAAACCCTGCAGTCAATGCCCAGCAGAGCCGCTGCTGTAGCAGCCGCCACACCATGCTGGCCGGCTCCTGTTTCTGCAATTATCTCTTTTTTTCCCAGTTTTAAAGCGACAAGCGCCTGTCCCAGGGCGTTGTTTATCTTATGAGCGCCCGTATGGCATAAATCCTCTCTTTTTAGATATACACTGCATCCGCAGAGGCCGGATATTTTCTCTGAAAAATAAAGGGGCGTCGGCCTGCCGGCGTAATCCTCAAGGAGTTTTTTCAATCTTTCTTTAAATTCCCTTTCCCTCTTAAGCCTGTTATATTCCCGGGTTAACTCATTCAAAGCCCCCATCAGGGTCTCGGGAACATACCTGCCTCCGAAAGCCCCGTAATATCCTCTTTTTTTCATAAGCTTTTTACCTGCCTTACTATCTTCTCAACCTTCCCTTTGCTTTTCCTGCCCGGCTCAGACTCGCTTCCCGTGGCTATATCAACGGCATAGACCCCGTAAGATGAGGCCCTTGAAACGTTCTCATGGGTAATGCCTCCGGCAAGAAAAAGCCGCCCTCTTATATCCGCGGAGAGTTTTTCAAGAAGACTCCAGTCAAAGGATTTTCCCGAACCCCCGTAAAAATCTCCGGAAGCGTCGCAGATAACAAAATCGGCGGCTTCAAGTGCCTTCCCGGCCTCTTCTTCAAGCACCTCACTTGAAGAATCTATTCTCTTTATAATCTTAACATCGGGAAAAGTTTTTTTAACAGAACAGGCTTCATCCAATGTCTCATCCCCATGCATCTGAATATAACCAGGGTGAACTCTCCGGATAACATTTTCCCAACCCCGTGTGCCCATATTGACCCCCACTATTACGGATACATCTCTCAGCTTTTCTGGAACAAGAACTTCGAGTTTTTCAATATCCACATAGCGCTTTGAACCGGGATAAAAGTTAAAACCCAGAAGGTCAACACCCGCATCCAGGCAAAAATCCCTGTCCAGTTTATTTGTTATTCCGCATATTTTTATAAGAGTCATTTTCCCATAAGTTCCCTGAGCTTCTTTTTGGGGGACAGGTCCGAAACAAGCGAAGAACCGACTAAAACCGCATCAAAGCCCGCATTCTCAAGCTCTATAACCCTACTCCTTTCTCCGATGCCGCTTTCCGCCACGCCCAGGACATCTTCAGGTATTGTATCAAGGAGCTCCAGCGCTCTCTCTGGATGAAGTTTAAGCGAGCCCAGATCGCGTATGTTAACCCCGGCAATACGAGCCCCAGCCTCGAGGCTTTCCTCAAGAGCTTTCCTGCTGTGCGCTTCGGCCAATACATCCAGCCCCGCCTCTTCAGCAAGTGAAATGAATTTTTTCAGCCTCTTTTTTCCCAGAAGCTCTGATATGAGAAGAACAGCGTCGGCTTCGGAGACTGCCGCCTCAAATATCTGATACTCGGAAACAACAAAATCCTTCATTAAAACCGGGCCTGAAAACACTTTCTTAACCTTCGCAATATCATCCGCAGAACCATTAAAATATTTCTCTTCCGTAAGAACAGATAAGGCATCTGCTCCGGCTTCTTCATAAAATTCAGCCAGCTGCAGCTTCGAGTATTCACTTATCCTGCCTTTAAGGGGCGAGGAGGTCTTAACCTCGGCAATAAAGCTTATCCCGGGAGATGATAGAGCATCGAAAAACCTTCCCGGAATGCCCCCGGCTGAAGAAGCTTTTTTTTCACACTCCCTGTAGTACTTTTTCTTTTCTTTTATTAAATACTTTTTATGCTCGGATATCTCTTCAAGAAAACCCATTATTTTTTATTCCTTTTTACAATACCCATAAAGTTTTCAACAAGCTTAAGCCCATCTCCGGTTAATATCGACTCAGGATGAAACTGTACCCCGTACAAAGGCAATTCCCTGTGTTTTATACCCATTATCTCCCCCCGTGAGGTCTTTGCCGTAATTTCAAGGTCTGCCGGAAAAGAATCTCCGGAAACAATCAGTGAATGATATCTCGCTGCTTCAAAAGGGGACGGTATTCCGGAAAAAAGCTCATCCTCTTCATGAAAGACCTCTGATGTCTTCCCGTGAAATATTTCAGGGGCCCTCTCAACGCTTCCTCCGAAAGCGCAAGCCAGGGCCTGATGCCCCAGGCAGACACCTAACAGAGGCATTCCCTCCGGCATGTTTTTGATTAATTCCATGCTTATTCCGGCCTTTTCGGGCCTGCCCGGCCCCGGGGATATAACGAAACAATCGGCAGCTTCCTTAACTGCTTCTTCAACCTCTATCTCATCATTCCTATAAACACTGAGCTCCACTCCCGGATGCCTTCCAAAATAATCGCATAGATTATAAACGAAAGAATCGTAATTGTCTATTACCGCAATTCTCACTTCTTCACCCTCTTTGTGGTTTCTATGAACTCCTTAAGCTTGCCTAAAGCTCTTCCCGAATCGATTGACTCCCTTGCCATCTCCACCCCTTCCCTGAGGTTCGCGGCCTTTCCTGTCACAAAAAACCCGCCGGAGGCATTTGCCAGAACAATATCCCTGCAGGCCCCTCCACTGCCCTCCAGAACAGACTTCATAATCCTGCTGTTTGCTTTTATATCCCCTCCCTCTATTTCATCGGCGCTGTATGAAGGCAAACCGAAATCTCCAGGATTAAGCTCTCTTTTTCTTACTTTCCCCCCTGATACTTCAGCCGCAACCGTGGTTCCCGAAAGAGTAATCTCGTCAAGCCCCTCACCGTGAACAACCATGGCCCTTTTAACCCCAAGGTTATTTAAAACCAGTGCGAGGGTGTCAACTAAAGAAGGATCAAAGACGCCAAGGAGCTGATACTCAGCCGCCGCAGGGCTGGTAAGCGGACCCAATATGTTAAAAACTGTTCTTACACCGAGCTGTTTTCTGGGGCCCATCGCGTGTTTCATGGCCCGGTGAAACACAGGGGCAAACATAAAGCAAATCCCTGTATCCCTCAAGCATTTTTCAACCTTCTCAGCCGGCAGATCAATATCCGCTCCCAGGCCTGAAAGAACATCCGCGGAGCCGCAGCTTGAGGATACCGCTCTGTTTCCGTGTTTTGCCACCTTAAGCCCCATCCCTGCAAGAACAAATGCCGTTGTAGTAGAAATGTTGAACCTTTTGGCTCCCGAACCTCCGGTCGAGCAGGTGTCAACGACCTCTCCGGGCGAAATAATCCTGACCGATTTCGACCTCATAACTTTCGCCGCCTGGGTTATCTCTTCAACAGTCTCCCCTTTTCTGCCCAGAAGAACAAGAAAAGCCCCTATCTGAGCCGGCTCTGCCCTCCCCTCCATTATCTCACTCATGGACTCCCTCATTTCCCCGGAATCCAGATTTTCTCCTCTGTAAAGTTTACTTATAGCAGTTTTAATCATAACTTCTCCATATTTTAAGAAACACTCAACCCCTGCAAAGCGCCTCCGCCTTGCTTAACGTCTCCTGATACTCCTTTTCGGGCACCGA
This sequence comes from Elusimicrobiota bacterium, assembly GCA_003553445.1. Lineage (GTDB taxonomy): Bacteria > CG03 > SLGR01 > SLGR01 > SLGR01 > PWEK01. The sequence continues at coordinate 66,992 of PWEK01000094.1, forward strand.
ATCGGCCACTATACCGGCACCCGCCTGAACATAGACCCTGTCCCCGTGAATAAGCATCGTTCTTATTGCAATGCACATATCCATATCCCCCGAAAAAGACATATAGCCCACCGCGCCGGCGTAAGGCCCCCGGGCCATCTTCTCCTCCTGCGCTATAATCTTAATTGCTCTTATCTTTGGAGCGCCGCTTACCGTACCCGCCGGAAAACACGCCTTGAAAAGCTCGCTGCAGCCTACCCGGGGCTTGAGTTCCCCGGAAACTGACGTCACAAGATGCATCACATGCGAATACTTTTCAACCGTCATCAAACCTGAATACTTTACGCTGCCGCTTCTGCATACCCTGGAAAGGTCATTTCTGCCCAGGTCAACAAGCATCACGTGCTCAGCTCTTTCTTTGGAATCGGATTTCAACTCCTCTTCAATTCTCTTTTCCTTCTGCGCATTCTTATGCCTCGGCCTTGTCCCGGCTATCGGACGTAAAACCGCCCTGGAACCGGTTTTCTTTACCATAACCTCCGGTGATGAACCGCAAAGTATTAATTCTCCCAGCCGCATAAAAAACATGTAGGGTGAAGGATTGAGGGCTCTCAGCCTCCTGTAGTAATTAAAAGAATCGCCCTTTCTCTTTGCATGCAGCCGCTGGGATAGCACTCCCTGAATTATTTCTCCGCTGAATATTTTTTCCTTTATTCTCTTTACAGCGGCCATATATTCCTCTTTCGTAAAATTGGAGCTGTATTTTTCCACCCCGCAGGAAACATCACCAAGCTGCTCCTGTTTTATCTGGGGAGAGGTGAGAATTGACTTAATCTCCCGCACCCTTTTCAAAGCAGCGGATCTATCAGACTTAATATCCAGTTTTATTATATGCGCGGTATTATAAAGATGATCGAAAGCAACCGTTTCATCCACAAACATAAATACCCCAAGCGGAAGATCAGGATCCGCGCTGACATCAAAATGAATATTCTCCCAGGTTTTAATTATCTCGTAAGAAGCATACCCCACCAAACCGCCGCAGAAAGGCGGCAACTCTTCCGGAGAGGAAATTTTGTATTTTTCCTGTATTTTTTCCAGATACCCCACGGGATCATCTGTCTTTACCGACTTATGTTTACTGTATTCTCCCCGGCTGTTTCTGCCGAGTATATCCACTTTATTTTCGTGAAGAACATATACCCTGCGTGGTGAAAAACCGATAAATGAATAACGCCCGGTCTTTCCCCTCTCCGCGCTTTCAAGAAGAAATGAATAACCGTTATTATCCAGCAGGGAAAACGCAGCCGCCGGAGTCAAATAATCCGCTAAAATTTTTTCACTTACTACTTCTTTACCCATATTATTAATCTTACCTTAAATTTACACATAAAAAAAAAACCGGGTCATATTTGACCCGTTTAACTTCTACCGGGCCGCTCCTTGAAGCGCGCCCTTCCTGGTTTGATAAGGCGCACCTCTACATGCGCCACCACCAGTTTTCATTTACCTTAATGCAATTTTCCTTCTCAACTTTTATCATGATATAAATAAAACATATTTCCCCACCCCTGTCAACCCCCAAGCCGGACTTATACTTTATGACTTATTCTAATTAATTTTAAATCTATCTTAATCTGATACCCTATTCACTGCTTCCCCAATTATTCCATAAGAGAAAGCCCTTAACTGTAAAACTTTCAATATTTTCTGTGTAAAAAAAGCGCTTCTATAAAAAAAATGAAGTCAATTGAAAACAAACAAAATATTAAGTAAACTTGAAAATGACATTTTAAACAAAACCAAAAATTAAAAATGAAAAAAATATTAATCTTAATCTATTTGCTTTTTATTTCATCACCAGTTTTAGCCCAATTCGAAAACAAAATGGGGTTAGGTTTAAACTATCCAGGGATAAGTTTTAAATATTTTGTAACTAAATACATAGCTCTCGAACCAAAAATACAATTAGCAAACGATGTTTTTGCCGGAGGAATACGGGGAAACTATTATTTTTCAGAACTGGTTTATTCAGGACTGGAGCTTGCTTACATAATATACGAGGGAGATGTAAGCGAAGGTTCCGGTGTTGCTTTTTCTCCTTATGCCGGGATTGAAATCAGTGCAACGGATAATATAACCCTGCAGCTGGATATAGGTCCTGTATTCATACATATGGCGGATAAAGACTTTGATGTAACAGGAAACTATTTTCAAATAATGGGAAATATTGGGTTGAATTATTATTTCAACATGGGAGCTCAGGAGTGAAAAGACTCAAAGCAAAAATTATATTAATTCCAACCATATTATTCATAGCAGCGGGAACAAGCAGCGCATTTATTGGTCTTCCTTCAATAATAAGTGACAGAGCTCAGGATATGGATGAAAAAGTAAAAGACGCTGCGCTTTCAGTTTCCATAATAAATCCTTCAGACACAGAAAATGTTTCAGGAACTGTTGATATAGAAGCAGATGTAAAATCAGTCACTGAAATAAAAAAAGTTGAGTTTTATATAGACGGATATTCTCTTAATTACATCGATACAGAACCTCCTTATATATATTCCTGGGAGACGCCAATTACAGGATTTTATACAATAAAAGTTAAGGCGTACGATGAAGATGGACGCACCGCCAGTGACCGGATCAGTGTATCTATAGGACCGGTATCGGTTAGTATAACAAACCCTTCTGACGGAGAAATTGTTTACGGAGCGGTAGATATAACAACTGACGTAGAGTCAGATGCCGAGATTGATAAAGTTGTTTTTTATATAAATGATGTAGTGAAAAACACTGCCACTTCTTATCCCTACAGCCACTCCTGGGATACCACGGCTTTATCTACCGGCTCTTATAAAATAAAAGTTAAGGCATATGATGCGCATGAACACACGGCAACCGATCAGATTAAAGTCTCAATAAATCCGGTGTCAGTTACTATAACAAATCCATGGGACGGAAAAGCCATCACCTCCCCATCTGTTGATATTACGGCCGATATTCAAGCCAGTGCCGGAATAGAAAAAGTAAAGTATTATATAAACGACTCCCTTTATTCAACAAAGACCTCTGCTCCATATACCTACACCTGGAATACAAAAGAAGAAAGCAAAGGTTTTTATACTATAAAAACCGAGGTTTATGACGCAGACGGGCGGACGGCATACGATAATGTTTCCGTAAACATAGGATACATATATGCAAGCGGGCCCGCACATGAGGAGGGCGGAATTGCTTTTCGGGGAGCAGCCAGAGGTGATGACGAGCGAATAATTTTTGCCCCCGCGAACTCAGAGAATATCGGTATTTTTAACCCATCCGATGACTCATATATGAGCGCTGCCACTCACGGTCAAGGGGATTATGCATTCCGCGGAGCAGCCAGAGCCAATGACGGACGCATCATATTTGCTCCCTCAAACTCCCCCTACGTAGGTATCTTTGATCTATCCGATGATTCATATACAGACGGCCCTTCTACCGGAGAAGACAATGCAAAATTTTCAGGCGCTGTCCGGGCTCAAGACGGACGCATTATTTTTGTTCCTTATTTCTCTGATATTGTAGGTATATTTAACCCCTCCGGTGACTCATACACAAGCGGCCCTGAACACAATGAAGGACACTTGGCATTCCAAGGGGCTGCAAAAACCGATGACGGACGTATTATCCTTGCTCCATATGAATCCGATAATATAGGTATATTTGATCCCTCCGATAACTCATATACAAGCGGGCCTGCCCACGATGAAGGAGATCAAGCGTTTCACGGCGCTGTCCGGGCAGATGACGGGCGCATCATTTTCGCGCCCTATCAGTCTAAACATGTTGGCATATTTAAGCCATCGGACAACTCTTACAAAAGAGGTCCCGCTCACGGTCAAGGAGAACAGGCATTTCGCGGAGCTGTCATAGATGAAGAAGGCGTTATAATTTTTGCTCCCGCTGACTCTGATAATGTAGGCATCTTCGACCCCTCTGACAACTCATACACAAGCGGTCCTGAACACAAGGAGGGAACACGGGCATTCGAAGGAGCTGTAAGAGACAAAAAAGGCCGCTGCATTTTTGCCCCGTCAGGATCTGACAATATAGGCACATATAAATAACATACCTTCCAGCGCCCTTTTCCACTTGACTTTATATTAATATCCAATTACATATTTTTTAATGGAGTACTCAATAAAATTGACTGGAAATTTAAATAGCAGAATTAAATATTTTTCAGCTTTCCTTTTAATTTATTTTTCTTTTTGCTTAATCTCCAATGCAAATGCTGATACCTTTGATTTTAAAATAGAAACAAACTATCCTTCTCAAACTTTTATATTCAGAATTTATAACTCCAAAGATTTTGAAGTAGATTGGGGAGATGGCAAGGACTGGAAAGAAATTCCACCTACAAATCAGTTTCTTGAAAATGAATATGATAACCCAGGAAAATATACTGTAAGAGTTCGTGGAGAAGCCAGAAGAATTTCATTTTATGGAGCAGGTTATGGAACCCCCGAACTTTTAAAAGATATTTTATCACCTATCCGCCCCGCTGTTAAGGGATTTACAAGTGCTTATGAGATGTTCAAAGGCGCGAAAAACATTTCAACATTTACCGCAGCGGATTTTTTTGATTCAGTTTCATTATCTGTAACAGATATGCGTTATATGTTCCGTGGTGCATCTTCCTTCAACGAAGATATATCAAACTGGGATGTATCAAATGTCACAAGAATGAATAAGATGTTTAAAGAGGCGGGGTCTTTTAACCAGGACATAGGCGAATGGAATGTCTCATCTGTAACAGACATGAGTGAGATGTTTCGGGGTGCAAATTCGTTCAACGCAAACATCGGCAGCTGGAATGTTTCAAGTGTCGAAAACATGAGTGAAATGTTTAAATCAGCAGATTCATTTAATCAGGATATAGGCGAATGGAATGTCTCCAATGTCACGGATATGAGCAAGATGTTTCGGGGTGCAAATTCGTTCAACGCAAACATCGGTAGCTGGAATGTTTCAAATGTCACAGATATGAGATGGATGTTTCGACAGGCTTATTCATTTAACCGGGATATCGGAAGTTGGGATGTTTCAAGTGTAACAAATATGGAATTCATGTTCGGGTCTGCAGAATCCTTTAACCAGGATATTGGAGGATGGAACGTATCGAATGCTGAGGATATTAATTTTATTTTTATGGGTGCTAAGCTCTCGACAGGCAATTATAACGCTATTCTGACTGAATGGTCACAACTTCCGCTTCAGAGAGATTTAAACTTTCACGGTGGATACTCAAAATACAATTTAGGCCTTCCGTCTGAAAGAAGACAATATATCATAGATACATTCAACTGGAGTTTCAAAGACGCAGGTAATTCCGGAATATGGGAAGGAAAACCAGAGGGGCTTTACTCCACTGCTCTATCAACAGATTCAATCCGTTGGAAGTGGGATGAGATCAGTGGAGCGAAATATTACCGGATTTACGACGGGTATGATAATACCGAACTTAAGATATTAGAAGGAAAAGAAAACACAAACTGGGTTGAAACCGGTCTAAAACCCAATACTTCATATTACAGGTATGTCAGAGCAGAAGCAGAAGAGGTTCTTTCAGACCCTTCGGAAGCTGTTTTTTCAAGTTATACCTTCAGTAATCCTGTTCGTCTGGATAGCAACGTATTAGCCTCAAATGCGGCATTTTTGTTTTGGGAACCTAATAAAAACCCCGAGTGGACAAGATACGGCATAAAACAAGCCGGGAATGAAAATTTCACTTCCGATGTCAATTCAATTGTAACACTGGATGACAATTTCACCAAAACAGAAACAACCGTTTTGCACTTAACAGAAAACAGCACATACTGGTTTAAAATATGGTCATACAATGAAGATGGAATAGCAAGTGAAGCTGATAAGATAATGGTTTACACTGGTGAAAAAGACGAAATAATATATTACCCTGACGAAAGCTTTACTTTAACTCATAAAACTGAAGATGACAGAGAAATTTCATTAACTGCTTCAGAAGATGTGTTTGATATTCCCGTTATTGCGACTTTAGAAGAAGTTACTGCCGATCATCCTAAATACAATACAGTACAAAAAGCCAATAATGCCACAAAAAATATACCGGCAGGAAGGCCTTGTGAATTCAGAATAAAAGATATGTGGGGAAAAAACATCCTTTCGGGTGATTTTAATCATACAGTAACCATCAAATTTAATTATCCTAATGATATCGACCCCGCTCAGGCAAATTACCTGAGGTTCTATTACTTAAATGAAATAACGCAGCGCTGGGAAGAAAAGGAAAACCACAAAATCAACACCTCAGAAAAATGGATTTCGCTTGATGTTGCAAACCTTTCAGTATACGGCGTTATGATAAAAGAAAGGGATGATTTTTCTGATCTTGTGGTTTATCCGAACCCTTTCAAACCGGATAAATCAGTAAACAACACCATTAAGTTTATAAACCTGCCCGATGAAGTGACGCTCAGGATTTTTAATATTGCAGGTCAGAAAGTTTACAAAAAAGACTATGCAGATACCCGGGGAGGAATAGAATGGGACGGAAAGAACAACAACGGAAGATCCGTAGCATCCGGCTTTTATATATACCTGCTGGAAGATGAAGACGGTGAAACGGAAAGAGGGAAAATATCGGTACTGCGATGAGAAAATTTATCTTTACAGTACTTTTACTTTTTGTTTTTACCGGATTATCTTCGGCAAGTGTTCATGACAGAGCAGGCACATCCGGGGCAGCATTTTTGAATATTGGCGTGGGAGCCCGCCCTCTTGGGATGGCCGGCGCCTATACGGCACTGGGCGATGATATTAATACCTTGTTTTGGAATCCGGCCGGTCTTAGCCTCACCCGGGACAAGGAAATTGGCTTAATGTACAGCAGGTGGCTTGAGACAGTTGATTACGGCATGCTGGCGTACAAGTTTCCCGAGACTGGTTGGGGAGGACATGTTGGAGCTGGATTAATTTATCTTGATATGGGGACCATAGAAAGCACTCTGGAAGATGAACAGGGATTATACGGGGGCCGGGACGGCACTTTCAGCGGAAGCGATCTGGCGCTTATAACCGGCTATTCTCAGAAACTAACAGATGAATTCACCCTGGGAGCAAATGTAAAATTCATCCAGCAGACAAATGTAGATGATATAGGCCGCACCGTGGCGTTTGATGTGGGCGGTTTATACAGCAGACCGGAAAGCAACGTAACACTTGCAGCAACTATAATGAATGCCGGTTTTCCTATAAAGGTGAGAGAAGAAAGTTTTCAGCTGCCGTTGAAAATAACGGGAGGAGTCGGGTATAGAGAGCCGGAAGAATTTAATATAGGTTTGGATATAAGCAAAAACATAGATGATTTTCTGACGGTTTCCCTGGGGGGAGAATACAAAACAGGTGAAATTTTAACCCTGCGTGGGGGTTACGAATACGGAAATAAAATAAGTGAAATGGGCTTTATTTCGGGAGCCCGTATTGGTTTCAGTGTTCTCTGGGAGGGTTTAAAATTCGATTACTCTTTAGCTCCACACGGAGACCTCGGCTTAACCCACAAAGCCGGACTTATACTTTATGACTTATTCTGATGGCTTTTAATCTTCCCTGCCCTCTACTGATGAACCCAAGCGCGAAACGATAAGATCAACTCTTCTATTAAAAGCTCTTTCTCTTTCAGTGAGATTTGCTGCAGCTATGTGTTTGTCAAAAACATCCTGCATTTCCATCTGCAGTTCAATCTGCTTTTCTCTTATTTCCATATGTACTTCCGCCTCTTCTTCCTCCGTTGCCGCCCTTCTGAGTTTTTCGGAATATTCTGATGGAACATCTCTTATTTTCTGCCTGTATTTGTTAATTTCATCAATATAATCTGTTTCAACCGCCGGATGATACTTACTGTATCCCCCGGCTGAAATTCTACCGGGAGGAAAACTCAGATCTTCAATTAAATATCTGGCAATAGTTGTTGCCCTGGAAGTGGAAAGTTCCCAGTTTGAAGGAAACTCATCCGTTGCTATAGGAACAGAATCTGTATGACCCTCAATTCTTACGTCATTTGGGATATCGATAATCTCTCCAGAAATATCCGACAGTATGGTTTTAGCCTCGGGGTAAATCTCCGCCGCGCCGGAATCGAACATAAGTTTTTCGCTTAAACTTATAACAAGACCCTTGGGGTTTATCTCAAGGTTTATCACATGCTCAAGATTGCTCCTCTCAGAATAAACCTCGAGTCGTCTCTTTATTTCCCTTAATTGAAGCTCATTTAGAGTCGCCGCAAGAGCAAACATCATGACAAAAAATATTAAAAGCTGGGTAACAAGGTCGGAATAGGTGGTCATCCATGGAGGAGAGCCCTTACCTATCTCAATATCTTCATTCTCTACCGTCAGATCGTTTTCTTCGTATGGAGCAATCGGCGACATTATTTCTTGCCTTTCCCCCTATTTCCCCCCTTGTTTTTAAATTTCATTTTTTTGTATTTTTTGGATTTTTTCCGTGACGATGACTTACCGCCCGATTTCTTTTTATCGGATTCGTCTTTTTCTTTTTTAACTATCTGTCCGGAATCTACAAAAAGAGAACGCGGTATATAAGCTTTCAGTTTGGAAACAGCTATAGAGGGGATTTCTCCCGACTGCAGAGACAAAACCCCCCTTATTATTACTCTTTTTATAAAAAGCTCTTCTTCCGAACGCCTTTTTAGTTTACCCGCTATAGGCAGGAAAAGAATGTAAGCTGCAAGAGCGCCGTAAAATGTGGTAAGCAGAGCAACCGCCATTCCGCTGGCTATCTGAGCCTGGTCCTCAAGTTGAGCCAGCATTAATATCAGACCCATAATCGTACCTATCATACCAAAAGCCGGTGAATACGTACCCAGGGTAACAAATATTTCCTGTCCGACACGATGCCTTTCCCTGGTAAAAGCAATTTCAGTTTCCATCTCCTCTTTTATAAGCTCATACGACTGTCCGTCCACCACCTTCTTCACTCCGTTTCTCAAAAAATCATTTTCCATATCTTTTAGGTCGGATTCCAGAGAAATCACCCCCTCTCTTGATGCTTTTATAATAAGGTGTCGAAAGACCTCAATATATGAAGCGGGGTCTTCCTGTTGTTCCCTGAATACCTTTTTTACAACCTTGAGGGCCTTCAGCACCTGAACCATCGGATAATTCACCAAAACAGCCGCGAAAGTTCCTCCAAAGGTTATCATGGCGGAAGGAATATCCAGAAAACCCTGCAAACCGACAAGCCCGCCCCTTAATGTAACTGAAGTAAAAACTAGAATGAGCCCGCCTGTTATCCCTATTATTGTAGTTAAATCCATTTCAGTAAGACTCCTCAGCTATTATTTTTCTAATATCATCCTTGGTAATAAGATTCACCTCTCTATGGTATCCCCTTATTTTTTTTATTATGTCAGAGACATTCTCTTTTACCATTATTTTATTTCCGTTTATAAGCGTAATAAGGGTATCCGGCCGTGTTTCTACTGTTTCTATAAGTTCGGCATTTAAGTATATTTTTTCTCCGTTTAATCTGGTAACAGCGATCATTTTATATAGATGACACCCCTTTATCTGTAGAATTCTCTGATCTATTCATAATTTTGCTGAATAAAGCCTTATTTGACTTCTCAAGAGCATCCATAAGCGCTGCATATTTCCTGGCATACTCTTTTTTCGCCTCGGTCTCTTTTTCTGCTTTGCGCGAAAGGGCTTCTATATTCTTTAAAGCAGTTTTTAATTTTGATTTTACTTCGTTACTTTCCTTTAAGTTTTTCTTAGCTTTCTGAGCGAATTTTTTTACCTCATCTTCTCTTTTTATCCATTTCTCCTTCCACTTTTTATGCAGTCTCTCAACTTCCTCTGCAATAACTTTATTTCTATTGCCATTCTCGGTCTTTTTATTTCTTAAAGAATTCTTAAGTTCCTCCTTCAGCTCTTTTATTATCAAATCTTTTTCGCTTCCTCCGGGAGAGGCCTTATATTCTAACTGCTGAATCCCTTTCTTAAGAGCCTGGTTCTGCATTTTAAGCTCCTTTATCCTCTCTTTTAATTTTTCTTTATCACTTTTTAACAATTCTTTGTTTGCAGACTTTAATCTTTCTATTTCTTCTTTCATCCTGTCTATTTCGGCATTAAGATTATTAACCTGCATATTCTTTTCGGGTAAAACTTTTTCAGCTTGAACTTCGATTTCTTTTTCCAGTTCTGATATTCTTTTGTTTTTGTTTTCCATACTGGCAAGCAGTGACTCCTTTTCAGAAGAAACCTTTTGTATCTTGCTCTTTAGCTGTTCCGCCTTATTTTCTTCTTCATCAATCTTTTCTGAAGCCGATTTTCTTAAATCCCGGATTTCCTGAGACTGCTTTGCAACCTGTTCTTTCAGCTCTTTTATCTCTTTTTCATTAGCGGCTTTCTTTTCTTCTGATTCCCTTTCAGAAACTGCAAGTTTTTCTTCCACCTCCTCTTTCTTTTTCTTTATTTTCATATAATCATTTTCTGAAAATCCATTATCTGCAGCTTCTAATCTTTCTTGCATTTTTTTTATGTTTTTCTCTTTTTCTTTTAAATCTTTTGAAAGTTCTTCTTTTGTTTTTTCCTGATTTTCCTTTATCTTAAGATTTTCTCTTTCCAGCTTTTCTAAATTGTGTTTTGCTTCTTCCAGATCTTCCTTAATCTTACCCTTTTCCTTTTTCAACTCACCTATGGTATAATAAAGCTCTTCTGATTTATCCGAATCTTTCACTCTTTCCATGTATTTTCGGGTTTGTTTTTTTTGTCTCTCAAGCTCCTGTTTTAGTTCTTCCAGAAGCCCTTCCTTTTCAGAAAGCTCCCTTTTTGTTCTTTCGTTTTCCTTGCGCAGGCGCTCTAATTCCTCTTGAAATCTCTCTTCAGATTCAGATATTTTTTTTCTACTCTCCTCCCATTTTTCATCCGCTTTACGCAGCACCTCCTCATAATCACTTCGTATTTTCTCAATCCTTTCTTTAAATCCCCCCTCTTTTTCATCCATTATTTCTTTTATCTTTTCGTTTTCATCTGCCTGCTCTCTGCATCTCTCTTCCAAATTCTCAACCTGCTTTCTGGCGCTGTTTAATTCTTCTTCGCTCGCTTTCAGCTTTTCTTCAGTTTCCGCAATTTTTTCACTGATTCCATTTTTTATTTTTTCTTTCTTTTCAGATTCCTCTTCAACTCTCTCTTCAAGAGCGGATATTTTCATATTAGCGCGCTGCAGCTCTTCTTTTAATTCGGACTCCTTATTCTGATATTTATTCTTTAATTCATTTATCCTGCTTTCGTGCTTTTCTATCTCA
>PWEK01000113.1 GCA_003553445.1 Elusimicrobiota bacterium
AAGGAGGTGCGCCTTATGGAAACTATAGTAAAAGAAGCATTAAATGTAAACATTGTGGACCCGAACATCAACATAATAGAACGAGAAATAAAGAAAGAATTAAGAAAAGCCGGTAAGCGATTTTTAAGAAAAACATTAAAAAAAAATGGAACAGAAAATATTATCATTGGAGAAAACAAGGATGTGCGAATGTGGAGGCCGAAAAGAGAGGGGAGGACGCGTTTACAGAAATATTAAAAGTTTAGTTGGAGAAATTGAATACAAGAGAGTAAAATTAAGATGTCGAGATTGCCAATATCGACTATAATTGTTGCTGCTTCAAACTCTTATTATAATGCTCATTTTAAGGACCAATACAGGACCCTTTTAAAAAGTAATTTGTTGCGGCAAATTACGGTATAAAGTTAAGGCTGTATAGTATTTTTAAATGATAAGGTAAAAGTTCGATTGGAAAGCTTTCCGGAACGACAGTTCTCAGGTAGAATGTAGTGTTTAACTATTTTTCAATTGCTTTTTATTGCTAAGTACAGGGTTTGCAGCGAAAAGTGAAAATTCCGTTTTCAAAATTCGGGCAGCCACTTTTCATTTAAAAGGTATTTTTTTCTTTTCTGCGGTTATCATGGCTTCGCATTCACCACATCTCATATATCCCCTGAAAGCGAAACTATATCAGGCTTTTCTTGTAGGTTTAAACAGTATCTCATGGGCATCCTGAACCCTGTCAAAGAGCCGCTTTTGAGAGTATCGGTGGATGGCTTCCTTCAAAGATTTCTCCCTTAAGGCGGGATACACCGTAATAAAAAGGATTTCTTATTATCTTTATCATCGCGCTTGGATAGATTGTTTTGTCATTCCGATCTATAAATCCGATTTCATATGCTGTGCGCAAATTTTCTGAATTGAATGATTCACAATAGAAAAGCTATTTGAATTCTTTAATAACATAGAATATATCTTTTCCCTTCATATTCTTGATAGAATGCCAAATCAAATATTAAAAAAATGGTCTAAAAGTAGAAAAAAGTCAGTTATAAGAAGAATTGGCCGATTACAAAACAACTTTTATATATTTAATATAATAAAGTGTTCAATTAAATAGCAAATAAATAGCAAATAGAGTTTTTTTTGTACTTTATATTTAATACGGCAGAAATGATACCTAAAATTTAAAGTATAGGATTTATAATCGGCTGAAAGAGTAAAAGCGGAATTGGTAGATCGTATAACAGAAGGAGATAAAGAGGTTAAGAAACAGTTTGTTCAGCTTGAACCGAGAGGAAGGATGGGGGAACCTGAAGAGGTCGCCAGCGCCGTACTTTGGCTTTGTTCAGAAGAATCTTCTTTTATTGCCGGACATCCCATGTCAGTAGATGGCGGTTTTGTCGCCAGATGAGAAATAGGAACCTGCAGAAAGGAACAGAAATCCGGGTTTTTTTGTGAAAACTGTGTTGATTATATTATAGAAGAGAGGGAATATGAATAAAATAAAAACAGAAGAACTATATAAAGAACTCAATAAACCCGGAGTGAAAATCATTGATATCCGGCCGGTTGAAGCCTATAACGGGTGGCGCCTGTGCGGTGAAAAAAGAGGGGGGCATATAGAAGGTGCAAAAAGCCTTCCTGCAAAGTGGGCTGATTATATAGACTGGATAGAGATAGTTCGTTCTAAAGGGATAGAAAACGGTGATTCCTTAATTATATACGGATACGATGAAAGTGAAACGGAAAAGGTTGCAGGGCTTTTTAAGAAAACCGGATATGATAATGTGCGTGTATACCGGGATTTTTTAGATGAATGGATTAAGGATGAGAAACTTCCTATGGAAAGATTAAAGAGATATAAAAACCTGATTTCGGCCGGGTGGCTAAAAGAGCTAATCGAAAAAGGTGATGCGCCGGAATATGAAAATGATAAATATATTGTATGTCATGCACACTACAGAAACCCCGGAGATTATCAAAAAGGGCATATCCCCGGGGCTATAGATATTGATACCAATGTGCTTGAAGAGCCCAAAAGCTGGAATAGGCGAAATCCCCAAGAGATTGAAAAAGCGCTTATTGATAGGGGGATTACTGCTGATACAACCGTAATTCTCTATGGAAGATTTTCTTATCCTGACAGCAGTGACCCTTTTCCGGGAAGCAGCGCCGGGCAGCTCGGGGCCATGCGTGCTGCATTGATAATGCTTTATGCCGGAGTAAAAGACATTAGGATATTGAACGGGGGATTGCAGTCCTGGCTTGATAAAGGGTTTTCCACCAGCTCTGATGAAGTAAAGAAAGAACCGATAAAAGATTTTGGCTTAAATATCCCCGCCCGCCCTGAATATTTTATCAATATGCAGGAAGCAAAAAATTACCTGCAGTCACCAGATAAAAACCTGGTGAGCGTAAGGAGCTGGCCGGAGTATACAGGTGAGGTAAGCGGGTACAATTACATAGAGAAAAAAGGAAGGATCCCGGGGTCGGTATTCGGTAATTGCGGGAGTGACGCCTACCATATGGAAAATTACAGAAATCTTGATCATACAATGAGAGAATATCATGAGGTGGAAGAGATATGGAAAAAGGCGGGGATAACTCCGGATAAGAAAAATGCTTTTTATTGCGGAACCGGATGGAGGGGGAGCGAGGCTTTTTTTAACGCCTGGTTTATGGGCTGGCCGGATATATCTGTTTTTGACGGCGGATGGTACCAGTGGAGCATGGAAGAAGGCGATAATTATGAGACAGGTGTACCTGAATAAACCCCGCATTACCGTAGAGAACTGTCTAAGGCAGAAAGACAGGCGGGAATATGCAAAGGGGATCCTGGCGGGTTTACAAAAAAATAAAAAGCGGATTTCAAGTATTTTCTTTTATGATGACAAAGGCTCGAAGCTTTTCAAAGAAATAACCGGTCTCCGGGAGTACTACCTGTATAGAAAGGAAATGGAGCTATTGAAAAAAGCGGGCCCGCTGATCAGTAATTTTTCTGATGAACCTGATGTGGTGGAAATCGGAAGCGGCGACTGCTCTAAAATTTCAGTCCTTCTTGAATCAATTCCTGAAAACTCAAGAAAAAACACAAGGTATATACCCCTGGATATAAGTTTATCTGCTGTAGAAGAATCCGCTTGCCGGCTGAATCGAAAATTTCCCCAATTGAGAATCCACGGGGTAGTGGCTGACTTTATGAGCCAGCTGGAAAGCTTACCTAACGGCAGGAAGAGTTTTTTTTGTTTTTTGGGAAGCACCCTGGGAAATATGAGCAGGGGAGCCGGAATAAATTATTTAAGGCGGTTGAGCGGATATATGAATTTCGGCGATCATTTTCTGCTGGGGGTTGATATGGTTAAAGAGGAAGAGGTTCTTAACAGGGCATATAATGACAGCAAAAATATCACAGCAAGGTTTAATAAAAACATTTTAAATGTGGTTAACAGCTATGCAGAGACAAATTTTAACCCTGAGGATTTTAAACATATAGCATTTTTTAACAGAAAAAAATCAAGGGTGGAGATGCACCTTAAGGCAAAAAAAGAAATTAATATTACTTCACCATTTATTAAAGAAGGGATCAGAATAAGTGAAGGAGAACTGCTGCATACCGAAAATTCTCATAAATTCACCCCTGAAGACATACAAATTATGGCATCGGTAACGGGATTGAAAATTGAAAATATTTTTACCGATAAAAACCAATGGTATTATCTGGTGGAGTTTGTAAAGAGTAAGAGTTTATGATAGATACGGATAAAATCCGCAGCGACTTTCCCATCTTTAATAATGGGGGAATTGTATATCTGGATAATGCCGCGACCACTCAGAAACCCGAACAGGTTTTGACTAAAATTGACAAATACTACAGGGAATTAAACAGCAATATACACCGGGGAGAGCACTATTTAAGCAGAAAAGCAAGTGTTGAATATGAAGAAAGCAGAACTGCAGTTAAGAAATTCATTAATGCAGGGGACGAAAGAGAAGTGATTTTTACCCGGGGAACTACTGAAGCGATAAACTTAATTGCCCGATGTTACGGTGATAAATATGTAAACGAGAAAGATGAGATTATCATTTCCAATATGGAACACCATTCAAATATTGTACCCTGGCAGAGACTGTGCAAAAGAAATAGAGCGGTCTTAAAGGTTCTGCCTTTTAATGATAAGGGAGATCTTTTGATTGATAGGCTGGAGGACTTGATCACCGAAAAGACAAAAATGATTGCACTTACTCAGGTTTCTAACGTTTTGGGTACGGTAAACCCGATAAAGAAAATTATTCATAGGGCCCATTCGGAAGGCATCCCGGTTTTAATAGACGGGGCTCAATCCATACAGCACTTATCCGTGGATGTAGGGGATCTGGACTGTGACTTTTTTGTTTTTTCGGGTCACAAGATGTACGCTTCAACCGGCACCGGAGTGCTCTACGGCAAAGAAAAGTGGCTTGAAAAGCTTCCTCCCTACGAGACAGGCGGGGGGATGGTGAAGAAGGTAAGTCTTGAAAAAAGTAAGTTTGAAGACATTCCCTTAAAATTTGAGGCGGGAACGCCAAATATTGCCGGGATACTTTCTTTCAAGGCCGCCATTGATTATATTCAAAATATAGGGATGAAAGAAATTAAAAAACATGAAGAGAAAATTTCAAAATATTTAACTCAGGAATTACTTAAACTGAAAGGGGTCGAGATATACGGAAATTCAGATGAAAGGGGGGGGGTTGTGTCGTTTAATTTGGATGGTATACACCCATACGATGCCGGTGTATTACTTGACAGGATGAAAATAGCGGTCAGGACGGGAACCCACTGCGCCCAGCCGGTGATGGACCATTACGGCATCCCCGGAGCTCTCCGGGCTTCTCTGGCATTTTATAATAATGAAGAAGATGTGGACATATTGATAGAGGGTATTAAGAAAGTTAATAGAATAGCAGTTTAAAAATATGATGGATGAAATAAATACCATACAGGATAATATTATAGAGGAAATTTCCGGTTTAAATGACTGGATTGATTTTTATGAATATCTGATAAAACTGGGTAAGGAGTTTAAGGCGGCTGGAGAAGGCTTAAAGACCGAGGAAAACTTGATCAGCGGCTGCCAGTCAAGCTTATGGCTTGACAGCGAGTTAAAAAACGGAAGGGTTATTTATAGAGCCCAAAGCGATGCTTTGATAACAAGGGGAATTCTGGCATTAATATTAAGGGTTTTAAATAATAGGCGCCCTGGAGAAATAGTATCAAGTGAGCTGTATTTTATTTACAAGACAGGATTGAAAGAACATCTTTCCCCGGCCAGATCAAAAGGTCTTTCTGCAATTTTGAAACGAATGAAAGAACAGGCTTCCGGATTCATGGGGACCGGGCAGACCCCGGAGAGAAAAAAAGGTGTTGGTGTGATAAAAGAAAGAAATGGTAAAAATGGCGAAAGTCAATAGAGATTCATATAAGAAAAGAGGTTGAGATGTTTATTTTTGATATGGACGGAACCCTGGTGGATACGCGCAGAGCTATAGTTGATGCGGCAAACTATACAAGAAAAAAAATGAAAAAAAAAGATCTTCCTTTTGAAACAATTGTTTCATATATAGGTGGTCCCCTGGATGATATTATGGAGAAAGTCCTCCGTACAAAAGACCCGGGATTAATCAATAAAGGCGGGGGTTTTTTTAACGGCTATTATAAAAAGAACTCTAAAGAAAAAATTAAACTTTATCCCAATGTAAAAGATACGCTTGAATATTTTAAAGAAAAGAAAAAAGCCATCGTTACCAATGCTTCGGAAAAAATGGTGATAATGACTCTTGAATATTTTAATATTAAAGTGTATTTTGAAGAAATATTTACCGGGGATGAGGAAAACTGTGTTAAACCATCCGCCTGCCCCATAAAAAAAACCCAGAAACACTTAAATGCCTGCAGCCGGGATTCAGTAATTATCGGAGATATGGCTGTTGATGTTCATGCAGGTAAAAAAGCAGGCATAAAAACCTGCGGTGTCACTTACGGTATCGGAAAAGAAGAAGAATTAAGGAAGGCCTCTCCGGACTTTATAATTGATGACATAGCCGAACTCAAAGCTATATTTAAAAAACAAAAAAAAACAGAATAAGGTTTTTATATTTGTCTGAGTTTTATAATTTTAAAACTTAGTGGAAATAAATCAGTTAAAGGTAGAAGAATACAATTGTTAAGCATCACCTAAAAAATATAAAATTTAAATGTAAGTTAGGCAAATGTAGATAAGAGCCTAAGTGAAGAAAAGTGTCGCAGAGAGGGTAAATTTAAAGGAGGTTAAGAAGATGAAAGCGCAATGGAGTTGTGAAAAGGATATTTTATGCGGGGTTAATCAGCCCGAAGATGAAAAAGAAATGACTGATTTGGAGAAAAAGCATGTGCCGGTTATTGAAGCTCCGGAGAAGGTATTGAAAGATTCTCCATTTGAAGTTAAAGTGGAGACCGGGAAACTGGTGGCGCATCCCAATGAACCTGCCCATTTTATTGAATGGGTGGAGTTATACTGCGGGGATACGTTTCTGGGCAGGGTTCATTACAGCAGCGGAGTCAGCTACCCGACGGCTGTTTTCAAAGTGAAGTTAAGCCATGCCCACGGCCCGCTTAAAGTTTGGTCGAAATGCAATATACACGGTTTATGGGAAGCTGAAAAAAGTATCAGTGTACATGAGGAGATGTAATCGAATAAATAGGTAAGAAAAAGTATTTGGAATACTCCTGAATGTGGAGTACTCTTGAAAGCAGATAAAGTGTGGGGGGAAAGAAAAAGGAGGAAAAGAAGATGAGAAGAGGATTAATTCCGAGAGAATCTTTAAAAGAATTGATGGAAGGTGATTTTTTTGACAGGATGTTTTCCCGCAGTCCGTTCAGGATAATGGGAGAAGATTTAGAGAGCCCGGCTGTGGATCTTATAGACAAGAAGGACAGGTTGATTGCCAAGGTAGAACTTCCGGGCATAAATAAAGAGGATTTAAATGTAGAGGTTGAAGACGGGTTGCTAAAAATCCGGGGCGAGAGAAAAAAGGAAGAGGAAGTTGAAGACAAGGACTACTACAGGTGCGAGAGGTATTACGGTAGTTTTTCCCGCAATGTAAAACTGCCGGATGCTGTTGATAAGAATAAAGTCAAGGCTTCTTACAAGGACGGCATATTGACCGTAGATATGCCCAAAAGCAAGGAAGCAAAGTCCAGGCAGATAAATATTGAAGTGAAGTAAAATACTTCATTAGGTTATATCCGGACCGGCATAATTCTTTGTGCCGGTCCGATTTTCTTTAAAAGATGATGAAAGGATATCTATTGAATCAAGTAGGAAATAGTATAAAGGCGGCACGGAATATTATCATATTCTGTCATATACGTCCCGACGGAGATGCTATTGGTTCAATGCTCGCGTTGGGAGAAGGGCTAAAAAAATACGGAAAAGATGTAATCATGGTGAGCTCTGATGGAATTCCGGAGAAATTTCAGGGTCTTCCGGGAGCTGAAACAGTGGAAAAAGAAACTTCTCAAAAAGCGGAGTTGTCAATAGCGGTAGACTGCAGCACAAGAGACATGCTGGGCAGCAGTTTTGAAGCCTTTAAAAAGTCAAATCGAACAGTTGAGATTGACCACCATGAGACAAGAAAGCCGTTTGCGGATATGGGACTGGTAGATACTGAAGCTTCTGCAGTGGGTGAGATTATTTATCTTCTACTTAATGAGCTTAAAATTAAAATCGACAAAAATATTGCAGAAAACATCCTGACTTCTGTAATAGTTGAAACAAATTCTTTTAACCTTCCCAGTATAAGGCCATTTACATTCAGTATGTGCGCGGAGCTTTTGAAAACCGGAGTAGATTACTACTCGCTCACAAATTCGGTATACTGGTCCAGAAACAGGGTTTCAACAGTAATAACAGGCTTGTGTCTATCAAAATGCCGGTTTACGGATAAAGGTAGAATTGCATGGACAACAGTATGGAGAGAAGAGCTTGAAAAATATAATGCCAAAGAGGAGAATATAGAAACTGTAACGGGAGATATGCAGGCTGTAAGCGGCGTGAAGGCCGCATTGTTTTTTATTGAAAAAAACAAAGAGACCATCAGGGTAAGTATGAGGTCAAACGGAAGTATTAATATAGGGGCAATAGCCCGAGAATACGGAGGAGGGGGCCATTTTAACTCCGCCGGATGCATTATAAAAAACAAAAAGAGCCACATAAAGGGCTTAATAGAAAGGGTGGAGAGCGAGATATTGTAATTCAGTACGTTTGAGCCTTTAATTTGACATTATTCATTAGGTAAAGCTATACTTTACCATGCCCTATAAAATACTTATAGTAGATGACAACAAAATATTTCTTGAAGAAATATCTGAAGCGTTGAGTAAGTATGATGTGCTTACCGCCCCTGATGGAAAGAAAGCGCTGGATATACTGATGAGACCCAACAGCATAGACCTGGTGCTTCTGGATCAGAAAATGCCCGGTGAAAAAGGGACAGAACTTATTCGGAAAATAAGGCAGAAGAGCAAAGATACGAGCATAGTAATACTTACCGCATACGGCTCAAAGGAAGTGGTTCTTGAATCCCTCCGGGCGGGCGCCGATGATTTTCTGGACAAGGTCTCCGATATAGAAACCATAAGGGCTGTTATAGAAAAAATTATTGACAGCAAAAGAAAAAACAGAAGCCTCCCGGAATCCGGGGGTTCCGGTAAGATTGAGGAAATGAAAAGATATATAGACAAGAACTGCTACAAGAGGTTTACCCTTGAAAACGTGGCATCGGAGGTTCATCTGACCCCCAAGTATGCCAGCAGGCTGTTTAAGGAAAAGACGGGTCTGTCTTTTACCGACTACCGCCTCAAAGTAAAATTGGAGGAGGCCAAAAAACTCCTTAAAAGTACATCTCTTTCCATAAGCAGCATTGCCTACAAGATAGGGTATATGAACCCGGAGTCGTTCATGAGAAAGTTTAAAGATCACTATGGGAGAACCCCGACAGAATACAGAAAGTAAATTCCTGAAGGTGCGATGGATTTATCCGGCCTAAAGGTTAAAATTGGAATAGGAAATATAACGGCCCTGGCCATACTGACGGGGCTTTACATTACCACCTTTTACAACTACCTTTTATTTCATACCCTTGCCGAGTTTTTCAGTATAGTTATTGCCGGGGCCATATTTGCCCTTGTATGGGCGGCTCGGGATAAACTGGATTTAAAAGCGCTGCTTTTCCTTGGGATAGCCTACCTTTTTATCGGGTTTATTGACCTTATGCATACCCTTGTTTATCCGGGAATGAATATTATTGCCGGTTCCGGGACTAACATGTCAACACAGCTATGGATAGGCGCAAGGTATATCCAGGCCCTGACTCTCGTGGGGTTTCCGTTTATGATGAATAAGAACCTAAGGCAAAGCCTTTGGTTTTTGATATACGGGTCAGCAACCGCAGGGTTGCTTTTGAGTATATTTTATTTTGATAATTTCCCGGTTACTTTCATCGAGGGGCAGGGGCTGACTCCGTTTAAAGTGGCAAGCGAGTATGTCATATCGGCCCTTTTTATTTGCGCCCTTGTTTTAATGTGGAGGAAAAGGGCTTCTATACCACAGGGAGTATTGAATCTTCTGACTATTTCCATAGTTCTTACAATTTTTTCGGAACTGTCCTTTACTCTTTACACCGACCCTTACGGAACCGCAAACACAGTCGGCCATTTTCTAAAAATAGGGGCCTTTTATTTCATCTATAAAGCCGTTGTTGAAACCGGCATCCGCCGGCCGGAAAAAGTCCTTTTTTACAAGCTCAATGAAACCCGGCAGAAGTTCAAGGACCAGTATGAGCAGCTTTTTAATATTCTGGAAAACATGCGGGCCGGAGTGTATATAATTTCTGAATGCGGTGAGATAGAATACGTTAATCCGGCTTTAAAAAAAGAGTTCGGAGACCCGGAAGGCAAGCTCTGCTACGAGTACTGTTTCGGGCGGGAGGCCCCGTGCCCCGACTGCAGAAACAGCGAGGTTTTTGAGGGTAAGGAAGTAAAATGGGTAAAGAGTTATCCCAATGGGAAAACTTATGATTTAAAGGAGTCTCTTCTTGAGAACCCCGATGGAACCAGGTCAAAATTAAAGATATTTACAGACATAACGGAACTAAAAGAAGCGAGAGAGAAAGCGGAGAAAAAAGCTCAAGAGAAAGACAGAGAGCTAAAGGAAATCACAGTGAAAATGGAGCATATACGCCGGCTTTCTGCTATCGGAGAACTGGCAGCCGTTGTTGCCCATGAATTAAGAAATCCACTTGCCTCCATGAAAGTCTCCCTTTATAATCTGGCCCAGAAAACAGGCCGGCAAGACCAGCTTAAGCATATTGAAAGAATTAAAGGCAGAATTATGGAGTCAGACCGGGTTATTGATAACCTTCTGTCTTATTCCAAGCTTAAACCGTCCCGGTTTAAGAAAATAAACCCGCGGGAGCTTGTCGAAGAATGCATCGGGGAAGCAAAGGAAAACCTTTCAGGAAAAGAGATTGAAATAAAGAAAAGAATAAACCTTCCTGAAAAAACTTACTTACGTGGAGATTATTTTCAGCTCAAAGAAGTCATAAATAACCTGTTGAGCAATTCCGCCCAGGCGCTTGCTGAAAAGGGAGGCAGAATAGAGCTGGAATTATTTAAGGAAAATGATAAAACAGCGCTGGTTGTCAAAGATAACGGCCCGGGGATTGATAAAGAGATAATTGATAAAGTTATAGACCCTTTCTTTACCACCCGTTCCACAGGCACCGGATTAGGTCTTGCAATATGCGCCCAGATAGCTCACTTTCATAACGCATCTTTGAGTATAGACAGTGCTGCCGGAAAGGGCACCTCTGTCATATTAAAATTCCCATCCTGAGAAAAACAATTTTTAAATAAAGCCCCAAAACCTGCCAAGGTAGTAAAAAATCAGTATTTAGTGGAATCAAACAATAACAGAGGGAATTTATTATAGCTAGAATTAAATTAAGGTTGAGATATGAATAAAATATTAATAGTTGATGACAATGAAGATTTACTCAGTGAGCTTAAAGAAGCTTTTGAGGGGGCGGGTTATGATGTGGCTGTTTCCTCAGATGGCGTAAGCGCGCTGGAGGTGGCAAAAAGCAACTTTCCCGATTTAGTTCTTCTGGATCTAAATCTTCCGCGCAAAAGCGGTTTTGAAGTGGCAAGCGCCCTTAAAAAGCAAAAAAGGTTATCAAATGTTCCTATAATAGCCATGACCGGCCACTACACCGAAGAAGAACGAAAAAGAGCAATAAACGCATGCGGGATAAGAAAGTGTTTGACCAAGCCAATGGATATGGAAGAAATGTTTAAAGAAGTAGAAAACATTTTAGGCGAAGGATAAAAGATAAGTGAAATGAATAAAAGGAGGAAAAAGTATGTGCCCTTTACATTATGAAATGCCGTTTGGATATACGGGAGGAATAATTATGTGGATATTGATTTTTGTTGTTGTGGTTTTGGCTGTTTACCTGGCTTTAAAGTCTTCTTTGAAAGTGAAATCAGAGAATGATTCAGAAACTGCGCTGGACATTTTAAAAAAGAGATATGCCGCGGGGGAAATATCGAAAGAAGAGTTTGAAGAAAAGAAAAAGGATATTCTCTGAATTTTATGGGAAAGAAACCGAAAATAAAAGTAATAAAAGACGGTCCTTACATAGTAAGCGGGGTGGAAAGTATAAACAGATGGGAAGCCCCGGATATTTCTGTGAAAAAGAGCGCGCTCCTCTGTCGATGCGGAAAATCAAAAACTTTTCCTTTCTGCGATGGTGAACATGAAAAAATCAATTTCAGCGGCAGAAAGCTTCCCGGCAGGAAAAAAAACAAAACAGTCAGTTACAGGGGAGATGGAATAAAGATAAATGACAATCGTTCAGCCTGCTCTCACGACGGGGCCTGTTTTAAAAACCTGCCCGAGGTTTTCCGGCCAAAGGAGTGGAAATGGGTTAAAGCCGGAAAATCATCTAGGGAAGAGATTATAAATACGGTGAAAAAATGCCCTTCGGGGGCTTTAAGTTATACAATTTGCGGGGTTGAGTATAAGGATTATGACCGCCCTCCGGCTGTGAAACTGGATCCCAGGGGGCCCTTAAATACCGAAGGGTATATTGAACTGGACGACCCCCGGGGTAATCGTCCCCGGTCACGGGAACATTACAGTCTTTGTAGATGCGGAAAGTCAAAAAACAAGCCTTTTTGCGACGGAATGCATATGCCGGGGTTATTTAATGAATAGGGCTTCACAAAATTAGCTCTTTGAAAAATCAAAATTGGAGAAAAAGGACTTAATATAGCGAATTTTGTCTTCGTTTCCGGTTTTAGCAGCGGCAAGTGCAATTAAAAGCACTGTAATATGAGCAATGGTGCATGAATTAGCAGTGGCGTTAAGGCCTTTAATAGATGGAGTTTGCATCATAAAGGAAAGCAGCCTGGAGAAAATTCTTTCTGAAGAAGTTCTTTGGTCATAAAGTTTCTTGAAAGTCTCCGAACCGTAATCGATGTTGTCCCTGCCAGAAGTGTCGACATCGATTCTTAAGTTAGTAGTACATCCATAACGGTTGGAATAAAATTTGGGATGATTCCAGGGGCAGAGGCCGCCGACTTTGCGGGCAAATTTTTTAGAGGCTTTAATGGGACAGACAAATTTATGGCGTCTGCGGTTTTGTTTTTTGTCATAGAATTTACCCATGGATTTCATCTGAAATCCTGCTGCGCAAATCGGATTGCCGGTAGAAGATAAAGCAACATCGGGGTTTTTGCTTTTTCTCGGGTTTCTGGCGATAACGGGTTTTGCTTTGAGTTCTTTGAGTATGAAGTTGACGATATGATAGGAATCAAAAGCGGCATCTGCCATTACGGCTTTGATAGATAAATTAAGTTCTTTCTTAATATTCTTGAGTTGAGGAATAAGCATTTTGGATTCGTGGACATTGGCTGGTTTGGTAACTTCTGCGACGGGAAGCTCGGAGATACAATCATTGAGAATGTGGTTTCTGTATCCCCAGAAAAAACGCACCTTTTTCTTTGGGAAAAAGATATTATATGTACCGAGCCTGGCCTGGGAATCTCCTTTCGGGAATTTATGTTTGTTAAAGCGTTCTTTGACATTAGTTTTTAAATTGTTTTCTTTTACATTGGCTTTAAGAGGACAGGCAGCCGCGGATATGTGGCAACCGGTAATTTGCCCTGACAAAATAAGTTGCTTGAGAAGATTTAATCGTACTGATTGAAGTTTTTCATTGGGAGTGTTTTTCAGGTAGGCCGAGAATCTCTGATGCGAGGGAAAAGATTTAAACCCGCAAACCTGGGCGAGTTGCGGATAGTTTTTAAGTTCACGAGAAAGATCAAGCAGGGAGCGTATGGTACGCATGTTTCTAAATATTAAGGCGTTCAAAACAGGGTATCTGGGATGCGGTGGTCTTCGTTTAACAGATTTTTGAGTTTCGGAATATTCGATTAAGGAAAAGAGATATTCAAGTTTTTTGACATAATCGATGGAAAGATTTTGAGTGTAGAGTAAATTTTTTTGATACATATTTACTACCTCCACCCCTTTTTGAAGGGGGTAAAATGGCTATTTTAGAGAAAATTAGAAGAGTTTTCTCGACGATAGGAGGTAGAAAAATAAAGCGGGGGGTAAAAAGATCGTCGAGAAAATAATTTTGTGAAGGGCACTTAATGAAGAAAAGGAGGAAGAAAATGACTAAAGTTATCGCAGCTCTTGTGGGCGATAAATTTGAAGATTCGGAGTATACAGAGCCGGTGAAATCTTTTTTGAAGGAAGGTCACCGGGTTGTGAATTTAGGGATAAAAAAAGGTGCCACGGTAAAAGGAAAGAAAAAGGGGGCTGAAGTAGCTATTGAAGAGACAGTCGAAAATGCATCCGTGAATAAATATGACGCTCTTTTAATCCCCGGTGGCAGATCTCCCGGTAATTTAAGGAAAGACGAAAATGTGGTTGAATTTGTCCGAAAATTTGCAGACAGCGGGAAACCCGTATTCTCTATCTGCCACGGCCCCCAGCTGCTGATTTCAGCCGGGGTTATGAAGGGAAGAAAAGCTACGGGTTATAAAAGTATAAGGAAGGAAATTGAAAAGGCCGGGGCGCGGTTTTTGGATAAAGAGGTAGTCTTAGACGGGAATATGGTATTTAGCAGAAATCCGGGGGATCTTCCGGTATTTATAGAGGCCTCGCTTAAGAAATTACAATAAGGAGGATCTAAAGTGAGTAATAAAAAAGCGTTGATAATAATAGATATACAGAATGATTTCTGCCCCGGAGGTGCCCTGGCGGTACCCGGAGGTGATGAAATTGTCCCGGCAGTTAACGAACTTTCGAGTCTGCATAAATTTGATAAAGTTATTGCTACTCAGGACTGGCATCCCCCCGGTCATATATCTTTTGCCTCCGGTAAGGATAAAGAACCGTTCAGTGAAGTTAAGATAGATGGTGTTACCCAGACCTTGTGGCCGGATCATTGCGTACAGGAAAGCGAGGGGGCAGATTTCCATCCGGATCTGGATTTGAAACCGGTGGATTTAATTTTGCGAAAAGGCAGCGACCCTAACATAGACTCCTATTCGGCTTTTCTGGAAAATGACAAAAAAACCGAGACCGGACTTCATCACTATTTAAAAGGAATGGATATAGAAGAGATTTTTGTCTGTGGGCTGGCGCTGGATGTTTGCGTTTATTTCAGTTCTCTGGATGGAATAAAATATAATTTTAAGGTCAATCTCATCCGGGATGTTTCCCGGGGAATTGATCAGCCGCAGGGGAGCGTAGATGAGGTCCTGGGGAATATGGAAGAGAAAGGAGTCGTAATAACTGACTCCGGCGAGGTGAAAAAACATAAAACGAAAAGGGTGTAAAAAGGAGGAAAAAATTATGAAAGTAATAGTTGATGAGAATTTATGTACGGGGTGTGAGCTATGTGTAAATACCTGTCCGGATATATTCCGGATGGAGGATGATTTGGCCGAGGCTTATGATAATAATGATCCGGTACCTGAAGATATGGAGGATTGCGCTAGGGAAGCTTCGGATATGTGCCCGGTTGAGGCAATCCCCATAGAAGAATAGGATATAAAGCAGGAAGTAGTAAAAAATCAGTATAGAGTAGAAATAGACAATTGTGATGACAGACAATTAATGGGAAAATGATAAAGAAAGTAAGATGGATGTTTTAAGTATGAAAGGAGGAAATTATGGGATCACGAGGAAAAAAACTTGATGGTATCGATGTAGAGAAGCTTATTGAAAAGTTGAATAAGGCTTTGGCCGACGAATGGCTGGCTTATTACCAGTACTGGGTAGGATCAAAAGTAATAATGGGTCCGATGAGGACGGATGCGGAGACAGAACTTATGGAGCATGCCAATGACGAACTTCGTCATGCGGATATGCTTGCCGATAGGATAGTTACACTTGGCGGAACCCCTCTGCTTACGCCTCAGCAATGGTATGAGAAAACCAACTGCGGATATGAGGCACCCGAAGACGAGTGGATAGAAGCAATTTTAAATCAGAATATTGAAGGTGAGCGGTGTGCCATTGACGTCTACAGAGACCTTATGAATTTTGTGGGGCAGAAGGACCCGGTGACTTATGAGATGAGCAGGGAAATACTCCAGGATGAGATAGAACATGAGGAAGACCTGGAAAATATTCTAAACGATATCAGAACCATAAAGGAAAGATTCAGCAGATAAGAAACCGGCCTCCGGTTTTTTATAGAAAAGCTGAGTGAGGTAGAAATTGTAAAAAAAGGAGGAAAGATGACATCACACAAAGCAGTAAAAATTGAAAAATGTATGGAGGAAGATTGTATCTACAATCGCAAAATGCAGTGTCATACGCCCGGTATCACTGTCGGTGACAGGCTTCCCGAATGCGATACTTTTATGAAGGGAGAAACCAAGGCGGGGATGAATGGTATAAGCGCAATGGTGGGCGCGTGTAAAGTATCTGATTGTAAATTCAATTCTTCGATGGAATGCAGCGCCGAAAGCGTGGAGATAGGAGATCAGTGCGGTCACCCTGACTGCTTCACTTACACTAGGAAATAGAAAGCAGAAAGTGTTCAAGTCAAGGTTAAATAGCAAGATAGTATGCAAAATGGTGCGCCGGACAGGAAAAAATGAAATTGACTAAAGATATCAGTGTTATGTTGTCCGGCGCCGCCGGTCAGGGCTTAAAAACAGTTGAAAAACTTTTAATTCATATACTTAAGGATTCCGGTTATAACGTTTTTTCTTCAAATCCGCCCAGTTTGCGGAATTGATAAAAAATGAAACCGGGATTAAAGTCTCTGAAAAGATCCTTAAATACAACGGACTTCCTTTCTCGGTGGAAGAGCTGACGGAAAAACTGGAAAATATTTTGGAGGTTTAAGATGCAAGCAAGAGCTCCGTTAATGGCCGAACACCGGCTTATTAATAAAGTTGTCGGATTATTTAAGAAAAAGATGGAAATAATGAAAAAGAACAAAAAAGCTGATGTCGATTTTATCCGGGGAATTATAGATTTCATAAGAATCTACGCCGATAAAACTCATCACGGCAAGGAGGAGGATATCCTTTTTGAAAATCTTGATAAAAAATCCATGGAAGAAAAAGATCGTGAAGATATGGAAGAATTAATACAAGAGCACCGCTGGACAAGGAAAAAAGTGAAAAATCTGGAGAAGGCCTTAGAAAAATACGCCGGAGGCGAGCAAAAGTCAATAAATGATATTATAGAAAACACAGAAAAGCTTGTTGAGTTTTATCCACGGCATATAGAAAAGGAAGACCGGGGGTTCTTCCTTGTATCCAGAAAGTATTTGAGCCAGCAGGAGGAGAATGAAATGCTGAAGGAGTTTAAGGATTTTGACAGCCGGATGATTCATGAAAAATATGAAGCTTTTCAGAAAAAACTTGCGGAAAATATTTAAGCATGGAAGTTAAAGATTACAATGTGAAAAATGCTGATGTGGCCTGGTGCCCGGGGTGCGGCAATTTCTTTATATTAAATGTTTTAAAAAAGACGCTGGCCGAACTTGATATAGAGCCCCGGGATTTGGTAATTGTCAGCGGTATAGGACAGGCGGGCAAGACGCCTCACTATTTAAAATGCAATCTTTTCAACGGTCTCCACGGGCGGGCCCTCCCGGCAGCTATAGGAATAAAAAGCGCTAATTCTAAATTGACCGTGATTGCCGAAAGCGGGGATGGCTGTATGTACGGAGAGGGAGGGAACCATTTTCTCCATGCCATAAGAAGAAACCCAGACATAACCTTGATTGTACACAATAATATGGTTTACGGACTGACAAAAGGCCAGGCCTCTCCCACCAGTTCCAGAGGTTTTAAAACGCCTGTGCAGTTAAAAGGAGTGGCTGACGAACCCTTTAACCCTATAGCAGCAGCCTTATCCCAGAATATTTCATTTGCCGCTCGGGCCTACTGTAAGGATATAAAGGAAACCACAGACATTTTAAAAAAAGCCGTTAATCATAAAGGTTTTGCTCTGGTGGATCTTCTCCAGCCCTGCGTCACTTATAATAAGCTCAATACATACAAGTGGTTTGATGAAAACACCTATTATCTGCGGGAAAATTACAGGTCGGATAACCGGGTGGAGGCTTTTAAGAAAAGCCTTGAGAAAGAGAAAGTTCCCCTGGGGGTTTTTTATGAAAAAGAAAGAGAGACTTTTGATGAAAGAGTTGTTTCTGAAAATATACCTGCCCCCCTTTTTAGAAGGGAAGTGAAAAGCAAGAGACTGATCAAACTTTTGGAATCTAAAAAGGAGGCTCACGCATGAGTATAAAAGTAGCGATGTTTGATTCGAAACCGTATGATATTGAAAATTTCAAAAAAGTTAACAGAAATTTCGGTTATGAATTCAGTTATTTTAAGGAAAATTTAAATAAAAATACCGCCATCTTATGTCAGGATCATCAGGTAATCTGCCCTTTTGTTAATGACACAATTGACAGTGATGTTGCGGATGCTCTCATAGAACAGGGGGTGAAATTGATAGCCCTCAGGAGCGCAGGCTATAACAATGTGGATCTCAAGGAGGTATATAAAAAAATACATGTGGTCCGAGTCCCGGCGTATTCGCCTTATGCGGTAGCCGAGCATGCAGCTGCCCTGATGCTCAGCCTTAACCGGAAGACCCACAGGGCTTTTTATCGGACCCGGGAGGGGAATTTCAACATAAACGGGTTGTGCGGATTTGACATGAAAGGTAAGACTGCCGGGATAATAGGCACCGGTAAGATAGGCAAAGTGATGATCCAAATACTAAAGGGGTTCGGAATGAAAGTTCTGGCATACGATCCTTATCCGGATAAAGAGTATGCAAATAAATATTCTTTTGAGTATACCGATATAGACAGCCTGTATGAGCGAAGCGATATAATCTCTTTGCATTGTCCATTAACGAAAGATACGTACCATATAATAAATTCAACGAGCATATCTAAAATGAAAGAAGGAATAATGCTCATAAACACCGGCAGGGGGCAACTAATTGATACGCCGGCTTTAATTGAGGCACTGAAAAAGGGTAAAGTGGGTGCAGCAGGGTTGGATGTATATGAAGAAGAAAACGAATATTTTTTTGAGGATTTTTCTTCTGAAGTAATCAGCGATGACGTCCTGGCTAGGCTTCTTACCTTACCCAACGTGCTTGTTACTTCTCATCAGGGTTTTTTTACCAATGAAGCAATGTATAATATTGCTCTTACCACATTGAATAACATAAAAGATTTTTATGACGGTAAACCCCTTGAAAACGAGATATGCTACCGCTGCCCGCAAAAAGAGTGTGTAAGAGCGAAAAAGGGAAGATGCTTTTAAGGGAAAATTTAGGGTTTTTTAATACATTGAGGTTTTATTTAAAATGAATAAGGAAAATAAAAAAGTTAGAGATGTTATAATAATTGGAGGCGGGCCAGCTGGTTTAAGCGCTGCATTATACGGGGCCAGGTCCGGAGTCGATGTGCTTGTGCTGGATAAATATCCTGCTGTCGGCGCACTTGGATATGCTCGAAGAATTGAGAATTATCCGGGGGTGATAAAACCGGTATCGGGCATTGAACTTCTGAGCATTCTTCAGGAACATGCCCATAAATTCGGGGCTCAGCTGCAACGGGAGCAGGTAGTTAATGTTGAATTAAAGACAAATCCCAAAAAAGTTGTTACATATGATAATGTATATCATACAAAAAGTATCATAGTGGCCACCGGAGCCATGGCAAGAGGAAAGTTTCTCCCCGGAGAAGAAGAACTTCTGGGAAAGGGGGTAAGCTACTGCGCAGCCTGCGATGCTCCTTTTTTTAAAGATAAAAAAGTGGCCCTGGCGGGCAGCGCCCGCGAAATAGAGATGGAACTTCCTGCAATATACAAGTACGCCGCAAAGGTTTTTCTGATATTAAGAGGGGAATTGAATGAGAAAATAGCTGAAGTCTATGAAGAAAACGGTAAAGTAAAATTTTATGAAAAACACAGGTTAAAGGAAATAAAAGGTAATAAGAGGGTTAAAAATATAAGTATTTATGGTAAAGACGGGGGAAAAGAGTTAGAAGTTGATGGGGTCTTTATATTTATGCCCGGAAACAAACCGGAAGTAGGGTTTTTAAATAATCAGCTGGCTTCAAATAAGGATGGGTGTATAAAGGTTGATTATGAAGATATGTCCACTTCCATCAACGGAGTGTATGCGGCAGGAGATGTTACTTGTAAAAAAATAAGGCAGTGCAGTGTCGCGGTAGGCGAGGGCAGTATTGCAGCTATTTCAGCCGCTACACATGCAGAGAAAAAATATTAGGGGTAAAGGATTTAAAAATGGCAGATTATGATGTGTTTGTTATAGGAACGGGTTCTGCGGGGTCGGCGGCGGCATCTGTATGCAGCGCCTCGGGATTAAAGACGGCTATAGCTGACCGCCGTCCTTTTGGAGGTGAATGTGCTCAGAGAGGATGTAACCCCAAAAAACTTTTAACGGGAGTCGCTGAAATTGTAGATAAAAGTATTAAAATGAAGGGTAAGGGAATATCCAGGCCGGCTGAGATCAACTGGCAGGAAATGATAGATTACAAAAATTCTTTGATAGAAGATATCCCTCAATCAAGTAAAAAGAGTTTTGAAAAAGCGGGGATAGATACTTTCCTTGGAATATGTTCTTTTGCAGGTGAAAATACAATAAATATTGACGGTTCTAAAAAAGTTACAGCTGATAAGATAGTCATAGCTGCCGGGGCTGAGCCGGTAGATTTGAATATAGAAGGGAAAGAGCATCTGACCAAAAGCGAAGAGTTTCTTGAAATAAAAGAGTTGCCGGAGAAAATATTATTTGTTGGGGGAGGGTATATTTCTTTTGAGTTTGCTCATGTGGCCAAGAGAGCCGGCAGTGAAGCAGTTATTTTAAACGATACTGAAAGGCCGTTGGAAAATTTTGAGGAATTTGTTGTTGATAAAATGCTTTATGCTACAAGGGATGACGGTATTGATGTAAAACTAAAAAGCCCGGTTGTCGGTATAGAGAAAGTTAACGGCAGCTATAAAGTAAAAACAGAAAAGGGGAAGGAATATGAAGCGGATCTGGTAGTACACGGGGCGGGCAGAGTTCCGGCACTGGACAGGTTGAATCTGGATAAAGGAAATATAAAAAGGGATAAAAAAGGTGTTGTTATAGAAGAGAATCTGCAGTCTGTATCCAACCCCGATGTATATGTGGCCGGAGATGCAAACGGCAGGGGGATTCCACTGACCCCCGTAGCATCTATGGAGGGGTATGTTGCAGGACACAATATCAGTAGTGATCATGATACCAAACCGGATTACCGGGTTGTGCCCAGGGTTGCCTTTACCCTGCCGCCAATTGCCTCGGTGGGTCTTAATGAAAAAGAGGCAAAAAAGGCCGGCAAAGAATTTCATGTTAGTTCTGATGCTCCGGAAAACTGGTTCTACACAAAACTGCATGGATACAGGAACCTGGGGTATAAGATCCTTATAGAAAAAAAATCCGGTGAAATTCTGGGTGCCCATATTCTGGGCTATAACAGCGATGAAATAATAAATATTTTTTCGATTGCCATGAGTGTGAAAATGCCTGTAAACGTGTTATTAAGTTCCACCTACGCTTTTCCCACTTTCGGTTATGATATAGGTTATATGTTTTAAGGATTGTTAAAGAGATATTAATAGAAAGGGATCTAAATATGGTTTTAAGAAATTCAAGGTATATTTTTAAGTTAACTGCTTCAGCGGCATTATACTTGTTTATGATAACAGCTGCAATATTTTCACAGCAGCCTGAAATTGGAGACCCTGTGGTGGGAGGTATTCCGCAGGAGGTTGAGGATGATTTTATTCCAGAACCGGATAATTACCGGATAAGAACATGGATAGAGGACCTTGAAATACCCTGGTCTCTTGTTTTTCTGTCAGAAAAAAGGGCCCTGGTAACCGAAAGGCCCGGTCGGGTCAGGATTATAAAAGAAGGGGTTCTCAGGGAGGATCCTTATAAAATAATTGAAGATGCGGTCCATATCGGGGAAGGGGGGCTTATGGGCATAGAAAAACACCCCGAATATCCCGAAGAGAATTATATTTACCTTATGTACACCTACAGGGACGGGGATTTATATAACCGGGTTGACCGTTATGTCGATACAGAAGATACTCTCGAATATGACCGTACTATTGTCCGAAATATTCCCGGTCACCGGGTACATAACGGAGGGCGTATTGCTTTTGGGCCGGACGGGTTATTGTATATTTGCACCGGGGACATCTGGCAGGCGGAGCTTGCCCAGGATGAAGAGAGTCTTGCCGGGAAAATTCTCCGCTATACTCCCGACGGTGATATTCCGGAGGATAACCCTTTTGATGATTCCCCGGTTTATTCTCTGGGTCATCGTAATCCCCAGGGGCTTGCATGGCATGGGGAGACCGGATCGCTTTTTTCTTCGGAACACGGCCCTTCCGGAGAATTCGGTGGATTGCAGGGTAAGGATATAGTAAACCTGATAAAAAAGGGAGGCAACTACGGCTGGCCGCTTGTTCTGGGTTCTGCCGGCATAGATCCCTACATTGACCCCCTGATTATGTGGAAAACGGCAACTCCCCCTTCGGGGATGGCTTTTTTAAATGGCAATCTCTATGTGGCTACACTGCGAAGTCAGAGCCTGGTGCGCATAAATTTCAATATAGAGGATGGAATATACAAACCAGGTAGAATCGACCGGCTTTTTGCCCAGGGGGATTTCAGCGGTGCTTACGGACGCCTGCGGGATGTGGTGGTCGGTCCTGACGGCGCCCTTTATGTACTTACAAGCAACCGGGACGGACGGGGAAGTCCGGCGGAAAATGATGATCGTATATTGAAATTAAACTTAAGGTAGGAAATCTAATTTTTTAGAAAAAAGAGGAGGAGATATGACGAAAGTAGAAGACAAGAAAGAAAATGTTGGAATTTGTAGGCAGTACTGTACCGTTTGCCCTTCATACCCGGGAGAAGGCATTCTTTTCTGCGCTCGTGGGAAAAGTTCAAAAGCAGTGGAAAAACAGGGATGTTACTGCCCGTCGTGTGAAGTCCAGACAGAGTACGGATGTACGGGAACTTATTACTGCATCGAAGGGGCCTGTGAATAAGAGATTACAAGGAAAAATATAATTTACGGGAGTATAAAAAAATGGTTAAAAAAGTGTTTTTTTTCACTGCAGCGTTTCTTGTCTTGTTATCAGCCGCTGGTATGCAGCGCCTGGAAAGCGCCGGCAGGCGGCCTGAGAGGGAAGAGGAAGCCTATGAAGATGTTAATCCTCAGCCTACAGGTGAGGTTTCCGGAGAAGTCAGGGAGATTTACATGGAGGCTTTTCAGTTCGAGTTCGACCCTGCCGAAATAGTAGTATATGAAGGAGAAGAAGTTGAAATTACCGCCGTCAGTACCGATGTGACTCATGGACTGGGGATTGACGAGTACGGAATAGACATTACACTTGAGCCCGATCAGGAGGAAGTTATTTCCTTTATTGCTGATGAGCCGGGCACATATACTATCCGGTGCACGGTGTTCTGCGGAGCGGGTCACGGAGATATGCAGGGAAAACTTATCGTTCTGCCGGAAGATTAAACCTTTCGCTTGCGTTTCTTGCAGCCGGCGGTTACAAAAGTAAGATGCAGCATTTCTAAGAACATTGAAGAAAAGGCGGGGAACACACCCGCCCGCCTTTTCTTTCTCATATTTGCCGGCCTCATTCTTGTATTGTAAAACTGCCCTCTTCTAAAACGTTTCCGTCTTCATCTACAACTCTTACCGTCCATTCACCTGTAAAATACGGGCCCATGGTTTTGTAGCTCCATGTCCTAAACCTTGCATAATTTACGTCAAGGTCAATTTCCTGAATGACCTTTCCTTCATGCTCCCATATATGAGTCACTTTCGTAGGGGTCTCTGCCCCCGTGATAACTGACCAGGCGTACACCCTGTAAACATCCTCCGGGAAAGTCTCTGCCTCATCTACTATCTCCCGTTCCTCCACCTCGGTACCGAACTTAATCTCAGCATCCAGGCTATATTCCTCCTGCTGGGCATTAAGGCTCCCCGAGAATGCAATAATAAAAAAAGACGCAATCAACAACTTAATCATAAAAACCACCTCCTTTGTTCTGCGCCCTGCCGGCGCAAATTACTTCAACTTAATCAAAAGAAAACATATTTCTTTTTTTACCCTTTTATTTTTTTTAATTGCCCCTACCTCTTAACTATTTATATTTTCTTAAAATGTGAAATTTTTTCAATAGGGCGTTTCCACTTTTTTCTGACCCGTATCTATCGTAAACATTGCAATTAACATTTTTAGCTTAAGGTTTTCAAAACACAAAAGTGCATATAAAGTCAGTAAAGAAGATAGAAATACAATTGAAAAAATTTGGGTTTTCGCTTAAAACATCGCCCGGTTTTATTTTGACCGATTTAAGAATGAAAAAGATATACGAATTTGAGGTTATCGTAAATTATCTGTTTCATTCCGGACAAAAAATAAAGACATTATCAGGTTCAGCTGCGTCATAAATGTCTTAAAAAATCTGTTTGTCCGGAAAATGTAAAACTATATGTGGGGTCAACTCTCTTCTTGTTATGTCCTTGGTCGGCAGCGTTTTTACTTGAAACGGTGCCGGGTGGAAATATGTCAGTATATAGTGGAAAAAAACAATAGCAATTAAAAGGCCGATTAGATAACTTTTAAAAGGTGAATGATTTGGGAGGATTAATGATGGAGCTAAAAATTTCTAAGAAGAATTTCCAGATATGGGGAAGAAAAAACTACGCCACTTCGTTTTTTATCTCTAAAAAAGAGGTACCTGTATGGATGCGGCATTAAAAAGAATATCCATAAGTGAAGAAGAACGAATAAAAAGAAATATAGAAAAACAGCTTGTTATATTTGCGGATGAGCTGGACAGGCAGTACTCTTTTAAGAAGTCTATCCCCGTTTTTTATGAAGAGATTAAAAAGTTTATTTTAAGAAAGGGAAAAAGGGTAAGGCCGCTTCTTTTTGTTTATGCATATAAAGCTTTTTCCCAAAGCGAACCGGCGAATTTATACAGTAGCGCGGTGGCTCTTGAGGCCCTGCACGACTTTGCCCTTATTCACGATGATATAATAGACAACTCCAGTCTCAGGAGCGGTATTCCAACACTAAACAAGCTATTTGAAAAACATATTCTGCCTGAGAGCAGTGGTGAAAAAATGGGGGAAAATCTGGCCATGGTAGCCGGTGATATAATCTTTGCATTTGCCATGAAAAAGTATCGAAGCGTTGAGGTTGACAATGAAAAAATTGACAGGTCTTTTAACAGCGTAACAGATGCGGCAGTTAAAACGGGGATTGGTGAAATGAAGGAGCTTCTATATAGCGCTGAGCCGCTGGAAAACATAGTGCTGGAAAGAATACTTGAGATATACGATATGAAAACCGGTTATTACACCTTTTGCTGTCCGATGACAGCCGGAGCCCTTCTGGCGGATGTCAGCGATGATGAGGCGCTGCAGCTGAATAACTGCGGTTTGCTGATGGGCAGGGCTTTTCAGATAATTGACGATATAATTGATGTATTCGGTTCTCCTTGTAGGTATGGGAAAAACCTTTACGATGATCTGAGGAAGTCAAAAAAAACAGTGCTTTTATGGAATACTTATAACCAAAGCTCCCCTAAAAATAGAAGGGTTATAAAAGAAATTCTTTCAAAAAAGCACCTGAAAGAAGGGGACATCAAAGAAATAAAAAAAATAATTAAATCTACCGAAGCTTTAGAATCCTGCAGGCTTTTGGCTGAGAAATATAAACAGGAAGCTTTTGACATGTTGGAAAGAATAAAAATGAAAGAAAAATACAGAGATTTAATATATACAAACTTTGAAAAGGTGTTAAACAGGGTATAAAATGAAAAAAATTGTAATTGCCGGGGCCGGTTTTGCCGGGATTCATGCCCTAAAAAAATTGAAATCAAATTTACATGGCCATGAAATAACAGTTATTGATAAAAATCCCTATATGACGATGCGTCCCGGTCTTCCAGACTTGGCTGCAAATAAATTGTATACGCACCTTGTTAAACAGAAATTTGGTCGTCTTTTTGACGGATGCCGGTTTATAAAGGAAAAAGTAGAAAGAGTAGAGCTTGAAAACCGGGTAGTTGTAACCTCGCACAACAGAATAAATTATGATTATATCATCCTCGCACTGGGATCGAGCTCCGCCTTTCACGGATTCAACCAGAACAGAGATAAGATGTACACTCTAAATGATGCTTCCGATGCGATGCGGATCAGGGAAGAATTTCCCGCCTATCTTGAACAGCCCGGTCACAAAAACCTGGTTTTTTCCGGCGCCGGGTATACCGGCATTGAGCTTGCCTGCACGTTGAATTATTATGCCCGAAATAAAGGAATGAAACTGAAAATTTCGATGGTTGATCCTCAAAAGGAAATATTGAGTTTTATGAAAGAAAAGGACAGAGAATATATAAAAAAATATTTAAACCGTATGGGAATAAGAATACATACCGGCAGTATGGTCAGCGGGTTTGATGGAAAAAATGTATATGACAACAGTAAAAGAGAATTTAAAAACAGCTTTTTTGTATGGACTGCCGGTGTTAAGGCCGGCTTCGATGGGTTTAAAGAAGAAATTGAAAGAGAAAAAGACGGTCGGATCAGGGTTGATGAATTTATGCAGATCAGGAAATATCCGGGGGCCTTTGTCTGCGGTGACATGGCGGCTGTTGAAAGAGATGGAAATATTTTGAGGCGGGCTGTTAATATTGCTATAAGTAGCGGTATTTCTGCATCTGAAAACATCATACGAAAAATAAAGGGGAAAGCTATAAAAAGCTACAGTATTTCAGATCTGGGATGGATCATTCCCATGCAGGATATAAGTGTCGGAAGGGTGGGCGGGACTATAGGGGTAAGAGGAAACACGGGTTTGAGACTGCACTACATGATGTGTGCATACAGAAGCCTGGGGTTAAAAAACAAAAAGGAATTTCTAAAAATAGCGAGTTGTTTAAGAAAAATAAAAGGAGGAAAAAGATGAACGGATTAATCAAGGCAGGAAGGATTCTTTTCGGGCTTCCGATGCTGGTTTTTGGAATGAATCATTTCATGATGATAGAGGGAATGAAAGCAATGGTGCCAGGATGGTTGCCGTTTCCGGCGTTTTGGGTCGTAATTACCGGAATACTGCTTGTTGCCGCAGGCATTTTTATAATAGGAGAACTAAAGGGAGCTTTCGCCCTCTCGATTGCGCTGGCCGTATTTTTGGGTCTGACCTTATTAACAGTACATATACCGGGAGTGATGGATGAGGCTACCAGGCAGGCTTCTATGCCCAATCTGTTAAAGGACATATCTCTAATGGGAGCGGCTTTAAGCTATGCGGGACTGTTTAAAAAATAAGATCATATAATCAAAACCATATAACAGATGTATATAGAATTTGATCTTTATTCCTATTTTAATGGTGTAAAAAGACAAGGATTTCCTCATGGAAATCCTTGTCTTAAAAACCATTTATCACCGAAGTTATAGTAAACTCTTATTTCAACAGGGCGTTTCTAATATCCCAAAAATACTTCCTAAATCCGTGTTTGATAATTGAAGAAATTTATTATATTGTAGATTAAGAAAAAAAGATTTTGAAAGTGACAAAAAGAAATAAGCGGAATATTATTTAGGAGGTATTTAATGTTTTTTCGGAAAAAAGTTACTTTGCTGACACTTCTATTGGTATTTTTCTTTTCATTTATTGGAAGAAATATAGCTGAAGCTCATTGGGCTCCGGAGGAGGTGATTACTTTAGATAAATTCCTTACGGAGGAAAATGCTGAGGAATATTTTTATTACAAGTGGAGAGCTAAAGATTATGAATTTGCTTCCTGGGTAGTTTTTGCATCAGGTGTAATTTTAAGCGCATCAGTCTTAGCCATAGAACCTTTTGAAACAGATACCCTTAATATAAAACTTTCTTCGGCATTTATGGGTGGAGGAGCAGTCGGCGCCGGAATACTAAAATTAATATCATTAGATGCTGATAGAAATGCTTATAGGGTTTTAACTTTAACCCATTCATTCTAATCAAATGTATTGAAAATTTATAATACTGGACGGGAGAACTCGGAATAAATAGGGCCCAGTGAAAAATTATTTTTTTGAAACTCATGAGTTCTTTGTTTTGGGGCTGATTCGCTTTTTTTTGATTTTTACAGCCCTGTCGCATTTCTTTTAACTTTTTCAACTTATTTTTCCCTAGCTACCACACT
>PWEK01000072.1 GCA_003553445.1 Elusimicrobiota bacterium
ACCGTCCAGCAGATTATTTTTGTGTACAAACTTTCGATTATTTTCATCTATATCTCCTTTATTTATCCATAAAAAAACCCGCGCTTTGCCTCAATAATGCTAAACGCGGGTTTTTATACCTTATATATCTTCTTATGGGGTTTATGTCATACTCGTCGACCCTGTTGTTCATGCACTGCTCAACAGGAGAATAAAAGTAGACACACCATCCCTTATAATACATCAGGCGACTTATTCGCCACCTGCTGCCTATAACCTCATTATCCTTCGTAAAAACATACCCGCAAAAAAGCTTTGAAACCAATCCAATAAGTGCAACAATAGATGCAATACCTGTAAAAACAAAAGCTCCGCTTATTGTAAATAATGTTTCTATTAAATTCTTTTTTTCTCCCCGGTTATCATTCTGGGAAGCGTGATTGTCGGGATTTATCTTTCTATTTACATTTAATTCTGAAACAAAGGGATATGAGTTATTTTGAAACATATTCTTATAAGAACATCCATTGTGTTCCTGAACCCAAAAAAATCCGGAAACAATAGAAATAAATAAAACTACAGATAAACATAAAGAAACAATTTTTTTTACTTTATAAAACATAATCTTAACAAATTGCAGCGAAGATACTTTTTTACTTTCTCCGTAAGCATGTTCAAAGACAAAAACTTTATTAAATATTCCTGCGCACCCATTTCTAAAACTTTCTGCCTTGAACTTTTTCTTTCATCAACGGAAAGAATTAAAACCGGTATATCTCTGGTAAAATCGCATCTCTTTAGATCATTCAAAACATCAAAACCATCCATCCCGGTCATATCCAAATCAAGTGTTATTAAATCAGGCTTAAACTCTTTTGCCCGGGCCAATCCCTCCATCCCGGAACTTGCAACCATTACCCTATAGCCCTCCATTTCAAAATAATCGGATAGCATATCAGAAATTATTTTCTCATCATCAATAATAAGTATTTTCCGGCTTTTTCCTTTAAGTTTAACCATCATTCTTTCCTGCAGGATTCATTTGTAATTTTACCTATGACCTTCCTCTCCTCTTCATCAGCCCGGTGGTGTCTTCCTCAAGGCCCGTCTCAGATAATTTTCCGTTTCTATAAATACTGGAGATAAAGAGATTTTTTTCTTCAAAAATCCGCCATAAATAAATTTTAAAAACAAACTGAGCTGGCTTCGGAGCGCTAAGCTGAGCCGTACAGGCATAACTGTTTATTACTGAGATTGGAAAAAACGCTCCGGTAGCCAGCATTGATATTGACCTATCAAAAACTCTTTTTACATATTTCTCATACTTATTTATGTTCATCTTCATGCTACAAATTCTTCCTGTTTTCTTTTTTTTCTTCTTTTACAGCGCATACTGAATATTTGCCAGATTGCGCGGATCCGGTATCAGGTCGCTCTGCCCGCTCATCTGTAATGCGAACCACATCCAGATATCGTAGCCGGGGAAACCATAATCTCCGGTAATATCACCGGCTTTTACGCCAAATATTTCATCACCCGATGCAAACACCGATGGCGCCGCGCCCACCGTAAGCTTCATAATGGCCTCGATTGCCTGTATCAGCCCGGCTGCACCGGATGAAGCATCAAAATATTCGCCTTCTTCAACTGATTCATAGCCCGGAATCGATACTGCTTCTATAATCCTCTTTTCTCCCATCAAACCCTCATGAATATTCCTGACCTCTTCCATGATTTTGACATCACCTGCGTATCCTCTCCTGCGGAGCCTTCCTTCAACGTAAGATTTAAACTCTTCACTTTCCGGGCCTTCTGCCATGTGGGAAGTAAAGAGTATATCGTTGAAATAAACCATCAGAGCCAGGGCATACTCTCTGCCTAAACCGGCGTCGGCTTTCAGCCTCTGCATATAATCTTCATACGAAAATTCTCCTGCCGTCTGAGATATTTCAGACGAATACTGCGCAAAAACACTGAGCATCTTCTTAGTCTTATATATAAACTCTTTTCCTTTATCTGTCTTAATTGACCGTGAAAGAAGTAAAAGCCCTTCGGCAGTTTCCAGGGGAAGCTGCAGCTCTCCGGAAGGTGTGATGCCTATTCTGTCTGCGGGATAAATATTTTTTCCGGCTATACTTTGCGCAGAGCTATATATATAAGCGAGCTCCAATCTTTCCACTTTTCTCTCTATAGCTTTCCGTTCTTTTTCACTGAGAGAACGTTTAAGCGCTTCGTAGTAATTAGACAGCCTGCCACCGGGGCACTCAACTCCCAGGGAAACCCCCGCTCTCTTTAATACTTCAAGTGCCTTACCATCAGCTTCGCCTTTGCCCTTTGTTAACTTATGCGATTCTGCTGCAGAAACTCCGGTTTGTTCTTTAAAAACCTCATTTTTGAAAATAAACAAATCATTCTGAACCGATCCGGTATCTGATAGGTATCCATGAAAGCTTTCACTGCTTACTGAGAAAGCTTTTTCTTGAGCATATTTGTGAAATTTTTCATAAATATGTGATTGAGGATTATTAAGGGCATTGTATTCATCTAATTCATGCTGAACAAGAAGTCCGAGAATCCTTCTCTGTTCCGGCGGAGCGCGTCCCCTTAGGGTTTCAAAAACAGATTCATGTATAATCAGTTCTTTGGTTCCGTCAGCGTTTTCTTGAAGCGTAGCCAAACAGTAAATATTTTCATCCTGAAAAACAAGGGATAAATCCTGCATGCTTAAAGTTACCTGGTCAACCCCCTCATGGCTTAGAACATAGTCATACATCTCTTTTAAATTTTTGCCCTGAAGATTATCTTCATGTATTACTTTTTCATCACCATCCGGTCCCTTAAGCAAAAGAGCCAGCAAATTACTCATGCTGGACCTTAATTCCGAAACCAACCTGTAATTTGGACTAGTAGAAGTATACCCTTCTATTATATTCTGAATGAGCTTTGAAGTATTCTCTCCGAAAGAAGGCGTTAAGCCAAACATACGTTTTACGGCCCGCTCTATCACAACTCTTCTGCTTTCACTTGGTGCTTCTGTATAAATTTTTAGTTCTCTTTCTTCTTCTGAAAGTTTAATCCATATCCTGCTTCCATCAGCAAATTTTATGGTACAACCATCATGAATACTTATTTCCATAAGGTGTCCAATACGGGTAGCTGCCCAATCTTTGAGTTCTTCAATGTTATTAACCTTATTCATAAATTGTTCAAATTGCTCGGATGTTAATGTCTCTCTCGAAGTTTTCCATTCATACTCTACTCCCGGCTCATACTCTATTAAGCCCCTATTCGCAAAATCAAGCGTTTGTTGCCTTATGGGAATTCCCTGTTCATAGAGGGTTATGGCTCTTTTTATAATCTCCGAAGGTGTTGCTTTTTTCAAAGATTCATCCAGTTGTATGGGTTCTTCTGAAAATGTATTTATCTCCTCTATCACCCAATGATACATGTAATTTTCATATTCTTCTATACGATTCTTTATTGATACCGGTAACAGCGTAAGACCAGCATCTATTTCTGCACTTGTCCCTATCCCCAATAACGCATTTCTGACCATTATAGGTGATGCAGGGAAACTCAACCGGCTTACGGTTTTAAAAAAACCTCTACTTTTTATATATTCATATACTTCCTTTTCTATCTGGAGCGGAACATCATTTTTATGCTTAATAAATAGAACCTCCACTTTCTGATCATTTTCCAAACTGCCTTCTCTTTCTTTGCTGGTGCGATAGAGTTTTCCTATTGTATCCAGCGAATTGTAAGGAATATTGTATATATCGCCTACAAACAACTCCTGTCTGCCTCCAATTTCTCTTTTTACTTCGTTAATTTTTCTGGGATTTATAACATGTTGATGTTCATCGTAGACCAAATAAGATATGGTGAGTTTCACATCAGGATTTAAATCAAAAATTTTCCATATCTGTGTTTCTCCTTCTGCGGGATCTTGCATTGAAATATTTGAATACTCAAAAAGCCCCCCAAAACATGGAAAAAACTCACATGCCATTTCTATTCTTTCTTCCATGGTTTCTCCAAGTACAGGTCTGCGGGCATCCGGCCCTGATATAACAAATATTACTTTACTGAGGTTATGTTCAGCCATCGCATTCAATGCCGATACCATGTGACCCCATGTAATCGGATCGCAAGCTGTAACAAACACCCCTATTTTCGCTTCCTTTCCTGAGGTTTTTATCTCCTGCCCCAAGTCATCAGGTGAAGTTCTTATATCTATATTTGGTGTTATCTTTCCTTCGGAAATCTTTTTCGCTATTTTTTCTATTGCAGAACGAGCGTCTTCCTGTATTTTTTTTCTAATTCTTGTATCTGAACCATCTTTCCTAAGCTCCTCTTCCAGATATTTTATAAGTTGTTTTTCAACCTCTTCAGCCATTTGTTTCTGCAACTGTCCAACAAAGAATTCAATAAATTCAGTCAATTCTCTATCTTTTTCTTTTATATCAAGATATGGATTCCTTTTTAACCTCTTTAGCCATTTACGGATTTTTTCAGAACCACTTGCTTGAGATAACATAGTTTCCAGGTAATTAAAATAATCTACAAGCTGACCGTATTCCATCTCCGCATCTATTGATGATTTTGTTTCAATAAAACCCTTTAAACCGGCTCCTAATGCTCTTACCCTTTCTCCGAATGAAGTTTTGAAAATAAATGGCTCTATATCGCAATGCCCTTCAAAAAGCGTTTCTCTGAATCTATTTCCATAGTTTTCAGCAAAGGAGGAAACCTCTTTTCTTATTTCAATTTTTCCGTCTCCGTCAACACCTTCAACCACAGGATTATATAAATCGGTATAA
The DNA here is from genome assembly GCA_003553445.1 of Elusimicrobiota bacterium. Classification (GTDB taxonomy): domain Bacteria; phylum CG03; class SLGR01; order SLGR01; family SLGR01; genus PWEK01. The sequence goes on from PWEK01000072.1 coordinate 4,803, forward strand.
TAATCCCTTACCATACGCACAGCCGTCATCTTTTTTTCGGAGCTCTTATAAGCATTCCATCGAATGGCATTAAATTTTTCGGAAGAGTCATATATTCTTCTAAATTTTTCCAGAAGACGAATAAGGCTTTTTCTTTCACTATCTGTTCCCTCAGGTAAAACTTCATCCCTTTCAGGCTCCATATCCATCATCAAACCATTTCCTCTTAAAGTATCCTCATCAAACTCAGTTATATGCTCCAGGGGAGCTCCGTCTTGAGAATTGCCTGAAGGAGTAGCATTTATGGCGCCCATCTGAAAACTCGTTCCTGAGGCTTCCTTAGGACGCTGGGGAATATGTAACATAAAATCAGAACCGGCAAAAAGCATTTTGTTGACATCAAGATTGACGTCATAGTCCGGCATGTAAACTATGTTATATCCCATTTCGCGCAGTTCATCTATTCTTTTGAGCATTTTGAGCCCATATTCACCGTATGGGGAACCTGCAACCACAAGCTGCATCCCCATCCCGCCATGTTCTCTATCCATAAGAAGTTTAGCAATTACACTGTCATGGAGAAGCATCCCCAAACGTTTATATTCTACCATTCTTCGCGCAAACAAAATTACAGGTTTTTCAAAATCCAGTTTTACACCTGTTTCTTCTTCTATCCGCTTTATCATATCTCGTTTTAAGTTTTTCTTTTTCCTGTCAAGCCTTTCAGGAGTTTTCACGTTTTTAAGAATTTCCGCCCGCCAAAAATCTACATGAGAACCGTTTGTAACATGACTTATTGATTCTGAAAAATCCGGAAACATACGCCGGGAAACTTCTCCATGAAGCCTACTGACTGCATATATCTTCCCCCCTGAATGTTCTACTATACCCATAGCGCCTTCAGTAAGCTTTATTCTTCCATCTTCTACAAAAGAGCCCTTGAACCTTTCAGAAAATCCAGTATGATTCCACCATTCTGCATCATAACTCCTTAATGCCGCTTTTACTGGAGTGTGAGTCGCAAATACATACTGCGTATTTTCAAAAATTTCACCATCTTCCTGCATAATAGCGGGCGCGGCAAAAGATGTCGCAGATTCATTCATATGTACTATATTTGGACTTAAATCCATGGCTTTAAGCGCTTTCGCCGCTCCTTTTCCAAGCAACAATTCCTGTCTGAAACGCTCCCATTCCCCATCTGGATAAAGTTCTTTGTTTATTTCGGGAGCATCAAGGTAAATTACCGTTGCTTTTCCTTTGCGCTCCACAGTCTGTTTCCAGAGTTTCACCGAAACATCCTCTCCGGTTATTTTAACTGTTATTTCTTTCTGTTCTCCAGTTTTATTATCTATTACCGGTTCAAGTCCTTTCACATTAGAATAATTTTCCGGATAAAAACCCCTAATAAAACTCCCATCCTCCTGCCTTACAGGTTTCCTCCCCCCTCTATACATAAGCGTTACAAATGTAATATCTGCACCAGAGATCTCTGTTGCCGCCTCAAATGTATCCAGAGCCAGCTTACCGAGCCCCCCTGCAAAAACCGTACCTGGAATAGCTATTTCACTTGTCAGGTAAACAACCTTTCTCCCTACCATTTCAGGTGCATGCTTATCAACCCAGGTTTCTTCGTATGGGGGTTGTTTAAATCCCGCACTTTCAAGTACCGAATTAAGAGTTACTTCCATACCGGATTTTCTTAAATCTTCGGCATAAGCCATCAAAGACCCGGGATCAACAAGTTTTATCTCATCACACAAAGTAAATTCCTCATTTGCAAATTTATTTATTTCACTAATCACAAGATTATAAAGATACTCTTTATATTCGGGACTTTGTAGTAGTTGACTTACCGGAACGGGAAGAAGAGTTAGATCCGCGGGAGGCCCTATACCCAACAAAGCGTTCCTTATCTTCGTTGATGAGGCTGAAAAACCCACTCTTGATATAGTATCAAAAAAGCCCTCTTTTTTAATAATTTCATAAACACTCTTTTCAAGAGGATGAAGTTTCTGATCTTCTCGTGGTATAAAAAGCACTTCTATATTCTGCTCATTATCTTCAAGAAACTTTGAATATTCTATGTTTTTTCTATAAAGCTTTCCGATGGTATCCAAAAAATCGTAGTTGATATTATTAATATCCTCAATTGTCATGTCTCCCCTATTACTAATTGCTTTTTTTACATTATCAGCTTCTTTGGGACTTACAACATGTTGATGATCATCCCCCACTATGTATGATATGGTAAGTTTCACATCTGAGTTAAGTTCCAGAAGATTCCATATCTGGGTCTCTCCATCGGCAGGATCGAGCATAGAAATATTTGAATATTCAAATATTCCTCTGAAACCGGAAAGAAATTCTTGTGCCATTTCACCCCTTTCATCCATTGTATAGCTCAACAAAGGTTTTCTGTTATCCGGTCCTGACACAACAAATATTATCTTACTTAAGTTCTGTTCAGCCATCGCATTCAATGCCGAAACAATATGTCCCCATGTAATGGGATTACCTGCCATAGCAAGCATACCAACCTTCACCTCACG
>PWEK01000054.1 GCA_003553445.1 Elusimicrobiota bacterium
CTTTTGCTTCAAGGGTGTTGGAACATACGATCGCGTCAGCTCCGGAATGAATGAGTGTTTTTGCAAGCACGTACGGGTTTTCAACGGCGTTTATTTTAGCGACAATAAAAGAGTTTGTTTTTTCTTTTATTCTCTTTACGATATTTGCGCAGTAATCAGGGTTTGAGAGGGGTTTTTTTCCTTCTGTGTTGGGACAGGAAAGATTAAGCTCAAGTGTTCGTATCCCTTCTTTTTCAAGGCGGAGCGATAATTCATCCCACCCGCTTTGGCAATTTGCATAAATGCTGGTGATAAATGGATAGGGAAGTTCTTTCAGCTTTGGAAGATGATTTTTAAGGAAAATATTTAAACCGCAGTTTTGAAGGCCAATCCTGTTTACAATTCCTCCGGCTGTTTCAAAAATTCTCGGAGGCGGATTGCCTTCTCTTGGTTTAAGGGTCAGGGTTTTAGTTGTAACCGCTCCCCAGGAGAGGGGCCCGAAATGTTCTTCCGCTTCCCATCCGTATCCGTAGCAACCGCTCGCTGAGATAAAGGGATTGCTCAGGTCTATCCCGGCAAATTTAATCATGATACGCCTCTTCGGTTATTTCATCAAAACGGAAAACCGGGCCTTCAGAGCAGGTATTTTTATAACCGTCAACTGTTTTTACCGCGCAAGCCTGGCAGAGGCCGGTCCCGCAACCCATCCTTTCTTCCCAGCTGACATAGGTTTTTTGGGATACGGTTTTGCAGACAGGTGTAAGCGATTTAAACATAGCCTGCGGTCCGGCAGCGAAAATATTCCCTTTGTTTTTTACATGTTTGTGTAAAATGTCGGTTACGCAGTCGCCTGTTTTTTCTTCACATACCGTTAAAAGGCGGTGGTTTTTGAGATCCAGGTGACGGGTCAATTCCGATTCACATTCGGATTTAAAGCCGTATATGAAAAGTCCCCCGGAGCATATTGAGGCGAGGTAGTTAAGGGGGGCCGCACCCATCCCGCCGGCTATAAAAAGGGGGTTCTTTCCCGGTTCCGGAAAGCCGTTTCCCAGGGGGCCCAGAATATCAAGCTCTTCTTTTTCTCTTTTTTTTCCAAGAATATTTGTTCCTTTGCCGCGCACCCTGAACAATATGCTTACCGCTGTATCGCTTGCGCGGAATATGCTTATCGGCCTTCTTAACGGTCTTTCTTCTATTGCAATATGTATGAACTCGCCGGGTGCGGATGCGGAAGCTATTTCAGGGGATTCAATTTCCATTAAAAATATTCCAGGAATTATCTCCTGTTTTGATGTTATCGGCGCTTTTTTATGAAAAAACTTTTTCATCTTTAAATGCTATTCTTCCGCGGTATAAGGTGAGAATCGGGAACCCTTTCAGCTTTTTTCCTTTGAAAGGCGAATTTTTGCTTTTGGAGAGGAAAAACTCCTTGTTTATTTCCTTCTCAAGTTCTGTGTCAATTACTGTTATGTTGGCGTCAAGCCCCTTTTCTATTCTTCCTATGCCGCTTTTCTTAAGTATTGATGCGGGGTTTGCGCTCATCTTCTCAACAAGCTTGCTTAAAGTGAGTTTATTTGATCTGACCAGCTCCTGCATTGCCAGGGGAAAGGCGGTTTCCAGGCCTGTCATGCCGAAGGGAGAAAGTGCGAACTCTCTTTCTTTTTCGGTGTCGAGATGAGGAGCATGGTCTGTGGATATACAGTCAATTGTGCCGTCTTTTAAACCTGAAATTAAGGCCCTTCTGTCTTTTTCGGTTCTCAGCGGCGGATTAACCTTGCAGTTGGTGTTGTATGCGTTTATGTCTTTTTCGGTAAGGGTTATATGATGAGGGGTGACCTCAGCTGTTACATTTACGCCCCGGTTTTTGGCATCCCTGATTAAGTCCACCGAACGGGATGTGGTTATATGAGCCAGGTGAAGGCGGCATCCCGTAAGCCCGGCAAGGGCTATATCCCGCGCCACCATTATAACCTCAGCCTGTGAAGGGATTCCCTTAAGGCCCATTTTAGTTGATGTTATACCCTCGTTTATCATTCCTTCTTTGCTAAGGTCGTGGTCCTCGCAGTGGGATATTAAAATTATTCCGAACATTTTAGAGTATTCCATGGCCCTTCTCATAACTCGGGAGTTCATGACCCCGTCACCGTCGTCGGATATAGCTACTATGCCGGCGTTGCTCATCTTGCCTATTTCCGTGAGCGCTTTTCCCTTGCGGTTTTTAGTTATGGCTCCCACGGGGAGTACCCCTATTTTTCCCTCCTGGGATGACGTGGTTAAAACATATTTTACTCCCGAGACGGAGTCAATGGGGGGGTTGGTGTTTGGCATTGCGCAGACGGTGGTAAAACCCCCGTGAGCCGCCGCTGCGGTTCCGCTTGCTATCGTTTCAGTGTCTTCTCTTCCGGGCTCCCTCAGATGAGTGTGCAGGTCTATAAGCCCCGGAAGAACTGCTTTTCCCGAAAGGTCATACTCCCTTTGCTCTTTTCCTAATTTCTTTCCGATTCTTTCGACTTTACCGGCCCTGATAAGAATATCGTATATTTCATCTGTGTTATTTGCCGGGTCGACTATGCGCCCGCCTTTAAGCAATAGTTTCATTCTGACCTCCTCCGGCAAGAAGGAAAAAAACCGCCATGCGTACAGCTACACCGTTTGTAACCTGCTGGTTTATCGCCGATTTATCAGAGTCTGCCACAGCAGAGGATATTTCCACCCCCCTGTTCATGGGGCCGGGGTGCATTATTAAAAGGTCTTTTTTGGCCTTTTTTAATTTACTCTCCTCAATCCCGAAAACAAAATTATACTCTTCAAGGCTGGGAAATAAAAGCTCTTTCTGCCTTTCTTTCTGTATTCTCAGTATATTTATGACATCCACTTCTTCTATTATTTCCTCTATCCGGTGGCAGATATGCAACCCCATTTTTCCGGCTTCGGAAGGAATAAGGGTCGGCGGCGCCACAAGAGATACCTCTGCTCCCATTTTCTTAAGTCCCCATATATTTGATCTTGCAACCCTTGAATGCAGTATGTCTCCGACTATTGCTACATGCAGCCCCTCCAGTCTGCCCTTCTTTTCCTTTATGGTGTAAAGGTCAAGAAGCCCCTGGGTTGGGTGTTCGTGCGCCCCGTCGCCTGCATTTATTATCGAACACTTTATCCTGTCGCTTATTATGTGGGGAGCCCCGGAACAGGGGTGTCTCATTATTACTATGTCTGCTCCCAGAGCCTCTATTGTCTTGGCTGTGTCAATCAGGCTTTCCCCTTTAACCACGGAGGAAGCGCTGGAGCTTATGTTTACGGTGTCTGCGCTGAGCCTTTTGGCTGCCAGCTCAAAAGAAACTCTTGTCCTCGTTGAGGGTTCATAAAACAGGTTTACAACGGTCTTTCCCCTTAATGCCGGGGCTTTTTTCACCGTGCGGGTAAAAAGCTCTTTCATCGGTTTGGCGGTCTCCAGAATAAGCTCTATTTCTCCGGGAGAGAGTTCTTCAAGTCCGAGCAGGTCTTTTTTCTTCAGCTCCGTGGCTGCGCTATCCGGCTTAGTCATTTTTTTTGAACAAGAGGACCTGGTCCTTACCCTTTGTTTCTTTCATTTGAAGTTCTATCCATTCATCTTCCCTTACTTCTATTTTGTTTCCGGTGAAATTCGGTTCTATAGGCAGCTCCCTTTCTCCGCGGTCTATAAGGACCCCCAGGCGGACAATATCCGGTCTTCCGAAGTCCATGATCTGATCCAGGGCGGCCCTTACGGTTCTTCCGGACCATATAACATCATCTATGAGTATTATGTGTTTCCCTGTCATGTCAAATTTAAGAATGGTTTCTTTTATTGTTGTTTTTATGGGCTGCCTGGAAATATCGTCCCGGTAAAGGGTGATGTCAAGGATTCCCAGGGGAATGCCTGTTTTAAGCATGGACTCCAGCTCTTTTTTTATTCTTTTTGCAAGGTGCACTCCCATTGAACGGATTCCTATGAGCGCCAGATTTGCCCCTCCGTGGGTGTCATCAAGGATTTCCGTGCTCATCCTTTTTATTTTTCTCATGAGTTCATCCCTGTCCATTATTACTCTGTGTTGCGCCATTTTACCTCCTGCTTGACGAAAGGCATAAAAAATCTGGGAGTTGGAGTTATCCCGGGCAAATCCCCGCATTTAAATCTGAAAAAATCTTCTTTTTTCCTGCTAAATCTGTTATTATATTATTGAAGTTTAGAAACAATGAACAGGTTTGTCAAGTTTGCTTTCACCTTGCAGATTTTATTGACGGATTACGATACTGTGGCGCTTTTTTTTCGCTGTTTTTTCAGGGGGGTTTATCGAATACCGAAACCCTGCGCATTTGACAAGGGATAACCGGTAGTTTTAACATAAAGATAAGAAAAAAATTTTGCGGGTTTTAAGCGGTAAAAATTAAATTCCGCATCATAAAAAAGATGAAACTTTTATTAAACCAGTTAGGAGGTAATAAGAATGTCAAAAAGGTTTTTACAGTCCGTTAAGAAAAGAAACGGCCAGACGGTGGATTTTGATGCAAAGAAAATAACCAGGGCAATTTTGAAGTCCATGGGGGACTCGAAAGACTATAAAGTTGCTGATGAGATAACCTCTGAATGTGAGCATGTGCTTAAGAAGAAGTTTGGCTATATGACACCTACTGTGGAGGACGTTCAGGATGTTGTAGAAAAGCAGCTTATTGAAGCCGGTTATGCTCAAATTGCCAAAAAATACATTCTTTACAGGCACCACAGAAATGAGATGAGGGAAAAAAGCGCGTTTGCAAATAAAATAAGGGGGCTTGTGGATTCTTACGTGAGCCGTCAGGACTGGCGGGTTCAGGAAAATTCTAATGTTTCCTATTCTCTATCGGCCATGCAGGAGTACATATCAGGCTCGGTTATAGCGGAATATACCCTTAAGAACAATTACCCTTCTGAAATAGGCAAGGCTCACAGAAACGGGGATTTTCACATTCACGACCTTTCCGTCGGTTCATTCGGAGGGTACTGCGCGGGGTGGTCCCTGAGTCAGCTGCTTGCCGAGGGGTTTAACGGCGTTGAAGGCAGAATCGCCGCCAAGCCGGCCAAGCATTTTAACGCGGCGCTGGGGCAGATTGTTAATTTTTTGGGCACGCTTCAGAATGAGTGGGCCGGCGCCCAGGCTTTTTCATCGGTGGATACATATCTTGCTCCTCTTGCGGCAAAAGACAACCTTTCTTATAAAGAGATAAAGCAGTCGGTCCAGGAGTTTGTTTTTGCCATAAACGCCACCAGCCGCTGGGGAAACCAGGTTCCTTTCACGAATATTACATTTGACCTTGTGCCGCCGGAGGATTTAAAAACCCGCCCTGTAATATACGGCGGTGATGTTCTGCAGGGGGAAACATACGGAGATTTTCAGCCGCAGATGGATATGATAAACAAGGCCTTTCTTGAGGTTATGCTTGAGGGGGATATGAACGGGCGCGTATTTACTTTTCCCATACCTACCTACAATATAACTAAAGATTTTGACTGGGACAGTGAAATAGCCGAGCTTCTTTTCGAGATGACAAGCAAATACGGCATTCCGTATTTTCAAAATTTCATCAACAGCAACCTTAACCCCGGGGATGTGCGCAGCATGTGCTGCCGGCTTCAGCTTGACATAAGAGATCTGAAGAAAAAAACCGGCGGGCTTTTTGGATCGGGAGAAAAAACCGGGAGCATAGGGGTGGTAACAATAAATCTGCCCAGGATAGGATATACAAGCTCCACGAAAGAGGAATATTTTGAAAGACTGGATGAGCTTCTGTACCTGGCAAAAGAGTCTCTGGAAATAAAGCGCAAAGAGGTAAGTAAAAACATGGATGACGGGCTGCTTCCGTGGTCAAAAAGGTACCTGGGTACTCTCGAGCATCATTTTTCTACCATCGGCCTTGTGGGGATGAATGAAAGCTGTTTGAATTTCATGGGCAAGGATATAGCAACCCCCGAAGGCAAGAGCTTCTCAATGGAGGTTCTTGATTATATGAGAAAGCGCCTTGTCAGGTACCAGGAGCAGACAGGGCACATATACAACCTTGAGGCTACGCCTGCCGAGGGTACTTCCTACAGGCTTGCCAGGCTGGACAAGAAGCTTCACCCTGATATAATTTCTTCCGGGGATGATGTTCCCTACTATACAAACTCAACCCATCTGCCCGTTTCGCATACGGATGATGTTTTTGAAGCTATTGAGCATCAGGAGGATTTGCAGGGGAAATATACCGGGGGAACTGTGCTTCATGTATTTATGGGGGAGAAAAACATCCCCGTGCAGTCGTGCAAGAAGCTTGTTCAGAAAATAGCCAATATGTCGGCGGTTCCCTATTTTACGATAACCCCCACATACAGCATCTGTCAGACTCACGGTTATATTAAGGGTGAGTATCATAAATGCCCGGAGTGTTCGGACAGCTGCGAGGTCTACAGCAGAGTGGTCGGGTATTACCGTCCCGTGTCAAGCTGGAATAAGGGGAAGCAAAAGGAATATTCTCAGCGCAGGCTTTACAGGCTGCCTGAAAGAAAGGAAGGGGCTGAAACTGTTGAAACCCCGGCTCAGGAAACCCGGATAGGCGAGACGGAACCGGAGCAGGATAAAAGACAGATGGCATTTCTTTAAACCGCTTAAATACGGGGTAAGTAAATAGGCTCATTAAAAAAAAAGTTTGACAGGATAGCCGGTATCCGGAAAACATCCCTGGTTGACTGGGATGGCAGAGCCGCATCGGTTATCTTTACCTCCGGGTGCAACATGCGGTGTCCCTATTGCCATAACAGCGGGCTTAGGGAGGAAAAGAGTTTAATCCACCAGGATGAGGCTTTGGAAATAATCCGAAAGAGCCGCCGGTGGATAGACGGGGTAGTCATTACCGGAGGGGAACCGCTTCTCAAAGAAGACATAAAAATTCTCCTTAAGGTGTTGAAAGATTCGGGATTTTTAATTAAATTGGATACCAACGGTTTTAACCCCGGGCTTCTAAAAGATATTTTAAATTGCGCCCTGGCCGATTATATCGCTCTTGATTTAAAGGCGTCGATAAAGAGTGAAAAAAGATATGCGGAGGTTTGCGGAGTCGGCTCAGCCGCAGCAAAAGCGGCTCAGGCGCTGGATATCTTAAAAGAGAGCGGTTCTGATTTTGAGGTAAGAACGGTTCTTATTCCGGGTATTTGTGAATACCGGGATGTTATGGAGAATCTTGGGGTGGTTGGAAAGGAAACGGTATATGCCCTTGGGCAGTTTACCCCTGATAAAGCGGCCTCCCGGAAACTGCGGGGAATCAAACCTTATTTTGAGGGAGAGATCAGGGATTTTGCGAAAAGTGCGGTGGAAAAGGGCTATAAGGTAAAGGCAAGGGTCTGAGTAAAATATGAAAGTAAAATTAGTATCAGTTACGCCAAGGCCTCAGGAGGTGATTGAGCAGGCGGCCAGAACCTGTTACCTGTCATGGGACAGGATGGGGTCTTCTGATTCAGGCAGTTTTATAAGAAGGCTGATCAGGGCGGGGCATCTTTCAGTCCTGGAGCATGCCTCAGCCTCCTTCAGGTTTCAGGGCGTCAGCAGGGCGCTCACGCATCAGCTTGTCCGCCACAGGCTTTTTTCTTTTTCCCAGCAGTCTCAGCGCTACGTTAATGAAGAGGAATTTGATTATGTTATTCCTCCGTCGATAGAAGAGAATCCGGAGATGCTTGACAGATTCAAAAAGGCGATGGAAGATTTAAGCGGCCTTTACCGGGATATGATTTCAAAGGGCGTAAAGCGGGAGGATGCCCGGTATGTTCTGCCTAACAGCTGCTGCAGCGAAATATTTTTTACCGGAAATTTCAGGCAGTTCAGACACGCCATAAAACTAAGGGGTAGCAGGAAGGCCCAGTGGGAGATTAGAGGGGCTTTTATAAGGGTATTGGAGATTTTAAAAAAAGAGGCCCCCGATTGTTTTTTTGACATGACGGGGGATAAAAGAAATAACAGGGTTGTTATAAAAGAGGAGGAATAAGTGATGGAAAGAGCATACGGATTTGATGAGGTAGCTATAGTTCCCGGGCGGAGCACTGTGGATCCCGAGGATGTAGATATAAAAAGCAGCATAGGGGATATCAGCCTTGAACTTCCCTTTCTGGCCAGCGCCATGGACGGGGTGGTAAACCCGGAGTTTGCGGTTTCCATGGGGAAGCTGGGCGGGCTTGCCGTGCTGAACCTGGAGGGGGTTTCCACAAGGTATGAAAACCCCGCAGAGGTGCTGCAGGAGATAATATCTGTTCCCAAGGAGGAGGTTACACCCCTTCTCCAGGAGATATACAAAGAACCTATTAAGGATGAGCTTGTAGCTGAAACTATAAAAAAGATGAAAAAGGGGGGCGGCTCGGCCTGTGTTTCCTGTACTCCCTTGAGGGCGAAGAGACTCGGGCCTATAAGCAGGGATGCCGGCGCTGACATATTCTGTCTTCAGGCTACCGTGATAACAAAAAAGCATCATTCGCATGAACAAACTCCACTGGAGCTTGAAAGGTTTGTTGAGGAAATGGAAATTCCGGTTATTATGGGTAACTGCGTAACGTATGAGGTTGCCATGGATTTAATGGAAGCCGGAGCCAGCGGGGTGTTGGTGGGGGTAGGCCCCGGGGCTGCCTGCACTACGAGAGGTGTTTTGGGAATAGGGGTTCCTCAGGTTACGGCAACAATGAACTGCGCTTCGGCCAGGGATGACTATTATAAAAAAACGGGCAGGCATGTTTCCATCATAACCGACGGGGGAATGACTGTGGGCGCTGATATATGCAAGGCGTTGGCCTCCGGAGCCGACATGGTGATGCTGGGAAACACCTTTGCAAAGGCAAAAGAGGCTCCCGGCAGAGGATATCACTGGGGTATGGCTTTGCCCCATCCCTATCTTCCCCGCGGGACAAGAATAAGGGTAGGTATAATGGGAGGCCTTCAGGAGATTTTACTGGGGCCGGCTAAGACTGATGACGGAACCCAGAACCTTGCCGGGGCGATAAGGCTTTCCATGGCCAGCTGCGGAGCCTATAATATCAGGGAGTTTCATGAAAAGAGCACTTTAATTGTGGCCCCTGAAATAAAGAAGGAAGGAAAAATATACCAGAGGGCTCAAAGCCTGGGGATGGGAAAGTAAATGCTGAAAGCCGACAGCTGGATAAAAAAAATGTCCCTTGAGCATAAGATGATAGACCCCTTTGTGGAAAAACAGGTTCGTGACGGGGTGATATCATACGGGCTCTCTTCCTACGGGTATGACATAAGAGTGGCGGAGGAGTTTAAAATATTCACTGACATAAATTACGCTACCGTGGACCCCAAAAAATTTGACAGGGATTCATTTGTTAATGTAAAAAACAGTGACCATATATTGATACCCCCAAATTCCTTTGCACTCGGAAGAACGGTGGAATATATAAAAATGCCGGAAGATGTGCTGGCGATATGCGTGGGCAAATCCACTTACGCCAGGTGCGGAATAATAGTAAATGTAACCCCGTTTGAACCCGGATGGGAGGGGTTCGTTACTCTCGAGATATCCAACACAACGCCGCTGGCGGCCAAGATTTATGCGAATGAGGGTATAGCGCAGGTGATATTTTTAAAGAGCGACGACCCCTGTATAAGATCTTACAGGGACAAAAAGGGAAAGTACCAGAGGCAGAAGGGCATAACCCTTCCTAAAATCTGATGATTCCAATAATTGACTTCGGTTCGCAGTACACCCATCTTTTATGCAGAAGAATAAGAGAGCTGGGAGTAAAATCGGAGATAATTCCATACACCCGTCCTCTTCCCGGGGGAAAAGAGTTAGACGGGATAATCCTATCCGGGTCTCCGTCGTCATTGAAAAGCAGCAGCTTTCCCAAGCCCCGCCGTGAAGTCTTCACTGGAGAAGTTCCGGTACTGGGAATATGCTACGGAATGCAGGTAATGACAAAAATGCTTGGCGGAAAACTGGGCATCTCAACATGCAGGGAATACGGTAAAACCCGGATTGAAATAATCGAGAGAAAAAAAATATTTGAGTCACTTCCCAAGAAACTTGATGCCTGGATGAGCCATTACGACGGGGTTGAAACCCTTCCTGAGGGCTTCCGGAAAATGGCCTCTACATCATCGGTAAAAATTGCGGCAATGGGAGACTATTCAAGGAATTTTTACGGTGTTCAGTTTCATCCGGAGGTAACTCATACTGCAAGGGGGTTGAAAATCCTTGAAAATTTTGTTGACATCTGCGGGGCTTCCCGGGACTGGAATCTTTCCGAATGGATAGATGATAAAATAGATGAAATCCGCAGTGAAGTTAAAAACCGGAAGGTGATAATGGCTCTGTCCGGGGGGGTTGATTCAAGCGTGGCCTCGGTTCTTATACAGAAAGCTATAGGTGAAAACTTTTATCCCATATTTGTCGAGCACGGCCTGACCCGCTGGAAGGATTCAAAGCGTATAAAAAATGTATTGATGAAAAAGATGGGGATTAATGTAAGGATAGTTGACGCGTCGGGAAAATTCATGAGTGAGCTCAAGGGGGTGAGGGATCCGGAAGAAAAAAGAAAAATAATCGGCAGGGAGTTTATAAACGTATTTCACGAAGAGGCAGATAAACTCGAGGGTATAACCCATCTTGCCCAGGGGACCCTTTATCCTGATGTTATAGAGTCGGCTAAGGATGGAGAGTCTCCGGCCAGGATAAAGTCTCATCATAATGTCGGCGGCCTTCCCGAGGTTCTTAACCTTAAGCTTCTTGAGCCTTTTAAAGCTCTTTACAAGGACGAGGTGAGGGAAATCGGGCTGAAGCTGGGGGTCCCTGAGGAGATTGTGAAACAGCATCCCTTTCCGGGCCCGGGCCTCGCTGTAAGGACTGCCGGTGAGGTTACAGAAGAAAGGGTTGAAATTCTCAGAAAATCCGATGAAATAGTGGATGAGGAATTAAAAAAAGCAGGCGTTTACTATAATCTCTGGCAGGCTTTCCCGGTTTTCCTGCCTGTAAAATCCGTCGGGGTTATGGGAGATAAAAGGACATATGAATATACGCTGGCAATAAGATGTGTGGAATCAAAAGAGGCGATGACAGCAAGCTGGGCCAGGATACCCTACGGGGTGCTGGGGCGAATATCAACGAGGGTGGTAAATGAGGTTGAGGGAATAAACAGGGTTGTTTATGATATTACGAATAAACCTCCCGGCACAATAGAATGGGAATAAAGGAAAAGGAATATATAATAGAAGTTTTTTCAGAGGGAAGGGACCCGGAGGGGGAAAGGGCCGCATCCGAGCTTTCTCATGTGAGCGGTTATGAAGCTGAAGAAATTTCCTTCAGCAGAATTTACTCTTTACGCGGGCAGCTGGAGGATGAGGAGAAGGTTCTTGAGAGAATCTCTTCAGAGCTGCTATGCGACAGTGTAACGCAGGATTATTCAATCGGCCTGCGCGCTGTGGATGCCCCCTCGGTCAGGGTTTATTTAAAGAATGGGGTGCTGGATGTGGAGGGAAAAACCCTCATGGAAGCGCTTGAAATCATGGGAATAGAAGGGGTTTCGCGGGCTGCAGCAGCCAGAAGATATATAATGAAAGGCGGGCGTGGGGATAATCTTGCCGGCGCGGCAGGGGAGTTTCTTTACAACAGCGTAATAGAATATGCGGAGATAGAGGAAGGATGAGAAAAGTAAGAATAAGGGGGCTCAGCCGTAAAGGCCTTCTGGATATTTCCGGCAAAATGGTGCTCTCCCTAAACGGCGCAGAAATGGAGGCGGTGAAAAAGTATTATGAGGAACAATCCCGCGAGCCTTCATTGATGGAGATGGAAATAATTGCGCAGACATGGAGCGAGCACTGCAAGCATAAGACAATGGGGGGGCCTGTTGAATACACCCGGATAGATATATCGGGAGAGGAAAAAAAGGAAAACATAAACAGCCTGCTTAAAGAGACCGTATTCCGTACTGCCAGGGAGCTTGACAGGGATTACTGCCTCTCGGTATTTGAGGATAATGCCGGGGTTATCAGGTTTGATTCTGACAGCGCAATAGCTATAAAGGCGGAAACACATAATCATCCGTCAGCGATAGAGCCTTACGGGGGGGCGGCAACTGGAGTGGGAGGGGTGATAAGGGACATACTCGGCTGCGGACGGGGAGCGCGCCCTTTCATGAATTTGGATGTTTTCTGTTTCGGCCCCTGCGATACCCCAAGGGAAGAAATAGAGGGGGAGGTTCTTCATCCCGAAAGAATATTTAAGGGTGTAGTCAAAGGGGTTCGCGACTACGGAAACAGGGTGGGTATCCCCACCCTCAGCGGGGCGATAATTTTTGACAGGGATTACATTTACAACCCTCTTGTGTACTGCGGCACCCTTGGAATAATGCCGGTCGGGCATATCGAAAAAAAAGTCAGACCCGGAGATGTTATTATTTCTATAGGGGGAAGAACGGGAAGGGACGGTATTCACGGAGCGACTTTCTCTTCTGCCGGCCTGCAGGAGGAGACTGACTCCGGCTGCGTGCAGATTGGAGACCCGGTAACTGAGAAAAAGTTTGCTGATGCTATGCTTAAGCTCCGCGACATGAATCTTTATGAGGCTGTTACCGACTGCGGCGCCGGCGGGTTCTCTTCGGCTATCGGAGAAATGGGCAGCGAAACGGGCGCGCTCGTGCGCCTGGAGAACGCGCCTCTTAAGTACGAGGGGCTTAAGCCCTGGGAAATATTTTTGTCGGAATCCCAGGAAAGGATGGTTCTAAGCGTTTCGCCCGGTTCTGTTGAGGCCCTTGGAAAAATCCTGGATGCGGAGGATGTCGAGTGGGCGAGGCTGGGAGAGTTTACGTCAAGCGGAAGGCTTGAGGTTTATTATAAGGAAAAAAAGCATGCCGACCTTGATATGGAGTTTCTGCACGGGGGGCTTCCCAGGATAAAAAGAAAGGCGGTCTGGAGAGAGAAGCCCTCAGCTGATTTTGAGGCCGGAGGCATATCTCTTGCAGAGGCCTGGAAAAAGGTTATGGGAGATCTTAATGTGGCTTCAAAAGAGAGGGTTATAAGGGAGTATGACCACGAAGTTCAGGGGGGGACGGTATTGAAACCGCTTGCAGGCAAAGAGCAGGACGCTCCTCAGGACGGATGCGCCGTTATGCCGCAGCCGGGGTCGAAAAGGGCGGTGGCTGTAGGGCTGGGCATCAATCCTTCCTATGGGCGGCTGGACCCTTATAAAATGGCCCTGAGCTGCTCGGAGGAGGCGGCAAGGAACACGGTTGCCGCCGGGGGCGACATGAAAAAAGCGGCATTTATGGATAACTTCTGCTGGGGTGATACGCGGCAGGAGGAGGTGCTGGGCGGGCTGGTCAGGGCTTCCAGGGGATGCTACCGCGCCAGTATGGACCTGGGGATTCCTTTTGTTTCGGGGAAGGACAGCCTTAATAATTTTTATGAGACTGTTTCTCAAGACGGTGAAAGGAAAAAGGTTAATATCCCCGGAACCTTGCTTATAACCTGCGCAGCCGTGTCGGAGGATGCAGGTCTGGCGGTGGGAAGCGATTTTAAAAAACCCGGAAATTTTATATACCAGGTTGGAAGAACATATAATGAAATGGGAGGATCGGTTCTTTCAAGGGTCTCCGGCAGGGCCGGGGGCGGGGTTCCTGATTTGAGGCCGGAATGCTCACGGGGTGCGCTCGGGTTAATAAGTTCGGCTTTGAGAAAAAAAACTATTCTTTCCGTACACGATATATCCGAAGGCGGCTTTATCGCCGCCCTGTCCGAGATGTGTTTTTCAGGAGTAGGGGCATCCGTTGACATCTGCGGCATAAAACTGAAGGACGGGGAATTTTCGGAGCGAGAGTCGGATTTGATAAAGCTTTTTTCCGAGAGCAATTCAAGGTTTTTAGTCGAGGTGGAGCCGGAGAGGGCAGAAGATTTTGAGAAACTGGCTGAGGAAGCGCAGATTTTCAGAATAGGCGAGACAACTTTTGATGAGCAGATAACGGTAAATTCCGGGTTAAGGGGTATTCTCAGAGAGGACATTGGGGTTGTGAAAAAAATATGGAAGAGCCAGATAGATGAATAAATCCAAAAAGGCCATTGTTTTGAAGGCCCCGGGGACAAATAACGACATGGAGACAAGGTTTGCTCTTGAAGAGGCCGGCGCCCTGGCGGAGACAGTCCATGTCAACTCCTTTGCTCAAAGGCCGGGTATGCTTGAGGATGCGGGCATACTGGTGATACCCGGGGGGTTTCCGTACGGGGATTACCTTGGAGCCGGGAGGGTCCTGGCGATTTTTTTAAAATACAGGGTAATGAACGAGATTACGAAATTTATTAAAAAGGGAAAGCTGTTGATGGGGGTATGCAGCGGTTTTCAGGTGCTGGTTAAATCCGGTATTCTTCCGGGTAAGGACTTTGAAAATAGGGCGACACTTACATATAATGATTCCGGCAGGTTTATCTGCAGATGGGTAAGGCTGAAAGTTGACAGTTCATTTTTCTGGTTTGAAAAAATGCCGGAGGAGATTGAGCTTCCCGTTGCCCACGGCGAGGGAAAATTCAAAGGGGCGCAGGAGAGCGCAAAAGGGCTGATTAAATCGGGCAGGGTTCCCGTAAAATATATAGATAACCCAAACGGTTCCGAGCTTGACATAGCAGGTATTACTTCTTCCGGAGGAAATGTTTTAGGTCTTATGCCTCATCCGGAAAGGTATCTTTATGATTTTCAGCATCCGGCGCGGGGAAGCAGAGATGTTAAGGTATGGGGTAGATTAATGTACAGGAATATAGTTAAAAATGCGTAAGGAATTTTGCGGTCTTTTCGGGGTCTGGAATATGCCCCAGGCCGCCGAAAAAGTTTTTCTCGGGCTTTATTCCCTTCAGCACAGGGGACAGGAAAGCGCAGGTATTGTTTCCTGCCTCAAGCATGAATTTTTTTCAAAAAAAGGGATGGGGCTGGTAAACGAGGTTTTTGATGCCGAAGATATGAGAAGGTTAAGGGGGTCAAGCGCCATCGGCCACGTAAGGTATTCCACCTCCGGCAGTTCTTCTTTCGGGAATATTCAGCCCATAATTGTTCATTATCAGAATTCCCCCATAGCCATAGCTCATAACGGCAATATTCCTTCGGCAGTAAAGTGGAGGGAAAAACTCGAGAAAGAGGGAATAATATTTTCAACCGAGACCGACAGCGAACTTATACTTAAGATGCTGGTGAGGGAGGAAGGGACCTGGGAAGAACGCCTGAAAAAGGTTCTCGATAGGCTTAAGGGAGCGTTTTCACTTATACTTTTTTTCCCGGAGAAAATTATTGCTGTCCGCGACAGCTACGGCTTCAGGCCCCTTTCACTTGGGAGAAAGGAGGACTCTGCTGTGATTTCATCGGAAACATGCGCTTTCGATATAATCGATGCGGAGCATGAAAGAGATATAGAGCCCGGGGAGATTCTGGTTATAGATGAAAACGGGGAACGCAGCCTCAGCCTTGAACCCCGGCCGCACAGGCCCTGCATATTCGAACTGATATATTTTTCCAGGCCCGATTCTCAGGTTTTTTCACAGAGCGTGTATCAGACGAGACTGAATATGGGATGGGAGCTTGCGAGAGAGAAAAAAATAAAGGCTGATCTTGTGATGTCCGTTCCGGATTCCGCAAATATGCAGGCAATGGGATACAGCAAAAAAAGCGGGATTCCGCTTGAGACCGGTTTGATGAGAAGCCACTATATAGGCAGGACATTTATAGAGCCGCATCAGGATATAAGGGATTTCAGGGTAAAAATAAAGTTTTCTCCCGTGGGCCAGCTTCTGAAGGGAAAAAGGGTTATTGTCATTGATGATTCAATAGTAAGGGGAACAACCTCAAAGAAACTGGTGAATATGATAAGAAAGGCCGGGGCGCGCGAGATTCACTTTCTTGTGGCTTCTCCCCCCATAAAACATTCATGTTATTACGGGATAGACACCCCGACCGATTCGGAGCTTATTGCCAATCATCTCTCTGTGGATGAAATTGCCGAATACCTGGGGGTGGATACCCTTCAGTATCTTTCCATGGACGGACTTTTAAGGGCCTGTAAAAAAACGGATTACTGCCTTTCTTGTTTCAACAATGATTATCCGTTGAGGGAGAATAAAAATGAATAAGAAAAGGAAAAACATTCTGGTGATAGGATCAGGGGGCCGGGAACACGCCATTGTGTGGAAGGTGAAAAAATCACCCCTTGCGGGTGAGGTTTTCTGCCTGCCGGGAAACAGCGGCATTTCTAGGGATGCCTCACCGGCCGGTATTCCGCTGGATTTCGAAAGGGTAAAGAGCTTTACCGAAGAAAAGGATATTGACCTTATAATTGTGGGGCCGGAAGCCCCTCTTGTTGAGGGCTTTGCAGACTTCTTTAAAGAGAGCCGCGTTATGGTTTTCGGTCCGGTCAAAGACGGGGCTATGCTGGAAGGTTCGAAGGTGTATGCAAAGGATTTTATGAAAAAAAACGGTATACCCACTGCCGGCTATGAGGTCTTTGATAATGAATCCGATGCGCAGGATTATCTTTCTTCTAAAAAAGAGGATGTTGTAATAAAAGCTGACGGCCTCTGCGGCGGAAAGGGGGTAATAATTCCCGAGACGCCCCGCAAAGCCCGGGAGGCGGTTAGGGTTCTGATGAAGGAAAAAAAATTCGGAGAGGCCGGCTCGAAAATTATAATCGAAGACAAACTGCAGGGTGAGGAGGCATCGGTTCTGGTTATGATATCAGGCGAAAAATATGTTTATCTTTCTCCTTCCCAGGATCACAAGCCTGTTTTTGACGGGGATAACGGCCCAAACACGGGGGGGATGGGGGCTTATGCTCCGACTTCCGCCATCAGTTCCTCTGTAATGGAAAAGATTGACAGGAAAATAACTAAACCGGTGATAGACGGGCTTAAAGAAAGGGGTATCGATTACCGGGGGGTTCTTTATCTGGGGCTTATGATTCATTCAGAAGAGCCCGGTGTTCTTGAATTTAACGTAAGGCTGGGAGATCCCGAGGCCCAGGCGGTTCTCGGTCTGATGGAAAGCGATTTTCTGGAGGCGGTGCTGGATCTTATGGAAAACCGGAAGCCGGATATAAAATGGAAGGACGGTTATGTAGTGGATGTTGTCCTGGCATCCGGCGGTTATCCCGGGAGCTACCGTAAAGGGATGGAGATAAGCATGGGGGATATTGATGAGGATATCATGCTTTTTCATTCCGGAACGCGTGAAAGAGACGGGGTTTTATACACTGACGGCGGAAGGGTGCTTAACGTGGCCGCCGCCGGAAAAGACATAGAAAGGGCTAGAGAAAAAGTATACGGGGCGATAGAGAAAATAAACTTTGAGGGCATGCACTACAGAACCGATATCGGGTTAAAAGAGGTTATGAGAAAATGAGCGGGATTTTAGTATTGATGCGGTTTCTTCCAGGCGGCCTGGAGTAATGGGGTAAAAGTGGGCAGCGTCAAGGATCTTAAAGTTATAAAAAGCCCGTCGGAAAAACAGCCCGGCATCGGAAGGTTTGTTTTTTCTGACAGGTATTCGGTTTTTGATTGGGGAAAAATGCCCCAGGATATAGACAGGAAGGGAAAGGCTTTATGTTTGGCGGGGGCCTATTTCTTTGAAAGACTGCAGGAAAGGGGAATAGAAACCCATTACCGCGGTATAGTTGAAAGCGGGAGGGCAAAAAAACTCGATGAGCTTAAATCCCCCTCTAATATAATGGAGGTGAATCTTTACCGGGTTTTTAAGCCCCGGCTTAAGAAAGGCATTTATGATTACAGCAGGTATCTGAAGAGGCCCTCTAATGTTCTTATACCCCTGGAGGTTATATACAGGAACTCTCTTCCCGAAGGCTCCAGCATATTTAAAAGACTGAAAAACGGGACTGTATCTCCCCGGGAGGTGGGGTTTGATGCCGTACCTGAGCCGGAAAGCCGGCTGCCCGAGCCTTTTATGGATGTATCCACAAAGTTTGAACACACAGACAGATACATAGACTGGGATACCGCCGCTGATATCGCAGGCCTGGATGAGCAGGAGACGGGGAAAATCAAGGATATTCTTCTTGAAGTAAATAAGATAATCACGAAAGAAGCGGAAAAAATGGGCATGGAGAACAGCGACGGCAAGATTGAACTTGCTTTTAATGAGAAAAGAGAACCGGTTGTGGCGGATGTCCTGGGGACTCCCGATGAGTGCCGTTTCAGAAAGGGAAAAATTTCTTTAAGCAAGGAGCTGGCCCGTATATACTACAGGGAAACTGACTGGTACCGGGAGGTTTCCGGGGCCAGAGAAACAGGAGGCGCAAGTTGGAAAGAAAGGGTTTCTTTATCTCCTCCCGCGCTGCCCGAGAGGTTTGCCGGAATCATTTCTGATGTGTACTGTGCGTTTGTAAATGAGCTTACAGGGCGCAGGTGGTTTGATTCTCCGGAGTTTGATGAACTGATAGATGAAATACAGGAGTATATTTAGGTAAAAGATATGGGACTTTATAAAAAAAGCGGAGTTGATGTAGAGAAAGCAGAATCACTCGTAGAAAAGTTAAAGGAAAAGTATCCTTCGATAGGAGGGTATGCGGGGGTATATGAAATTGACGGGGTGGGGCTTGCCGCAACCTGCGACGGGGTGGGAACTAAAATAAAGCTTGCCGTCTCGGCCGGAAAGCACAGGGGAATAGGCATTGACCTTGTGGCGATGAGCGTAAATGATTTAATAGCCGGAGGCGCCCGTCCTCTCTTTTTTCTTGACTACTTTGCCTGCGGAAAGTTAAGAGAGGATATTTTCTCTCAGGTAATGGAGGGTATCAGGGAGGCTACCGAGAAGGCCGGATGCCTTCTTCTCGGAGGTGAAACCGCGGAGATGCCCGGCATGTACGGCGGCGAGGATTATGACCTGGCCGGGTTTGCAGTAGGAAAGGTGGAGCAGCCATTTGATGTCAAAAAAGTAGAATCGGGAGACAAAATACTCGGTTGGAGTTCCAGCGGCGTCCACTCCAACGGATTTTCTCTTATAAGGGATGTTTTTTCTGATAAAGAGTTGAAAGAGCATTCAGATATGCTGCTCTCTCCCACCGTGATTTATGATAACCTGATAAACCCGCGCTTTGAGCTTAAAAACCTTGCTCATGTTACCGGAGGGGGGATGGAAAGGGCCCTCAAGCGGCTTCTGGGTAAAAAGAAGGCTGAAATATTTGATTACGATATTCCGGAAATCTTCAGAATAATTGAAAAGAAGGGCGTTTCCTTAGAGGAGATGAAAAAGGTTTTTAACTGCGGCTGGGGTATGATTGCGGTCGCTGAGCCCGATAATGCCGAATCAATAGCCCGCAGTGCGGATGCTGAGGTTATTGGAAGGGTTCTGTGACCAAAATTGCCGTATTTGTTTCAGGCGGCGGCACAAACCTTCAGTCACTTATTAACGGGTGTAAAAGCGGCTTTATTCCGGGAGAGATAAATCTGGTCATTTCAAGTAAAAAAGGCGTTTTTGCAATAGAAAGGGCAAAAAGAGAGAACATACCCCATTTTGTGATTGAGTATAAGGATTATTCCGGTGAAGAAGAGTATTCAGCCGCTCTGCTTAAAAAAGTTAAAGAATTTAATACAGATATTATTTGCCTTGCCGGGTTCTTGGTAAAGCTCGGCAAAAATATAGTCAGCGAATACCGAAACAGAATACTGAACATACATCCGGCTCTTCTGCCTGATTTCGGCGGCAAGGGGATGTACGGCATAAGGGTGCACGAGGCGGTGCTGGCTTCAGGCAGAAAAGAATCGGGCTGCAGCGTGCATATTGTAGATGAGGAGTATGACCATGGCCCGGTTATTCTGCAGAGGCGCCTTCCGGTAAAAGATAATGATACGCCGCAGAGCCTGGCCCGCAGGGTGCTCAAAGAAGAGCATAAACTGTACCCGGAAGCGGTAAAGAAATTCATAAGTAAGTGAGGAGAGGATATGATTGACAGATACTATTTAAAAGAAATGAAAGAAATATGGAGCGAGAAGAACTATTATAGAAAATGGAAGGAGGTAGAGGCTGCCGTACTTAAGGCCCGCGGAATGGATGATCTGGCGCTTCTGGTTCTTAAAGAGGATATAGATCCCGAAGAGGTGCGGGAAAAGGAAAAGATAAGCGGGCATGAACTCAATGCCTTTCTTTCGATACTTGAGGAAAGAATAGGCCCTTCGGCCGGAGAGATACACAAAGGGCTTACCTCTTCGGATGTTATGGATACGGCAAGGGTGCTGCAGATAAAGGATTCGCTTGAGTTGACCCTGAAAAAGCTTAAAAAGCTGAAAAACATATTGAAAAACAAGGCCGTGGAATACAAGGATACCGTCATGTGCGGGAAAACACACGGGCAGATTGCCGAGCCGGTTACCCTGGGGCTCAAGTTTGCCAGGTGGCACGTCTTTGCCATGAGAAATATTGAAAGGGTTGAAGAGGCGTCAAAGAGAATACTTGTCGGTACGATAAGCGGCGCGGTGGGAACCTATTCACTGGTGAGTCCCGGGGAGGAAAAGAAGACTCTGGATTACCTCGGATTGAAGCCTGCTCCGGCGGCATCCCAGGTACTGCCGAGGGATATCTTCTGTGAATATATTTTTGTTCTCTCTCTTATTTCTGCTCTTGCAGGAGAGATTTCCTGCGAAATCAGGCTTCTCTCGCAGGATTTCATTAAAGAGGTTTCAGAACCTTTTATGTCAAAACAGACCGGCTCTTCCGCGATGCCCCATAAGAAGAACCCGGTACTATGCGAAAGAATAAGCGGCCTTTCAAGGCTTGTGGGGAACTATACCCAGACGGGGCTTTCCAACATTGCGCTATGGAATGAGCGCGATATTTCGCATTCATCCAACGAAAGGATTGTTCTGGAAGAGGCCAGCTCTCTCACCTGTTATATTCTGGAAAAGATTAACTATGTTGCAGAAAACTTGACAGTTCATAAAAAAAATATAAAAAAGAACCTGGAAAAGGCAGGAATGCGGCTTTACTCTTCTTCTGTTTTAAAGCTTCTTCTGGATAAGGGAGTTGAAAGAAAAGAGGCGTATTCTCTGGCAAAGAAAATTTTCATGCAGGGTAAAAGTATAGAAGAAATAGAGGAGATTTTGGAGAAAAAACACCAGATAAAACCGGAAGAGCTCGCCGCGGCTATGAAACCCGAGGCTTATTTAGGGAATGTTGAAGAGATTTTCAAGAGAGCGGGGGTGATTTAAAATGCCTTCTTTATCAGTAATAGGAATGCAGTGGGGGGATGAGGGAAAAGGGAAAGTCAGCCACATCCTTTCCTCATGGGCTGACTGGATTGTCAGGTTTCAGGGGGGCAATAATGCCGGCCATACCGTGGTTTTTGACAACAGCCAGTATGTTCTTCATCTGGTTCCTTCCGGGATTCTCTACCCCGGTAAAAAGTGCCTTATCGGAAACGGGGTTGTGATAGACCCCGCCGCCCTTGTGGAAGAGCTGGATTTTTTAAGAAAAAGAAATATTGAAGCAGACGGAAGGCTCTTTATCTCCGGAAACTGCCATCTTATATTTCCTTACCACAAATACAGGGAAGCTTACATGGAGAAGCTTAAAACCAGGGTTGGAACGACAAGAAGGGGTATAGGCCCTGCATACGGAGACAAGTATGCCAGGGTTGGAATAAGGTTCGTTGATTACCTGGAGGACGATACCTTCAAGGAGCTTCTAAAGCGAAACCTCAGGGGCAAGGAAGTATTCATCAAGAAATTCACCTCCGTGACAAAGCTGAAAGATAAAATAATGAAGGAGAGAGAGGAAATTCTCCCCCGGCTGAAGGATTTTCTCGCTGACGGGGCAAGCCTGCTTTACAGTGAGGAAAAAAGGGGTAAGAATATTCTTTTTGAGGGGGCGCAGGGGACGATGCTGGATTGCGACTTCGGAACATATCCGTTTGTCACCTCATCTAACCCCATATCGGGAGGGGCCTGTGTAGGCAGCGGGTTTCCCCCGGGAAAAATTGAAACCGTTCTAGGGGTGACCAAAGCCTATACAACAAGGGTTGGACTGGGGCCGTTTCCCACTGAAATTGAAGGAACAGAGGCTGAGTATCTGCGCGAGAAGGGGGGGGAGTACGGAGCCACCACCGGGAGACCCAGGAGGGTGGGATGGCTTGATATGGTTCAGCTGAAGATGGCAATAAGGGTAAACGGGGCGGATAAGATGGCTCTTACGAAAATAGATGTTCTTGATGACAGAGAAGAAATAAAGATATGCACGGCTTATAAATACAGGGGCAGAAAAATAACGGAATTTCCGCTTTCCCGGAAGATGCAGGAAGAGGCGGAGCCTGTGTACGAGAAGCTTCCCGGATGGAACAAAAAAACAAAAGGTGTAAATAAGGTGGAGGACTTACCCGCGAACGCTAAAAAGTTTGTGGAAAGAATTCAGGAACTCAGCGGTTCTAAAATTGCCCTCATATCAATGGGGCGTTCGGAGGAGGAAACTATTCATATAGAAAAGGAGTTTGCGGCAAAATGAAAGGCAAGGCAGTGTTATATCTTGAAGACGGCTCGCTTTACGAAGGCTCTTATTTCGGTCACAGGGGAGAGCAAATCGGCGAGGTCGTTTTCAATACGTCAATGACAGGGTACGAGGAGATTCTTACGGATCCATCCTATTGCGGGCAGATTGTTACGATGTGCTATCCCCATATAGGAAACTACGGCATAAACCTGGATGATTCAGAAAGCTACAGGATATGGGCATCAGGGTTAATTGTAAAAGAGTACTCAAGGGTTCATTCCCACTATAAGGCGCAGATGGGCCTTTCCGGGTATCTTGAGTCTGAGAAGATAACGGGTATTGAGGGGATTGATACAAGAAGCCTTGTAAGGAGAATAAGAAGCAGGGGATCGATGAAGGGAATAATCTCAGCCCTTGATTTTGACACTGAAAGCCTGAAGGGGAAGTTAGATGGCTTTCCGGATATTAAGGGACGCAACCTTGTGGGGGAGGTGAACGATTCCGGGTACTCTGTGTACGAGAAGTATGATCCCAAGGAAGGAAGTTCGGGCAAAAAGGTTGTTTTAATTGATTATGGCTTAAAAATGAATATCGTTAGAAACCTTGAGAAAATGGGCCTCAATTTGAAGATTCTCTCCGGAAAGGCTTCCCTGGATGATGTGCTTTCCCATGAGCCGGATGGGGTTTTTCTTTCAAACGGCCCGGGAGATCCCGCTGCAGTCGATTACGGAATAAGTCTTGCCTCCGATCTCATCGATTATAACAGAAAGAAAAGGCTTCCGGTGGCCGGGGTCTGTATGGGGCACCAGCTTATCGGCCTGGGTGCTGGAGCAAAGTCCTATAAACTGAAATTCGGCCATCACGGGGCAAACCACCCGGTTAAGAATTTAAGAACCGGCCAGATAGAGATTACGACTCAGAATCACGGGTTCTGTATAGATACGGATACCCTGCCGGATGATTTTGAGATATCTCACATAAACCTAAACGATAAAACAAGCGAGGGGATAAGACATAAGGAGCTTCCGGTATTAGGCTATCAGTTTCATCCTGAGGCTGGGCCGGGCCCGAATATTTTTGAGTTTATATTCAGCGAATTTAAGGAGATTTTAAATGCCGAAGAGAACTGACATAGATAAGATTCTGGTAATAGGGTCGGGCCCGATAATAATCGGTCAGGCCTGCGAGTTTGATTATTCGGGCACACAGGCGCTCAAGGCCCTAAGGGAGGAAGGATACAGGGTAATTCTTGTCAATTCAAACCCCGCAACAATAATGACCGACCCCGACATGGCATGGAAGGTTCATATAGAGCCCCTGACCGTCCATTACATTGAGAAGATAATCGAAAAAGAGAGGCCCCAGGCGCTTCTGCCCACACTTGGAGGGCAGACCGCGCTCAACCTTTCAATAGAACTTCATGAAAAGGGAATACTTGATAAATACGGTGTTGATCTCCTGGCGGCGAATGTAGACAGCATACAGAGGGCCGAATCAAGAGAGAAATTTAAAGAGGCAATGGGGGAAATAGGTATAGAGGTTCCCTCCAGCGGTATAGCCAGAAGCTACGAGGACTCCCTGAGGGTAATTGACGAGATAGGCCTTCCCGTGATAATAAGGCCGGCATTTACGCTTGGCGGAACCGGCGGGGCGGTTGTAGAGAAGCCCGAGGACGTGGAGAGGCTTGTTTCTCAGGCTCTTAATGCCTCACCTGTAAGAGAGGTGCTCATAGAAGAATCCGTCAAGGGGTGGAAAGAGCTTGAGATGGAGCTTATGAGGGACAAAAATGATAACTGCGTGGTTATCTGCTGCATAGAAAACGTTGATCCCATGGGGGTACATACGGGAGACAGCATTACAGTCGCTCCTTCCCAGACCCTTACCGACAGGGAATATCACAGGATGAGGGAGTATTCTTTCCGTATAATGCGCAAGATGGGGGTGGATACGGGGGGAAGCAATATCCAGTTTGCCATTCAGCCTGACGGGGAAAAGATTTATGCAATAGAGATGAACCCCAGGGTTTCCAGGTCCTCCGCCCTTGCAAGCAAGGCAACCGGTTTTCCCATAGCCAAGATAGCTGCGAAGCTGGCAGTGGGGTATACCCTCGATGAGATACCAAATGACATAACCCGGAAGACCCCGGCATGTTTTGAGCCTGTTATAGATTACGTTGTGACAAAGGTTCCGAGGTTTACTTTTGAAAAGTTCGTTGAGACAGACCAGACACTGGGCTCTTCAATGAAATCGGTGGGTGAAGTGATGGCCATAGGTAGAACATTCAAGGAGTCGCTTCAGAAAGCCCTGAGGGGGCTTGAAATAGGCAGGTTCGGACTGGGGGCGGACGGCCGTAGAATGGTGGATAAAGCAAGAAGCCTGAGGCATGATGAATCCGGAGAAAAAGAAGATTTCATCCGGGAGGTAAAGAGCCGTCTTGAGGTTCCCAACTGCGACAGGATATTTAATGTAATGCATGCCCTGGAGATGGGGGTTTCGGTAGAAGAGATAAATGAACTCTCGGGCATAGACAGATGGTATATAAATCAGATAAAGGAAATTTTTGACTGCCAGCTTAAGCTTGAAAAGGCCGATTCCCTCGATGATGAGCTTCTTAGGGAATCAAAAGAGTGCGGTTTTTCGGATGAGCAGATAGCTTACTTAACGGGGTCTACTCAGGAGAAGGTCAGAAACCTGAGGATGCGCAGGCTGAAAGGCCCTGTTTTTAAGTCGGTGGATACATGCGCGGCAGAGTTTGAGTCATACACCCCTTATTTCTATTCTACCTACGAGGAGGAGGATGAGATAAAAGACCCGCTGACGCTTGACAGGAAAGTTCTTATAATCGGGGGCGGTCCCAACAGAATAGGGCAGGGAATAGAGTTTGACTACTGTATCTGCCATGCTTCTTTTGCGTTAAAAGAGGAAGAATATTTTTCAATAATAGTAAACTCAAACCCCGAAACTGTTTCTACGGATTACGACACCTCCAACCGACTCTATTTTGAATCCCTTACAGCGGAGGATATAATAAACATAATAAAAAAAGAAAAACCCTACGGCGTGATTGCGCAGCTTGGCGGGCAGACCCCCCTGAATCTGATTCATCAGATAAAGGAGCACACCCGGGTGCTGGGAACCTCTCCCGAAACGATAGACCTTGCCGAAGACAGGGTTCTTTTTTCAGGGCTTCTGAAGGATCTTGGAATACCCCATCCCGAGTGGGGAAAGGCCAAATCGATGCAGGAAGCCAAGAAAATCGTAGACAGGGTTGGTTACCCCGTAATGCTAAGGCCGTCTTTCGTGCTGGGCGGCAGGGCCATGGAAGTGGCTTTTAATGATGAAGAGGTAGAGAGGTACCTTTCGAAAGCGGTTGAAATAGACCCCAGGCATCCGGTGCTTATAGACAAATTTCTTGAGGATGCGCTTGAGATTGATGTTGACTGCATATGCGACGGTGAGGATGTCTTTATCCCCCCTCTGATGGAACACATAGAGAAAGCGGGGGTTCATTCGGGCGACAGCGCCTGTGTCACCCCGGCGGTCAGCCTTAAAGAAAGTGAAAAGGAAAAAATAAAAAAATATATAAAAAGACTTGCCCTTGAAATGAATGTAAAGGGATTGATGAATGTCCAGTGCGCCATGAAAGACGGTAATTTTTATGTGATTGAAGTAAACCCGAGGGCCTCAAGGACTGTCCCGTTTATATCCAAGGCTATAAATCTTCCCCTGGCAAAGATAGCGACGAAGGTTATGCTTGGAAAAAAACTTTCCGAGTTCGACCTTTCTTTTGAGCAGAAGGGGTATGCCGTTAAGGAGGTTGTTCTTCCCTTTACGAGGTTCGGGGTTGACCCGATACTGGGGCCTGAAATGAAATCCACCGGAGAGGTTATGGGAAGGGCAGAGAGTTTTCCGGAAGCGTTCTACAAAGCTCAGATTGCGGCGGGAAGCAGAATACCCGATGATGGAAATATTCTTGTAAGCCTGAGCGACACCACGAAGGAAAGAGGTCTGGATGTTTTCAAAAAGTATTCAAAGAAATACAGCATTTACGCCACCCCGGGGACGGCGGAGTTTCTTAACTCCAGAGGCGTAAAAGCCCAAAAAGTGGATAAGATTGGTAAAGGTTCTTTTGATGTAAAACACCTGATTAAAAACAAGAAAGTCGGGCTAATAATAAATACCCCTTCAGGAAAGAAATCCTATTCGGACGGCTACTGGATAAGGA
>PWEK01000099.1 GCA_003553445.1 Elusimicrobiota bacterium
GAGATTTTAAGAGAGCATGAGATACCCTATACTTTGATACTGCCTTCTGTGGAATCGCATACCTCCGAGGTAATAGAGAACTACTACCGTTTTTTGAGGGGTGATAACATGCTCACCTACAGCGAGTTAGTGGATGAGCGCCTGGCGGTAAGCACCATGTTTGCTGAGGACGGCATACTTTTAGAGCAGGTGCCGCCGCGGGTTGTCTTTGAGTTTGCGAATATGCTTATGGATATAAGAAAGGTTGAAGACAGTGAAGATTTCGCTGAAGAGCTTGAAGAATTTGAGAGTAGGTGGAGGAGCAGATTTGATGAGCTCAAAGCCGGGGGGTATGAGTTTGAGATAGATTCCCTGGTGGGGGCAAACGAGGTTTTTATTCGTCTGGAGTTAAACGGGAAAGTGGTTACATATGCTTTTAATCCTGAAAATGATATTGAGAATATGCGTTCGGTTGGTAAGAATGAGGCAGAGAGCATATTTTATGAAAAAACACGTCAAAGGCAGGCCGAAAGAGTAAAAAGGGTGAAAGAGAACCCTTTTCTAAGCGAGCTGGTAAAGAAAAAAAATTGGAAAGCTATAGGAGTTCTGACCGGCATAGAGAATATTGCATTCATAACCGAAGGAGAAAGAGAAGAGATTGAATCGGAGGTGGAAGACAGCAGCGAATATGAAGATATAGAATTTATAAAAGTTAGCGGATATACATTTATATACAACGAAGAAAGAATCAACGAAGTAATGAAGGAAAAAGTCTCCGGTGAAGAAATAGAAGGTTTGTTGGAAGACTATATAGAATCAAATAATCTTCCCCGTTTGCGGGAGTTGTTTGGTTTTTCCTCGGGGGTGACAATAGAGGTGGGTGAAAATGCCGGATATGAAGTGAGTGATGATCTGCCGGATTCTTTTGAAAAAATAATAACTAAAGTTTCAAGTGATGTTTTAGGTGATATATTGCAGGAAGAAGAGAAGAAAAAAACGGAAAGTGAAAGAAAAAAATCTTCTTCCGGAGTATTGTTGGCGGCGACCGCATTATTTACAGGGATTTCAGGGTGGTTTCAATCTTTGAATGACTCGGAAAATATTACAGAAGCGGTTTCCCTGGCCGGTTTCGATTACGGATCAAATATTGGAGTATTTGCCAGTCTCTTTTTTATTTGTATTGCGACATATGTCGTTCGGGGTTTAATATTTGACGGGAAGGCGGTATATATAATCAAATGGCTCGATTCAAAGACCAAAAAAGCTGTTAAGAAAAATTATACCGTTAGAGAATATATATATATTTACAGCTGGTATTATAGGCTTCTCCGCCGGTGTTCTCCGCTTGCGGTATTACCATGGTTTACGCGCTTTGGTATATGGCTTAATGAACTGCGGAATCCTCTTAAAGTTCTTTATTCGGCGTTAGGAGGGGTTGGTTCTTCTCCTGCAGGGAATTATAGAGGGTTCCTTCGTAAATCGGGGTTTAGAAACGTAGACATCGTAGAGGCTCAGACACTAAAAACAGATGGGATATTTACTGGATATGATTCTCAGGATTCGGATATGGTTGAAGAGTGGGTATCAAATGCCGTGGATTACATAAAACAGTATGCGGGGGAGGACTTTTCTGATATAGAGAGAGGAATAAAAAATTTTAATAGCAGGGAGATAAAGGTTGCGACCGACCCGGATATTGGCCGCGCCGGAATGGTTATGGATTTACCTGAGGGTATAGTGGGCGGCATAAAGCAGCAGTTAATAGAGGGGGTATTGAGGCATATAGATGAGGAAAACCTGGAAATGAGCCCGGAAAGAAAAAGGGAAATAGAGGAGACTCTGGAAAACAATCTTAAAGAGAAGCATCTTCTCAATTCTAATGAAGCATGGGCTTTTATCATTTACTGGAAACTTAAGCTTATGGAGGATAATGATAAGCTTGAAAAAGACAGGGTTTATATAATTGAAAAAACTCATCTGACAACAGGCGCAATAGAGCGCATTGCAGATATGTATAGAGAAAAAGGCTATAGGATTTACGTAGTAGATATCATTGAAGGGTTTAGCTCCCTGGGGGCCAAAGGAAGGGAGCTTTTTGATATGGCCAAACTCTCCTGGGATTTGTACAGAGCTTTAACTGCTAAAAGCCCTGATATGGATAGATTGGAAAAATATCTTGGATATTTTATTCGGATTAATGAAATGATTAAAAGTTCATATGTTCCGAGGCGAAGTAAAGGACTGCCTATTGTAGAAGAAACAATAAGGATGTTTGAGGAGTATATAAATGAAAATGAGGTAAACAGAGAAGAACTTGCCGGCAATCTTTATTCTCTTTCTCATTTACATATACTTGCGGGTATAGAGGAAACCGGGGGATATGAAGAATTGGGAAGGTGGAATCCGCAAGAAGGCAGGATATTCAACAGCATGAGAGATCAAAACGGATTTCTGTTCGTATATAAATTTCTTAAGCTTATTCAGTATGGAAAATTTATAGGGAAAACTCATTTTGATATGTTAAAGCAGATGTTTGGAGATGTAGGAATGGAATCGACTGTCAGCAGCGCTTTATTTCCCGGCCTGGAAGATACCGGGGTAAATGAAATAGAAACCCTTGAAAAATTAGCTTTGTATGAAATTCAAAAAAGACTTGACAGGGGAGAAGATGTTTATCTCTTTGAAGGGAAGTACAAAGTTAAGAATGTGGAGGTTTACAGGGCAGGTAAGCATGATGAAATGCGGTACAGGTTTCCCGAAGAGGGAGTTAAATTTTATCTGGAGACAGAAACAGGAGAGTCCATTGTTACATTCAGGCCTTCTGAAACCGGGGGTTCCAGCAGGGTTTACAGCCGGCTGTATGGCGGCATTCCAGTAGAGAATCCAAGTTTCGAAGAATACAAAAGAAAAGTCACGTCTGATGCAGAATTGTTGGCAAAACTCTTTTTCGGAATGAAGGATGAAGAGGAAACTATTCCCGCAGGTTTAAATGAAGATAGATTTTACGGATTACTGCCTGCCCTCAAAGAGGCGGGAGATGGAAAAGAAGGGGAGAGGGTTGAGATAATAGAAAAAACTCTTGGCGACAATATAGAATTTACAAGAGAAGAAGAGAACCTTTTCAACGCAGTTTTGAAGTATGCCTATGCTGCCAGAGATGCATCCCTTTCTTCAGCGGGCGAAGAGGAAAGGGAAGAATATTACCGAAAGCTGGATTCGGCTTCTGAAGAAAACAGAAGGGCATGGGAAGCTTATCTAAACAGCGAAGAGGTTAAGGAATATCCCGGGGACAGAAAGCACAGCTTAGTTATAAACGGGGTAATCGTGGCGGAGATACCGGCATCCGCCGCTATGGCGTGGCAACCGGGGCTTATTGACTACCTTAAGGGGCTTATAAACGACAGAGAAGTTGAGACCCTCGAGTATACTGATAAAGAGGTAGAGGCTATTCTCCGGGAGGGAACTGAATGGAAAAGCAAGCTGATTTCAATAGAACCTGCTAAAAGAAAAAGAGCGGGTAAATACAATTATTTCTCAGCCGGAGCCTTGATGTTTATAGCCGCCCGGTCGGCTTTAGCCCGGGGTGCCGAAAGATACGAGGAAGCACAGGGAATAATTGAATTTCTGACTGTGGATTCTGCTATGCTGCCCCTTTTTGCAGGAGCGGCTGCCGGAATGGGGGTGCTTCTTTGGAAAAACCGGAGGATTATAAAAAGCAAATTAGATTTTTTTAGTGATGAATATGAACGTGACGCAGAGCTGAAAAGAGGCTTTTCGAAATCAGGGCTGTTTGGGGTTGTGAAAAAGGATGAAATTGACCCGGTAATAGTAAGAGAAATCTCCGGGTATTCCGGGTTGGATACAATATCGGCATATAACATATTGGACAGGTTGGTGGAAAGAATATCAGCTCTGAAAATAAATGATTCCATAAAAGAAGCGGTCTTAGACCCGCAATTATTAAAAGAAATTTCGCGGTATTCCAGGAGGAATTCAGAGGAAACATTTGAGGAGCTGGGAAGGTTGGTAGAAAGAATATCAGCTCTGGAAATAAATGATGCTGCAAAAAAATCTGTCTTAGACCCGGAATTACTAAAAGGGATTCCGCAGCGCGTCGGCACAGGTAAACCCTACCTTGCCCTTGGTGATTTGGCAGAAAAAGTATCGGTATTAGAATTAGATGAAGCTGCTAAAAATTCCATGTTGGATGCGGCCCTATTGAAAGAAATTTCGCGGTATGCCTGGGGAAATCTGGGTTCTGCCTATCGTGGTTTGGCCAAGTTGGCAGAAAAGGTCTCAGGAGTGGATTTGGATGAGGATGCAAAGAATGAAGTGCTGGATCCGGAGTTATTAAAAGAAATACTTCCGTACACCGGTACAAATACCGGTAAGGCCTTTCGGGATATTGCAGAGTTGGAGGAAAGGGTCAAAATTCCTTCTGATGTAGGGGAAAATGTTGTAGCAAAGTTATCAAGTATTCCTCCGCGGTTAATTAGAGTATTTCTTTTGTTTTTTGCCAGTGAAGGTGGGATTAAAACAACTTATTCAGATGGAGAAACTGAGATGGAAATGAAGAAACTCTTAAGAGCTTCATTTCCCGGCAGAACAATACATAAGGGTTTTATGCAGGTATTGAGTTATTGCAGTTCATTTATTCATTTTGCCGCTGCAGAATATATTGGGATTAATTATTCTTTGAGTGTGTTAGAAGGTGAAAATGAAACCTCTCTTGAATTTAATCGTCTTACTCCCAGAGGCAGCAGAGATATAAATAGGGCTCTTAGAAATATAATAGATAATCACGAAAAGGTTGAGGATAATAAGCTGGAAATTATGTTGACGGACGGGTTTGAAGATGTAGAAGAGGGTTTGTTAAGAGAAATCCAGAAGAAGGAAATATATTTAGTTGTAATAGGAATTCAGGCACCGGAAGTCAGCCGGTTCGGTAAATATGTAAACTTTGACCATAATCCGGATGAAAATGAAATAATGAGTTTAATATTAAGAATACTTGAGCTGAAAAATGAAAAGGCAGCGATTCCTTCGGAAGATCTGGGGAATCGGCTTATGATAAATAGGCATCCCCGGGAGGTTTTAACTGAGAATATCGAAAATGTAAGTGAGGGACAATTAGTTGAACCTCTATATTCATCATACGGAATGCCCAAATTACTTCAGGGATTTCTGCTGCATTCGCTGGATTTTATTGATTTTATGAAGCCGGAAGATTGGTGGAGCATAGATAGTTTTAAATTCCAAGTTCAAAGGCTGTCTATTATGGGTATGTATTTCAGTCTTTTCTTTGATTTTAATATGATGATTCACACCTTACCGTTATTATTCAAAAGAATAGCTTATGTTGTTCGAGTCTTAGGAAACCGGTTTCGATTGAGGGAATATAAAGTTCAAGCGCCCCGTGTCGATTTAAATTTCAATATGTTATCCAGGGGATTTGAAACAGTATTTAAAGGCAGACGTGCTCAGATAAGGGGGGGGTATCCGGAAGAAATTGAATCGCAGCAACATGCTGATAAAGTATCTAAAGCGAAAAAGCTTTCGTCATCTGTTAGATCTTTATTAAAACCCGGAGTAATATTTACATCTGTAGCCGCCGCTGTAGGCTTGATATATGGTGTCTCAGAAGCCGATATTATTCAACCTGTCTTTAATTTTTTTCAGTATTATTACAACTCACTTTTGATTGACGGTATAGAGTTTTCTTTTGGGTTTATTCCGGCAATGATGACACTTAGAACGCCAGAAGAAGAAAGGGCTAAAACTATTTCCCACCCAGTTTATTCTTTGGCAGGTACAGAAGAAGAGTTTACTCGCGAAGGAATTAAAACCGCTATTAAGCTTGGAGGGGATTTTAACCCGAGGCTTATCAGGTATTACAACTCACTGCTTAGAAGCCTCGATGAAAGCCGCAGAAAAGAACTTGCCGAAGGTTTAGGAAACGTCAACGTTGGTGAGATAGTTAATATATCCGATATTAAAGAGAAAACCGGGATAGAAGAAATAAAAGTCGCAGAAAGAACCTCTTTTGAAAAAGACTCTCTTACTGTAAGCAGGGGAGTTATGGAGAAGCTTGTGCTTTTTGCCCTCCATTGCAGGGAAATGGAAAAGATGGATATGTTTTATGATATGCTTAAAGCTTTCCGTGGATATGCCCGCAACAGAAATCAGCTCACAGGAGAGAGGGGGGAATACATAAAAGAAATAGATGGAATGGAGGCTGAATATGCCGCAGCTCTGCAGGTTTTCTTTAGCCGGGTATTTCTTACCGGAAAGATGTTTATGGATCAGGAAGAATTGAAGACAGCCTTCTACGAAGAGATAAGTCAAAGTGCAAAAGAGAAGCGAGATACGCTTGAGAAACTGCTGCAGCGTGTGGCGGAAGTGAATGAAGGTTTTATGGGGGATAAAAGAGATATAGAGCCTGTGAGCGCAGCCGGCTATACTGAAGTAAAGTCCGGTGATTATGAAGCCGCTGAAGGTGTTAGTGGGTTACTGGAGGTAATTAACACTTTGAGGAATACGCTTATGGCGAATGCGGCAGCGCCGCTGTTAACACCTGCGTTTGCAGGAGAGAACATTGATGATATTGGAATATTTGCGGCTACTATAACAAAGGCCGGTCTTGACTGGCAGGATTACATTTACATTGTTTATGAGCTATATGCCGGCATGGGCCGTTCGGAAACCGAAAGAAGCATAGGGCCGGATATAAATGAGCTTGTAAACGTCCTTCACGCCCTTTAACTCGTTTTACATACATTTCACAGAATTTTCTCCTGTTTTTCATACTGAAAAAGTAAACTTTCTTTAAGTGTAATTATATAAGTAGTTATATAAAAATGAATTTTCTAAATACCATATACACAAAAATAATCTGCTGGGCTGTCTCCGGGGCGATGTTTTTTACATCGGTAATAGACACCTACGCCCACGCGGGCGAGTTTCTCTCTCCCCCGCCGGTAGAGATAAACGTGCCCGTAAACCTGGGACAGGTGGTGGAA
>PWEK01000019.1 GCA_003553445.1 Elusimicrobiota bacterium
GTAATAGTTTCCTTTTCGTGTTCAATATTTTTTATACTGTCCGGCAGCATTGTTTCCTTGAGCCTTGCCCTGGAACCGGCTTCATCAATAACATCAATTGCCTTATCCGGAAGAAACCTGTCAGTTATAAATCTCTGCGATAATGTTGCAGAGGCCTTGAGTGCATCATCAGAAAATTTCACCTGATGATGTGTCTCATACCTGTCCCGTAGACCTTTCAGTATTTCAATAGTTTCTTTTACAGTTGGAGGATCCACAATAACCTGCTGAAATCTCCTTGTCAAAGCAGCATCTTTTTCGATATGTTTTCTGAATTCATCCAGTGTTGTAGCTCCAATACACTGGAGCTCTCCCCTGGAAAGAGCAGGCTTAAGTATATTGGAAGCATCCATTGCTCCTTCAGCAGCGCCGGCTCCAATAACAGTATGAAGTTCATCAACAAATAATATTATTCTGCCCCTTGATCTTCTTATTTCATTCATGGCCTTCTTTAATCTCTGTTCAAATTCACCTCGGTATTTTGTTCCTGCTATCATCGCCGCCAGATCAAGTGTAACCACCCTTTTATCCATCAGTATCTCAGGGACATTACCTTCAGCTATCTGCTGCGCCAAACCTTCCACAATCGCAGTTTTTCCCACACCGGCATCCCCCACAAGAACCGGGTTGTTTTTTGTTCTGCGAGACAGTATCTGTATTACCCTTTGAATTTCCTCTTCTCTGCCTATAATAGGATCAAGCTTGCTTTCTTTTGCCATCAGGGTGAGATCCCGGCCATAATTATCCAGAGCCGGTGTTTTTGACCTTTTTTTACCCCTGGCACCTCCGGATGCGCCGCCGGGCTGAAAAGCTCCTTCCCCAAGAAGGCTCAAAACCGTATCTCTTACAGTTTTCTGAGTCAACCCGGAATCTTTCATAACACGGTTAGCTATACCTTCATCTTCCCTTATTAACCCTAATAGTATATGTTCCGTTCCTACGAAATTATGCCCCAGCTCCTGTGCTTCTCTTACTGCAAGTGAAAGAACCCGCTTAGATCTCGGTGTCATAGGTCTGTCTCCGGATAAAAGCACGTTGTCGCCTTCACCAACCATGCTTACAATCTGTTTTTTCATTTTGGATTTATCCACACCCAGAACCTTGAGGGCCTCGGCCGCAACCCCCTCATTTAAAGATATTAAACCAAGAAGTATATGTTCGGTACCCACATAATCATGGTTCATTTTTTTTGCCTCTTCCTGGGCCAGTATGATGGCCTTCTGAGCCCTTTTAGTAAATTTATTTAGCATTTTGTTTCTCCCTTCTGTTTACTTTCTCTTTAATGAAATATATCTATTATTAAGTTTATTTCAAATTTTTCCTTTCAGAAAATCTCGAATCAAATCGGCTCTAACAATATCTCTTTTCTCAGGTTTCATCTCCCGGCCCCTGCTTTCCTGTAAATGAGCCGGCTGAATTTTTATCATAAGGTTGTTTAAGAAACCCATATTAATCTCTTTCATTATTCCCGAATATATACCGAATCTTATATTGGATAAAAGGTCAAGGGCTTCTTCAAAACTCATTTTATATGCATTAGTGAGCAGCCCCCATGACCTGTATACAACATCTTTCAGGGTTTCAGATTCTGACTGAATTACAGTTTCTCTTGCTCTTTTTTCTCTGTCAATAACCTGGGTAACAAGCCTTTTAAGGTTGTCAATTATTCTCTCTTCCGTTATGCCCAGGGTTACCTGATTTGAAATCTGTACCATATTCCCCATTACTTTTGTACCTTCACCATAAAGCCCTCTTACAACCATACCCATTTTATTTATGTTTTCCATGGTCCCCTTTATCCCCCCGGTCATACCTAAAGCGGGCAGGTGAAGCTGACAGGAAGCCCTGATTCCCGTTCCTGTGTTTGTAGGACAGGCTGTAAGGTATCCCCATTTATCCGAATAGGCAAAATCCAGACTTTTGCTTAATTCA
The DNA here is from genome assembly GCA_003553445.1 of Elusimicrobiota bacterium. Lineage (GTDB taxonomy): Bacteria > CG03 > SLGR01 > SLGR01 > SLGR01 > PWEK01. The sequence continues at coordinate 1,972 of PWEK01000019.1, forward strand.
TCATCCAGCTTTGAAATTATATCCCATGCCTCCAAAAGACTCAACCCGCCGGAAATATACTGTATTCTCAGATGATCTTCTTCATTTATCATTATACCTATCATTTCCCGGTCTCCCAAAACCAGGCCTCCGTAATCAGAAGAATGAGCATGTTCATGACTTATGTGATGCCTTTCCAACAGCAGCTGACGATCGACACTGTCGCACTCCTCGAGTTTAATCATCTCAGCATTTTTCAATATATTGCCTTCTTTGCAGGCTGCAAATATTTCTCTTCTAATCTTTCTGAGTGTATTCTCATCGCATACAGCGGGAAAAGGATATTTTTTCAGATTTCTGGCAAGCCTTATTCTTGTTGAAATTACACAGGAATTTTCTCCGTCCGCTGCAGACATCCAGCCGACGTCATTTGACGCGAGCTTTGAAAACCTCACTAATTATCTCCTTCTAACTCTTTAAGTTTGTCTCTGATGATTGCAGCGCGCTCATATTCCTCTTTTTTCACTGCGCTTTCCAGCTCCTTTTTAAGTTTATTTATCTCTGTATCCTTCTCAGTTCCCGGAGGACTCTTGCCCGCATGCTGGACAGACCCCTGAAGCCTCTTCATCAAAGGAGTAAGATTTACCGCAAAAACATCGTAACACTTATCACAGCCAAACCTTCCGCTGAGCTGGAAATCCCCAAATGTCATTGAACATTTAGAACATACAAGAGCCCCTTCTATTTCCCCGGTTTTTTCAGAATCGCTGAAACCGGCAATCATATCAGATAAACCCGAAAAAAGGTTCTGGCTGAAAACCGAAGTATTATTTGACGGGCCTGATACTTTTCCCGCACAAGTTTCGCATAAATTATATTCCACTTTTTTTCCATTGACCGTTTTTTTAATAAATACAGTCGCTTTATGTTTTTTACATATGTCGCAAATCAAGGTTATATTCTTCTCCCCTCTTTTTTTGTAAGCTCCCTAAATTCTCCTATTAAACCTCTAGTTATCTCTCCCGGTTTTCCATAACCAATCCTCCGGTCATCAACCTCAACAACAGGAATGACTTCAGCCGCTGTTCCTGTCAGAAAGGATTCTTCCGCATTATAAAGCTCAAACAACGTAAAAGGAGTTTCCTTAACAGCAAGGCCTCTTTCTCTGCATAATCTCATAATTACGTTTCTGGTTATTCCTGTTAAACTTCCAACATAAGGCGGCGGAGTCAGAACTGTTCTTTCTTCGGTTATTACAAAAATGTTATCTCCCGTGCATTCTGAAACGTACCCCTCTCTGTTTAACATAACAGCCTCCAGAACCCCTGCCTTATTGGCCTCAATTTTCGCCATAATATTATTTAAGTAATTGAGTGATTTTATTCTCGGATTAAGCGCTTCCGGTATATTTCTCCTTGTAGAAGCCGTAACAAGAGAAAGCCCATTTTTATAATATTCTTCGGGATAAAGTTTTATCTTGTCTGCAATGCAAAAGACCGTAGCCCTGGGGCATTTGACGGGATTCAAGCCCAAATCTCCCTCACCTCTTGTTACTACAAGCCTTATATATGCGTCTCTTAAATTGTTTGTCCTTACAGTCTCAACGACAATCTCTTCCATTTCATTTATATTTACTCCCGGGTCAAGGTTTATCATATGGGCAGACATATACAGGCGCTCAAGATGTTCTTTCAGCTTAAATATATTTCCTCCATAGGCCCTTATACCCTCAAAAACCCCGTCCCCGTACAAAAGGCCATGGTCGAAAACAGAAACCTTTGCATTTTCTCTCTCAACAAACTCACCATCTAAATAAATTTTTTTTCCCATTTACTTACTCCCTCATTAACTCCGATTACTCTCCGTGATAGAGCCATCGCTTATCTCTATCTTTACATCTCCGATTTTCATGAGGCCTGACTCGTGAGTGGCAAGCACAATCCCCACACCGCTTTCTTCCTGTATCTCTTTCAATAGATTTACAACTGTTTCTGAATTATCTGAATCTAAATTCCCTGTCGGTTCATCCGCGAAAACAAAATCCGGTTTTTTTATTAAAGCCCTGGCCATCGCCACCCTCTGCTGCTCTCCGCCCGAAAGTGTTGAGGGCCTTCGTTTCATCATCCGTTCGATTTTTAGAATATTTATGAGGCGCTGAAACCAGGCTTCATCCACATTCCCCTCAGCAATGGTCACCGGCAGTATAATATTACCTCGCACATCAATGTCGTTTATAAGGTGGAAAAACTGAAAAACAAAACCTATTCTGCTGTTTCTCCACCTGCTGATTTTCCTGTCTTTCATCCTGTAAACACTCAGGCCCTCATAAACAACTTCTCCGGAATCCGGCTCAATTAACCCTCCGGCTACATTAAGCAGGGTTGTCTTTCCGCTTCCCGATGCTCCAAAGAGAGTATGCCACCTGCCTTTTTCAAAACTGTAGCTAATATCTTGCAAAACATACCTACGGCTGTTTCCGTGAGAAAAACTTTTGTCTATTTTTTTTAATTCAAGCACCATTTATAATAGCATTTATTCGTATCTTAATTCATCCGCTACTTCCATATGTCCTGCCCTGTAAGCAGGATACAAAGTAGCCAGAAAGCTCACTGCCACTGTTGTAAGCACGATAATTACGATATCCGCCGGATTAATCCTTACTGGAAGAGTCGATACGAGATACACCTGAGGAGGAAGCTGTATAAACTCATAACGCCTCAAAACTAAAGCCAGTATTACTCCGATAACACTGCCCGCTGCCGCCCCCAGCAGCCCTATCATCATTCCTTTGAAATTAAACATCATGCTTATCTGTTTTTTTGTTGCTCCGACCGCTCTCATTATGCCGCAGTCTCGCGAACGGGAGACCGATACCATTATAAGCGAACCGGCTATATTGAATGTCGCAATAACAATTATTATTACAAGCACAATAAACATCATTGTCCTTTCTAGCTTTAAAGCAGCAAATAAGTTATAGTTTCGCTCTTTCCAGGTCTGTACATTATATGCGCCTTCCAAATTATCGTTCAAATAAGAAGCGACATTTCCGGCATCAAAAGGGTTTTCCACGTACAAATCAATACCGGCGGAACCCTGGTCCTCTTCAAATAACATCGCGGCTTTTTCGATATTAATATATGCCATACCCGTATCATATTCATGAATCCCAGTACTGAAGATTCCGGCAACATAAAACTCTTCTACTCTGGGAACCATCGGCGCCGTAAGATGCCCTTCGACCGAAGGAATCACCAGAAGCATTTTATCTCCAACATCCACCCTCATTGCACCGGCTATCTCTCTACCTACAACGATGCTGTTTTCCTTAAAATCACTCCAATCTCCTTTCGTTAATTCGTGCTGAACGGCATCGCTGCCATAAACCCCCTTTATAACCGCCCCCTGGCTCCTGTTTTCTTTATGTAAAAGCCCGTTTCCGAATATGAAAGAAAAATAACCGGTTATTTCCTGATGCTCATCAAATAATTCCTCCTTTTCCTGTGTGAGCTCATACCCAAGAAAAGGATTTGTAACAATTATGTGCGGATTCAGTTTTAATAGCTTATTCGATATTTCCGTGTGAAAACCGTTCATGACAGAAAGGGTTACAACAAGAGAGGCTACGCAGATTATTATGCCGCAAACCGATATTAGCACCATTACCCCGAGGATGCCGCGTGAGAAAAGTTTCCGGAAATAAATCCATGCCATTTTCAGGCTGAAAAACATATTTTAATACCTGTTTTTAATGTAACCAACACCTCTTCTGTCACTCCAACGGCCTTAACATGGGGAAAAGCATTACCTCTTTGATTGATTCTGCGCCCGAAAGCAGCATCACCAGCCTGTCTACTCCTATTCCCAAACCTGAAGCCGGAGGCATACCATACTCCAGGGCCTCAATATAATCAAGGTCCATTTTACCCGTAAAACCTTCCTCCCGGTTATCTGTTAATTGTTTTTCAAACATTTTTCTCTGCATATGCGGGTTGTTCTGTTCCGTATAAGCATTTCCCACTTCCTGACCATTTATAAATATCTCAAACCTCTCAGCTATTCTCCTATCATCAGGTGATGTTTTAGCCAAAGGAGAATATTCCGAAAGAAATCCGGTTATAAAAACAGGCTCCTTAAGCTTAGGCTGCACATACTTTGAAAAAACCCTGTCAAGAACTTTCTCGGGAGAATCTTTTCCCGGAGGCACCTGAAGTTTCTCCGCCTTCTCCTTCAATTCCTCAAACGAATCCTCCGGAGAAAACTCTACTTCAGTATGTTCCGTAATCAAAGCCCACATGTTTTTTTCTTTCCATCCCCTATCCAAATCTGTCGCTACCTCATACCCCTTATCCTTAAGCGTTTTTGATACACTCAATATTATTTTTTTAGACAGATCCATCATATATCGGTAATCAGAATACGCACAGTAAACTTCCAGCATCGTAAATTCCGGGTTATGCTGTGTGGAAATTCCTTCATTTCTGAAATTCTTGCCTATTTCAAAAACCCTGTCCCATCCCCCTACAAGCAGCCTTTTTAAATAAAGCTCCGGGGCAATCCGCATAAAAAAATCACTGTCAAAGGCGTTATGGTAGGTTTTAAAGGGCCTTGCTGACGCACCGCCGGGGATATCCTGAAGAACCGGTGTTTCAACCTCAATAAAACCCTCGCTGCTTAAACTGTTTCTGATTGAGTTGATTACTATGCTTCTTGACTTTAATATCTCTGAAGAATCGCTGTTTGACAGTATGTCCAGATAGCGTTTTCTGTATCTAAGCTCTTTATCTCGAAGCCCATGCCATTTTTCAGGAAGAGGCCTTAAAGATTTAGAAAGCAGCTTAAACTCTTTTGCCATTACAGTTTTTTCACCGGTTCTGGTAGTGAAAAGTTCTCCCTCAACCCATAAAAAATCCCCTATATCAAGCTCCTTAAAAAGCAACAGGTTTTCTTCACCTACAATATCCTTCCTTACATAGACCTGCATTTTTCCCGTAGAATCCTGCATGTGCGCAAAAGATGCTTTACCCATAACCCTTCTGCTAACCATCCTCCCGCTTACTCCGATTTTTTCCCCTTCAGATTTCTCCAGTGCCTGCGATAAATCAATTCGCCGCGGGGTTCTCGAAGGATAGCCCTCTATTCCCTTATTCTCCAGCTCCTTAAGCTTCTTTTTTCTTATGCTTATCTGTCCACCCGCATCTTTCATATTTTATCCCCTCTTACTTTTTCTCTATTTTTCCTTATTCTTTTTTTTGGAAGGAATTACTGCTTCCGGCCAGTTAAAGATGTCATCTTTTTATTTATCCCTTAACCTCAATTATAATATTAATCCTGAAAATAATTGTCAACCATGAGCAACCACAACTGCCGTAACTTTTTCCGCTCCGGATTTCTTTAACTCCCCGGAGCAGGATTGAAGAGTCGCTCCCGTGGTTGCAACATCATCAACAAGCAGAATACTTTTACCGAAGAGTTTTTTTTTCGCTTTAAAAACACCCCTTATGTTTTTAAGGCGTTCACTTTTCTTTAAAAGAGACTGTGTTTCTGTTTCTCTCGTTTTAATGAGTATTCTTTTCTTCATTTTTATCCCGGAGAAATTGGATAGTTCTCTGGCAAGAACTTCTGCCTGATTATACCCCCTTCTCCTTTTCCTTTCTCCGGTTAAAGGCACCGGCATAATCAAATCAAGTCTTTCATTTATCCTTGTTAAATACAGATCGTTTAAAAGTTGCCCCAGCAGCTTTCCCAGATATTTTTTCCTCTCGTATTTAAATTCTATAATAACTTTTCTTATATTTCCTGAATAGTATCCAGCCACATAAAAATCATCTATATTTGTCTTTATTTCCCCGCAATTATGAATCCCGTAAAACTCTTTGAAAGGCTTTCCGCAGAAAAGACACCCGGCGGAATTAATTATTTCGAGTGAACCACTGCACCCGCTGCACAACGAGCCGTTAAAGGACAATTTCAGTTCTCCGCCACAGCAGCAGCAGTTTACCGGAAAAAGAAAATTAATCCCTTTTTCCAAAAAACTTTTCATCAGAACCTTATTCGCAGGTCCGAGTTCATATAAACAGCAATATAACTGTTCTCCCTTATTTCTGTATTATACTCCATCTGTCCGCCGAACCCCAGTGAAAACCTCATGTTTCCCGCCACATCAGTTTCTGCTGACATGCTTATATCAAATTTGTTGTAGTTGGATCTTTCAATATTCAGTTTGCTTCTGGAAAATTCAGCGCTCACTTCGCCATCCAACCGCATCCTGCTCAAACCGGATACATCAGTTCCTATGAGAGGTAGGCTGAAATCTGCCGGAAGATCTAATACCCCATCCAGGCTTATTGAGGGATTATATATATTTTTATCTTCAGTTAAACTATCTGTTCTGTCGGACCTTTCATCAGCCTTTTCATGGGAATACCTTACAATAGCGCTCCATCTTCTGCTCAAATCCAGCCTTACCTGTCCTGATAAAGAAAGGCTGTTATAAGTTAGTGTTTCAGAATCTATTAAATCTGTTTCTCTTCGGTTTTTTCTTGACACCTCCAAAAGTGAATCATATCCATCCAAAAGAGTAAACCTTGAGTTTAACCCTACGTCTATTTCTCTTTTATCCTCAACCTCAGCTCCGTCAGAAAAATTGTTTTCGCTCTTTAAATTAAAATCAGTTCTGAGTCTCATGTCTTTTACATAGTCCTGAAAGCCCGGCAACCTGTCAAGGGTTCCGAAAGTTATTCTTAAATCGGGCCAGTCAAGCGTTTCCCTTTTATATACAGAATCCTTTTCTACGGTTTTTGAATCTCTTACGTGAAATGAGCTTCTTAATGACATTCCACCTATCATTCGAGATATGCCGGAGTCAAACCCTATATGCCTGAAAGGGCTCCAGTCAGAGTTGATTCTGAATGAATCTCTTTCTGTCATTGATTCCAGAATCGCATCATTGTTGTCAGGCTCAATTTTACTCTGCGGATTAATTTTTCTCAAAACACCATATCCCCCTTCAATATTATTCCAGGTATCTCCCCTTTCCGTTCCGTAACTTACGTTCAGTTCGAGAGTATCGAAAACCTCATGCCATGGAAGAAGATTTTTAACAGGCAGCCTTACACTCGCGTCTATATCGTAATTTCTGTTAACATCTTTTGTATTCTCAGGGATATTCATATCATCAACCGACTTGAAGTTGTAGTGTTCATTTATCCGCGCGCTATAAGAACCGCTGGGCCTGAGCCAGTCAAGTATGCTCAGACGGGCGGAAAGCGAAATATTCTGTCTTTTTGAATAAGGCTCCCTAATTTCTTCTCCCTTGAGCGGTCCGGTATAATACCCCCAGGTTTTATACTTTTCATTCCTGCTGAAAGATGGATCCAGAGTGAGTATATCAAGAAAAGAATGCTCGGTTCTTACTGAATAATCTTTTGTTTCTACGAGCTTGTCTTCATAACCTCCGTCCCTTTTATCTTCTTCCTCACGGACATATTCCCTCCAGGAAGTAACCTCATCTGTTTTCCTGGCGTTTAACCTCACATTCTCCGGAAAAAGCGGGAGTTTAAAAGGAAAGTTATAAGAAATATTTCCCCTTATATTTTGTGTTTCATCAATCCTTCCGCTGAACTCACTCTCAGATATACTGCCCGAATAACTGGCCCCGAAATCGGTAATATCCCTTATAAGGGTTAAGTTATTTATCCCTATTCTGTAGCTTTCAGAAGTCACAAGCCCCGCATCCCCCTCCCTTATATAGGGATTGTGCTGATCCGGTTCTATTCTTTCTGCAGGTGTTTCCCGGCGGCTGCGGGAGTAACTTCCGCTAACAGGCATAAAGGGAAACAGTTTAATATCAGCCCTGGCGCTGTAGGTAAGCGTATCCATATTCCGGGGAGAACCTGTTATTGTCTGAAAATCTTTTGATATTTTTTCAACGCTCCCTCCGAAATCCATCACACCCGAAAGGGATGAGGAAAAACTTCCCCGCATGGCTGTTCCCTCTCTCTTTGCCGAATCATCAAGGTGAATTTCATTAACCCATATTTTTCCGTCTCTTTCAATTTCACCTGTGTTTATCACATATAACCTCCCCTCTCTTATACTCGTGATTGACGGATTTCCTTTCTTTTTAAAGTCACCCGTGTATGTCCCGTACGGAAGTTCAAGTGAAAACCTGTTCCATGTTCTCTGCAATTCGGAAGCAGGAATCTTTTTATAAAAATAGTTATCACCTGCTCCAATCGTAACCTTAAAATCCACATCCGTTCCTTTGTAGTTGTATAGGAAAAAATTCATTTTTTCATGCTTTGAAAAATCCACAGAATTTGTATAGCGCTTATAAGCATATGCAGTGGCTCCCTTTTTCAATCCGCTGTATTCCAGCTCAAGAGCCTGCTCCCTGTCCCTGTCTCTTCCTCCTACCGGGGCATATATATCCTCATAATAATCATAATCCGTAAGAGGTTCATAAAAATCATGGTCGTAATTATTTACGGAATTAAGCTTCAGAACGTCATGACCATCACCTATTTCCCATCTGTTTCCTACCATTTCAAGTGATGTTATTCCAATATTTCCGCTTATTTCCGTGTTTTTTGGGTTTCTCACCGTAAGTCTTACATGTTTTACCGCCCTCCAGTCGGAATCCTCTCCCGGCCTTTCTATTTCTATGCGCTTCCATCCTGTCCAGTCAATTTTAAGCCTTTCATCCATAGAAGAATCAAAAGTGTTAACCGCGCCGGGCATATCAAGTCTCCAGTCCCTGTCAAGATCGTTTGTGTCAATGACTCCGTTATCCGCCCCGATAGGGATCACTTCTTCGCCAAAAACGAAATCCCATCCTATATCCTGCCCCTCGTCAAGAGAACCGCTTCTGTTAGTATCTTCGGTTTTAAGTTTACCCGTGCCGTCAGCATCTTCAGATATTGAACCGAAATCTATCTGCAGCTCCGCTCCGCTTCCGTCCCCTTTAATCCATACGGACATGGTATCCTTATCCCTAAGGTCAAGGCCCGACCTTGAAAGAACATAAACCACTGAAGCCTCCGGTTTTTCAAGGTGTTCATCCAGCTCATGTTCGGCAGGTATTGAATATCTCAACTCCAGAGCCCTTAATCGCTCATCATCGGAATCTGAAATTCTTTCGTTAAGGTCGCTTAAATACACTTCGTCGCAATCAAGCTTTTTAAAAAGCCACTCCGGATGAGCTGGTTCAGTCGTCATTCCCTCTTCCAGGGAAGGCGTAGCAGCTATCTGCCAGGAATCCGAATTCATTGAAACAGAATGTGTCTGCCTTATATCCTGCATGCTGTCGATTAATGCCGTCCCTATTCTGTTGGGATTAAAACTGCTGTATGCAACCTCTCCGTCAAGCCTTGTAGGCAGAGGAAAATACCTGCTTGACGGAATGGCAAGATTAAAATCCGTATTCAATAAAAGCATGCTCTCCGGGGTTGATAGCACATCGGGCATCTCCTGAGGAGAGGCAGACCATTTGTGGAGCATTGTTCCTCCAATGAAAAAATCCCTTGAAATATTATATTCGCCCCGGGCGCCTATCAATGTTTCCTGAAAAGCGCCCGCAAAAGGCATATATTCGTAAGTAACCTCTATCCGGGTGGTTTCATCTATACTGTCCGGATCAAGAAAAGTAAGGAAGCCCGACGGATAATCAATCATGTAATCACTGTCTCTTTGAAGAAGTTCACCGTCTAAAAGAACCCTTTCGCTTCCTCTTAATATGTTGGGGCTTAACATGTAATTTCTTACCGCCTGTTCATATTCAACATATATAATATGTTTTTCATTATCACCATTATCGTAGTAAAGACCCGGGTTTTTTTCATAAAAAGGCTTTTCATCTTCAAAAATCATTATACCTCGGCTGTAATCGATTGATTCTATAAAAGGGGGATCTTCTATCTCATCCCTGTTTAAATCGTATATTTCAGATTTAAAGCTTCCCCTCATTATTCTTGTCGCCCCCAGGGAATAACGGTTCCTCAACTCGTGATGCCTTACCTCTTCAATCTCTTCATTTTCAGATTTTATCAGAACCGGGCGATCCGCGCCTACCGTTTTCGTTTCTCCATTTTCTTCATATTCATATTCCACAGCTATTGCATATTCCCGCGAAATGTTCCTATCAAAAGTCAGCAAACCGGTCCTAGCCGATATGCTGTAGTCCGTATATGACCTTAATTTAAAGAAGCTTCCCTCATAAGGGTCATCATCCTCCCCGTAAATTACAGCTTCGTTATGTATCTCAGTTCTATCAACACTTCCTGTCTGGTCGTCTAAATACACCTTAAGGTTTTTGATGGGCAGGTGCTCCTCTTCCATCGCTACATTGTAATATTTTCTCTTTATATAATTCGTATCTTTTATGTCTCTTCTCTGAAAAGATGTTTCTCCGTAAAAAACTTTACGGTCTGTTCTTCCCTTGGTCTGCGAACCGATAGCCATAAACTCAAAATCCTGATATCTTCCCTTTACCTGGGCCCCGAAAAGATTTCTCGAATACCCTGCATATTCTGTAGAGGGAAGACTGAGGGTTATGTCCCCGAATGCCGCCTCCTGTATTATTTCGTCCGGGTCACCGTCATATCGCACAGATATCTGCCTTGCGCTTTCGTCATATTCAGGCTTTGTGTCATCATAATCAACATCCACGCTTATTTTATCCCCTACCTGCCCCTGAATTCTTACTCTTAAATCCTGGTCCATTTCGAAGCCGCTGGTTGTTCCCGGTGGGGTCCCTGTCCGGGTTCTGTCATCCTCATCCCCATAAGGATAAAATATGTGCCCGTATTTAACGGATATTGATTTTTGACCGGTAATAGACATTCGTGTCTCGTAAGGGAGTTCTACCGTAGGCTTTGGGTATTCTTCCGGCGCCATTTCAGGAGCGGTTGAAACCTCAGGCAACTCTTCAGGCGGCTGAGGAGTTTCCGCTTCATATATTTCTTCATCCTTTTTTTCTCTGACATCATCCCATACTTCTTCATCGTACTTAAGCCATTCTCTTCTTTCGAGCATCTCTCTAATATGTTCGGATGCAGTTTCAGGTGTGGATTTTTCTACATCAAAAACCTCTAGTTCTTTTTCATCTACCAGTGAGAATCCATCCCCTGCCATAGCCGAATCTGTATCAAATATTCCATAAACAGAGAGCAACATTATGGATATATGAAGACATATAACCTTTCTCACTTAAAACCGCCTTTTAATTTATATAAATTACTGATATTAGAACCTTTTACCCAACCTTTTTTTAGTTTATCCGCCTTTATATTTTTGTACAGCTGAGGATTTTTTCGCATATAAATTATTCTGAAAAAACCTTTTCCATTCTGGAAAAAACACGGACCTTTTAATTAGAGGTACTATTTCGGTGATTTCTTTATTGAACTGGTAAAAACGGCCGGTTAATAAGAGTTTAAAACAATTATTATAGGAATATTTCCTTACAAAGCAGTTAATCTCTGTGTTACCGGTGTATTTTTCCAAAATATCTTCTTTTCTTAAAACCCCTGCATAAATTATAATTTCAATTTAACTAATAAGCACATTTGCCAAAAAATATATTTAAATTAAAACTTCTCTAAATTATAATTGAATAATTTGCAATATTCAAATAAAACATTTAGACTTTTATGAAATTATTAAATGGCGGAATTATTATGAAAATCCTTACTAAATATACAATAAAGCAATTTCTAATATACAGCGGTCTCGGGCTTATGCTCTTTTCCTTTATACTTCTAATGGACAGGGTTTTTGACATGGCATCGCTGGTTATTAACAAGGGGGTCGGGGTTTTAAATTTGCTAACCCTTCTTGGTTATTCGCTACCAACGATTATTGTTCTCGCGATGCCCATGGCCGTTGTAGCAGGCGCAATACTCTCTTACGGAAAAATGGCATCGGAGGGAGAAATAACAACAATAAGAACTTCCGGCAACACCCTGAAACCTGCCATTATACCGGTTATGGCTGTCACGCTCGTTATATCTGCGCTCATGCTTCCTTTTAACTACTATACTGCGCCCCGCTCGCAGTTTGCATTCAGGAAATTATTCATGAACATTGCCTACAGGGATCCGACCCTTCATATAGAAGAGTCGGCCCTTGTGGAAATTCCTCCATATACCCTTCTCTGTTTTGAGGTAGACAGGGAGGAACACAGACTAAACGAGGTAATGATAATTAAAGATGAAAATTCAGATGAGCCTCCTCTTTCAATAACTGCAAGAAGCGGCATATGGAAAACAAACAAACACGGCGAACTAATATTGAGGCTGAGAAACGGCACAATAAAAGAACAGCCTGAAAGAAAAAAAAACAGGTTTATTTCAGGCAATTTTAATGAATACTCTCTTGTAATTAAACCGCCGGAATCCATCGGAACAATTAACAAAGAAACTGAAGCCATGACGGCAACCGAACTTAAAGAGAAAATAAACATATTAGAGGAAGAAGGCAAAGCCACTCATGAACTGCTTACACATTTCCATCTCAGGTCTTCACTGGCAGGGGCTGTATTTATCCTTCTTACGGTAAGCATCCCTTTCGGAATACGCGCTGAAAAAAAAGGAAAAACAATCGGAATAGGAATAAGTCTGGGTATAATAGCAGTTTATTATTTCCTGACCGTTGCCGGCCTCAAACTAGCGTTTGACGGATTTATCCCACCATTCTTCGGAGCCTGGCTGGCAAATATAATAACCGCAACAGGCGGAGGAATTCTGCTTTATAAAAGTTATCATAAATGAAAACAATAAAAAAACATGTAATTAAGAGTTTTTTAAAACCCTTCATTGCGGGAACCACAGCCCTGATGATTATTATGATAATCACCCATTTTTTTGATTTCATGCACCTTTTTCTGGAAAACCAACCGTCTCTTGACCTTTTTTTAACCTACTACTTGTGGAGAATACCCCAGTGGCTAGTAACAGTTATTCCCGTGGCAGTTCTACTGGCATCCTTATTCTCATTCAGCGCGCTTAAAAGGCATAATGAAATAACCGCCATACGGGCATCAGGAATAAAAACCGGCTATATACTGAAGCCCCTAATAATTCTTTCAGTATTCATAAGTTTGTTTACGGGAATTTTCACGGAATCAGTTGTCACTCAATCAACGGAAAAGGCGGATGATCTCTTTCTTAAAATAAGGGGAAGGGAACCTGAAGACCCGGAAAAACTGCAAACAAGAGAAGATTTTAAATACATGAGCAGAAGAAAAAGAATATACAAAATAGAGCGCCTGCATCATAATACAGCTCAGGGTATTACTGTAATTGAATTTTTTCCTGCAACAACTGTTGAACACAAAATAATTACCGCATCGCGGGCCGAACACAAGAAAAATAACCACTGGGTTTTCAATGAAGGATCGGAAAGAATATTTGACAAAAGCGGAAACCTTATTTCCTTCAAAAACTTCACCCAGAAAAAATACAATTTTCCTGAGAAGCCGGAAACCTTTTTTGAACCTCAGAGAGATCCGGAAGAAATGGATATTCTTTCCTTGTTTTTACATATAAACAGACTGAAAAGAAGCGGGCTTGCTGCCCTGGAACCAGTGGTAATATTCCATTATAAGATAGCATTTCCTTTTGCCAGTACTATAATACTTATTTTCGGGGTATCAATAGCATTAACAACAGGTTTAAAAAATCGGACAACGTCTTTCTTTTTTGCAATATTAGCCGCATTTCTTTACTGGGGAGCCCTATCCATTGGAAAGGCACTGGCCGCCGAAGGCAAACTGCCTCCTGTCCTGGGAGCCTGGTCTGCAAATCTTATTTTTCTTATCGCCGGATTTGCTCTTCTAAAATACTCAAAACACACATAATCACGTTCCGGATTTCCATGAATTTAAGTACTTTTGCTGTTGTGGTGTAAGAGAGTCTATACCGATACCCATTGACTTGAGTTTAAGCTCGGCAACTGTATTATCTATTTTATCCGGAACCGAATAAACCACAGGTTTGAGCTTTTTTCTGTTCTTTACAGCATATTCTGAAGAAAGCGCCTGAACCGCAAAACTCATATCCATAACGGAGGCAGGATGGCCTTCCGCGGCAGATAGATTTATTAAACGCCCCTCAGCCAGAAGATTTATTTTCCTTCCATCCGGAAGAATGTACTGATCCACATACTCTCTTATGCCTTTTTTTACTTCAACAGCTATTTCTTTCAGAGCTTTAATGTTCAGCTCCACATTAAAGTGGCCGGAATTAGCCACAACGGCGCCATCCCTCATTGACTCAAAATGCTGTTTGTCAATAACATTAACATTGCCTGTAAGCGTGCAGAAAAGGTCTCCAATTCCCGCCGCCTTATCCATAGGCATAACGTCAAACCCGTCCATTGCGGCTTCAAGCGCCTTAACCGGATCAATTTCACATACAATCACATGTGACCCCATTCCTCTCGCCCGCATTGCAAAGCCCCTTCCGCACCAGCCGTATCCGCATACAACCACCTTCTTTCCGGCAAAGAGAATGTCCGTAGCCCTTATTATGCCATCAACCGTAGACTGTCCGGTTCCGTATCGGTTGTCAAAAAGATGTTTTGTATCTGCGTCATTTACAGCAATCACAGGAAACCTCAATGCACCGTCTTTATCCATCGCCCTCAACCTTATAACCCCGGTTGTTGTCTCTTCCATACTGGCTATTATTCCGGAAGAAAGCTCCTCATACTCGGAGTGAATCGTAGACACCAGGTCCGCGCCGTCATCCAGCGTTATAGCCGGCTCAACCTCTATGGCTTCCTGAATATTCCTGTAATAAGTATTAGTATCTTCTCCTTTTATCGCAAAAGTGGAAATTCCGTAATGCTCATTCAATGCAGCAGCCACATCATCCTGCGTAGAGAGGGGATTTGAAGCGCAGAGAACAACATCCGCTCCGGCTTCCTTTAAAGTTCTCATCAGGTTCGCCGTTTCAGCAGTTACATGAAGACATGCGGAGACCCCCATGCCCTCCAATGGCCTTTCCTTACCGAACCTTTCCCTGATAAGACCGAGAACCGGCATCTCATTATCAGCCCACTGTATCCTTTTTTTGCCTTTTTCCTTTAGGCCTGCATCTTTTATCTCACCCATTGCTCTTATTCCTTTCTTTTAATAATTCTCCGTTTACTTAATCAATTATACTTCAGCTAAATAAAAAAACCCCCGCATATCAGCCTTTTATTATCGTTTTAATTTCCTTAGAATCGCTCCCGAAATAAAAACTTTTATGCGCAAATGGAATTTCTACCCCGTTTTCATCAAAAATATTTTTTATTATTCTGTTGAACTCCCTGCCTACTGTTCTATGCTGCCGGGGCAGTGTTTTAATTCTTCCTTTTATTATAACAGATGAGGAGGCAAATCTGTCCAGACCGAATACTTCAACTTTATCCAGAATTTTTGGACCCAAAACGGGATCCTTTTTCAAATCCGCTCCCGCCTCGCATATTAAACCGGTAATTTTATCTATTTCTTCCTTATAGGCAACCCTTATTTCAAAAACATACGCTGAAAAACCCTTAGTCATATTGGAAAGCTTTTCTATTGAACCGTTTGTAAAAATATGGACCGCACCGGAAACATCCCTTAATACGACTTTTCTCAGATCAATTTCTTCTAAAACGCCGGCTTTTCCGTTAACAGCCACAACATCTCCTATTCTTATCTGATTTTCCAGTATAATAAAAAAACCGTTTATTAAATCTTTTATAATGCCCTGCGAACCGAAACCGACTGCTGCGCCCAAAATACCCAAGAGAGCAATTATTGGCCCCATACTCAACCCAATCATACTCAGAACAATCATTATACTCACAGTCCATATAACAAAATATGCGAATTTGCCTAATACCCTAAAAACGGTTTCCACCCTTTTCTGATACTCAGCCGGCTGCTTTACCTTCCTCTCTTTCCGGGCTAACACGTATTTCTGCAATTTTGCTATATAAAGCCTTACAATTACTGTCAGAATTACCGCAGCCGCAAACACTGTAAGGATTCCGTACATATCTGAAAGAACCTGGGAAAAGTACTGTTTCAGATTACTCAATTATTCTATTTCCATAGACATTTTACTATAAGTCATCCCTATCGGTATCATCAGCGGCCTTTTTCATTAATATTTCGATAGGCTTTGACTCAGAACCGAAATAAAAACTTGTATGAGGAAACGGGATTTCGATTCCGTTTCTGTCAAAGGCTTTTTTAATCCTTCCGTTAAATTCTCTTCCCACTGCCCACTGCTGCAGCGGCTCAGTTTTTATTCTTCCCTTAATTATCACCGCAGAATCCGCAAACCTGTCTACGCCGAATATCTCAACCGGTTCAATTATTTTAGGCCCGTACTCCTCATCTGCCTGAAGTTCATCGGCGACCTTGCGCATAACCTCAATGACCCTGTCCGTGTTTTCCTTGTAGGCCACACCTATGTCAAAAACATATGCGGAAAACGACTTTGTCAAATTTGAAAGTGTATTAATCGACCCGTTTGGAAAAACGTGCACAATCCCGGCCAAGTCCCTCAGTATAATGGTTCGCAGGTTTATTGATTCAACAAGCCCTCCCGTACCGTTAATTATTGCCACATCGTTTACCCGCACCTGATTTTCCATCAGAATAAAAATCCCGTTTATTAAATCTTTAACGAGGCTCTGCGCTCCGAAGCTTATAGCCAGCCCGAAAACCCCGGCCGCAGTGAGTATGGGGCCAATATTTACCCCCATTGAGCTCAGTATAAGCATAAATCCAATGGTCCAGAGTATAACTTTAATAAATTTCCCAAACACATCCATCAAAGTACTGATTCTTTTTTCATATTCTGCGGGTGACTTAGCTTTTTCGCTTGTTTTTTTTATAACATATTTTTCCACTCTGAAAAAAATAAATTTTATAAGAAATGTCAAAATTACAAGAACAATGATTATAGTTGCAATTTCCGGAAGCCTTCTTATCCCTTCTTCTAAAAAACCCTTAAAGTTTTCAGTTAAATCAACATTCATAAATATCTCCCTGCTATCGGCATTCTTCTGCCGTCCCCAAAGGCCTTCTCTGTAATTTTAAGGCCCGGCGGCACCTGCCTTCTCTTATACTCGTTCTTAACAACAGCTCTTGTTACCTCATATACAATCTTTTCCTTATAACCCGACTCGATTATTTCTTCCGGGGACATGCTCAGTTCAACATATTTTTGAAGTATCCCGTCCAATATATCATATGATGGAAGAGTGTCTGTATCCTTCTGCCAAGGTCTCAACTCTGCGGAAGGTGCCCTGCTGATTATTTCCCGCGGTATGGTGACGCTGCCGGAATTTATATATTCAGCAAGCCTGTAAACCATAGTCTTTGAAGCATCAGACAAAACTCCGAGTCCCCCTGATAAATCTCCGTAAAGAGTAGTATACCCCACCGCCAGCTCGCTTTTATTTCCGGCACAGAGTACAAGCCATCCGTTTTCATTGGATAAAGCCATAAGTATATTCCCCCTTATCCTTGCCTGGATGTTTTCAAAGGCAGTATTCACACCGGATTCAGGTTTAATAAAACCGGAAAGTTCTTCCGAGAATTTTTCGTATAAAGCGTCTATGGAAATTGTTATTAAATTTATTCCAATATTCGCAGCCAGTTTTTCTGCAAGTTCACGACTATCGCAGGAGGTGTAACGAGAAGGCATGAAAACACCTTTTACGTTCTCTCTGCCTAAAGCGGCTACGGCAATAGCGCTGACAACAGAAGAATCCACACCACCTGATATTCCAAGGACTGCTTTCGAAAAACCGCATTTACAAGCATAATCCCTCACCCCCAATACCAGGGCGTTATATACCGAAGAAATAGAATCTTCAGTTATTTCACGTTCTTGGGCCGCCTCAGATTCCGTATCTACAAGTTCTACCTGCTCGTTAAAGCCCCTGAATGCTTTAGATATGCGCCCATTTTCGTCTATATACAAGCTCTTTCCGTCAAAAACAAGCTCATCATTACCTCCCACCTGATTAACAAACAAAAAAGGAACCCTGTTTTTTAAAGCATGGTTTTTTAAAAAACGGAGCCTTTTCTCTTCTTCGCCGATGCAGAAAGGTGATGCTGAAATATTTATAACAATCTCAGCTCCGGCGGAAACAAGTTTTCCCGCCGGGCAGTTTTTTCTGTCAGCACCCATCCATAAATCTCCGCTTACAGTCAATCCGATTTTTTTTCCCATATGTTCAAAAACCCTAACATTTTTCCCGGGAATAAAATATCTTCTCTCATCAAAAAAATCATTCTCGGAAAGAAAGGATTTAGGCTGCGAAGCGATTTTTCTCCCGTTATATATGAAAACAGCGCTGTTTAGAAGCTTTTTTTTCTCTCCTTCAACAGAGACCGGGGCGCCTAATATCAGCCCACACCGGCAGTCCTGCGTGATTTCTTTCAATTCTTCTATGCCCTCATCAACACACCTAAGGAAATAAGGTCTTTTCAGAAGATCTTTTGGGGGGTATCCTGTAATAAAAAGTTCAGGAAAAACAATAAGTTCTGCATCCGAACTATGCTTTTTATATGCACCTTTTATCTTATTTAGGTTTCCTTTTATGTCTCCTGCTACAGGATTTAACTGCGCGGCAACAATTTTCACTCTTGCCCGCACTCCCGTCTTCTGAGTTTCTTCCTGTATTCATCCGGATGTTTTCTCATTATACTATCAAGATACTGAATCTGATTTTCTATAGCCTCCACATACAACGGACTGTCAACATTATATCTTTCTCGGAAATGAACCCTTGCATACTTATATACTCCTGAAAAATCATTATCCAAACGGGATAATACTGTCTTGCGGTAGAAGTCAACAGTTTTCTTAAGCAGCTCATACTCTGATTCATAGACAGACAAATCGCTTTGTTTGAACTCCTTGTAAAGAGAAAGAAGCCTTTCAAGGTAAGTTCTGGACGACATCTGACCTATGTAGTCCGCCGAAGCAAGCATTCCGGCCAGAAGCTTTTCCTGCTCGTCCTTGAAATTTATATCTTCAATTTTTCTGTTAATATCCGTACATTCTATCATTCGGCAGACAGCCCCGGCATTTTTCATGCTTAATACTTTTCCCGCC
This sequence comes from Elusimicrobiota bacterium, assembly GCA_003553445.1. Taxonomy (GTDB): domain Bacteria; phylum CG03; class SLGR01; order SLGR01; family SLGR01; genus PWEK01. The sequence goes on from PWEK01000019.1 coordinate 21,063, forward strand.
AAATTTTCCCGGATGAAATCGATACTTCTTTTTTCATGATCCTTCATATATTCCGCACCGGTATTTGCGGGGGATCCCGATTTTACTATATATCCGCAGTCGTGAAATAAAGAAGCGGTCAGTGCGGATTTGACCTTCTCCACATCCAGCTTTTTCTCTGAAATGTTATATCCGTCAATAATTCTGGAAAGGGCAAGCAGTACATCAAATGCATGATTAATATTGTGATAAGGAGTATCGCATTTTCTGTACCCTGGAAAATCTCCCTTAAAAAGTTTTTTTGTTATAGAGAATATTTTACGCATTGAAATAAATTTGCGTACCGGGTAGTTCAGGATAAAATTAAACTTTACTTCCTCAATCACCGCATCGGGAGAATAAGTATTTATTATCTGTGAACACTGGATTTTTTCATTATTTTTATTCATTGTATGTAGATTTTAACTATATTTAGCTAAAAATCAAACAAATAAAAATTTGAATATGTACTAAAAAATTTGTAATCTATATAAAAAAATTATGCTGAGTATAAAAATCACAACAACCACACTTAACAGGAAAGGGAACCAATGACAGAACCCCTTCTTTCCGCTATTCTCTTTTTTATGATTTTGTCGTCAACAGTAGCGCTTTTTACGAAAGAACTTCTCTCAGCCGTAATTGCCGCCGGAGCTGTAGGTTTTGGAAGCAGCATAGCATATCTTCTGCTTGGCGCACCCGATCTTGCAATAACCCAGATTGTGGTTGAGGTTGTTTCTCTTGTCTTATTGATAAAAGTAACAATTTCATTCAGTCTGAAATTGACTTCAGAAAAATCTAAAAAACCAAAAACAGCAATTGCAGCTGCAGCAATATTTTTAATTTTCGGATTATTCATAGTTTCACTGAATAATTTCCCCTCTTTTGGCGCTTCTGTAATGGACAGGGTTTCTGACGCAGCATCCGTTTTTTACATAAAAAATGGATTAACTTTAACAGGATCGGCAAACCTTGTAACCGGAATACTGCTGGATTTCAGGGCTTACGACACACTTGGAGAAGCAACTGTAATTTTCACCGCGGTTACAGGGGGTATAGTGCTTCTTAGAAAAAAGGGGAAAAAAGAAAAATGAAAAACAGAAGTTTGATTACAGTAGTTATCTCAAGATGGGTTTCTCCCTTTATATTTCTTTATGGAATATATATAATTTTATATGGTCATATTTCTCCAGGCGGAGGATTTCCGGGGGGCGTTATTCTGGCATGTTCCTTTATACTGGCACTGCTGGCGCGCGGAAAAAATGCTGCCCTTAAAAGGCTGCCATACGGACTTGCAAAAAAGCTTGATGCCTCAGGGGCGCTTGTTTTTCTTTCCCTGGCATTATCGGGCATTTTTTTTACGGGAGTATTTTTTTCAAACTTTCTGCAGAAACTTATGCCGGGAAAACCTTTGCAGCTTATAAGCGGGGGGACAATCTTAATAATCAATATTGCCATAGGGGTTAAGATATGCGCATCAGTTTTTCTCATTATTCTATTCATAAGCGTTCTCCGGATCAGAAAAGATAAAGAAATTCAAACAATGGAAGAAAACTGAAATGCTTTATATCCTCACCTCATTTCTTTTTCTTATCGGACTGTTCGGCATCATCACTCAGAGAAACCTTATAAAAATAATAATTTCAATATCAATAGTTGAAAATGCCGTTAACATGTTTCTGGTTATTGCAGGTTACAGAAACAACGGAATAGCCCCTATCTTAACTTCCGAAGCTGACAAAGCCGTTATAACCGCGCAATCGGTTGATCCTTTCCCGCAAGCGATGGTAATAACATCAATAGTAATAGGCCTCAGTGTTCTTGCACTTATGGTAGCAATTTCCCTGAGATTATACCACACATACGGAACATATAATATTGATGAAATAATAAAAAAACAAAAGGAAAGATCCTGATGAACACTTTACTTCCTCTCACTGTTGCCGTTCCCCTGGGGACTGGCTTCATAACAGCTCTTCTACCAAAAAAACTTAACAGGGTTTCAGATATTATTGCAGTTTTTTCTGCCGGAGTCATACTGCTTAATGTGATTTTTCTATTTGGCTACGAAGGAATATATGAAATGGGCGGGTGGAATCCTCCTATGGGAATCAGCCTGTATATAGACTCTTTCAGCTGGCTAATGCTCATCGGTGTTTCATCGGTTGGTTTCCTATTGATATTATACTCAGTAAAGTACATGAGCATATATACGTCCCGCAATCGCTATTATGTTCTTTTTTTTATGATGATTGCCGGCATAAACGGCACACTGCTTGCCGGGGATATTTTCAACCGCTTTGTTTATGTAGAACTTGCAGCCATCTCTTCTTATATCCTGGTGGGATTCGGCTGCAGCTCCAGGAGCCTATCAGCTGCCATAAAATTTACCGTTCTTGGCGCGCTGGCATCAGCTGTGACTCTTTTTTCAATAGCCATTCTTTATGCACTTTACGGAACGGTGAATATTGCACACCTGGGTGCAGAGATAACCAACCTGCATTCCTATAACTCTTTTTTCAATCCGCTTACCCTCTCGGCCTTTATGATGGTAATCGGTTTCGGAATTAAAGCAGCTGTCATTCCATTTCACATATGGCAGCCTGATGCTCTTGAGACCGCTCCTTCTCCCGCCGCGGCCGCAATATCAACCATTTTAATCACTTCTACAGGGGTATATGCAATGCTTCGCACTGCTTACGCTGTATTTAATTCTATTACACAGCTGCCTTATTTAATCGCATTCATCGGCCTTATATCCGTTGTCTTCGGAACACTTTACGCTTATTCAGCAGAGACTTATAAAAAAACCATCTCCTATCACAGCATATCTCAAATAGGATATATTATTCTTGGTCTCGGACTTGGAGGATCCCCCATTGTACACCAAACAGCCCCGGAAGCCGCCGCTCTTGCAGCTACAGGCAGTTTGTTTCATATCATAAATTATCTGATTTTCACACCGGTCTTATTTCTCAAAGAAGGTGTTTATGAATATTTATCCGGCAAAGAAAAAGATTCAAATACAGATTACCCAACCGTATCGAAAGCCGGCATCTTCTCCCTTGCGGGAATACCGCCTTTCGGGGGTTTTATCAGCAAGCTGATGATTATCGCCGCCTGTTTCATGACAGGAGGTCTGCCCGGCATCATTGCCGGAATAATTGCCTCAGCAGCAGCTGTACACACAGTATTATCATTAACAAAAAAAGACTTGCTAAAGTTAAAAACCTCTTTGGAACTGAAAAATATTCCCGGTTTTATGAAAACACCTATTTTATTTCTCTCTTTTATGTGCTTAGCAAGCAGTCTTCTCTTTTTACCTGTGTTAAGGCAAAGGTTTCTGGAGCCGGCAAGAACAAACATTATACCTATACATGAACAGAAACCTGAAAGTATTAAAAAATGAAAAGCAAACTTGAGGTATTTGTAATATCGTTAATACTATGGTGTCTTCTCTCATGGCCTTACTGCCCAATTTCCGGTGAATGGGATATTATGGCAGTTTTAACAGGCGCAGCAGCAGCCCTTGCATCATCTTTAATATTCGGCAGAGACTTTTCAAAATATCCGAGTAGAATACTTAGCATCCGCAGATGGCTGTATTTTTTTCAATTCATACCGGTTTTCATTTATTACTGCCTGAAATCAAGTTTTCAGGTTGCCTATCTTGTAATACACCCTAAACTGCCGATAAAACCGGGTATAGTAAAAATACAGACAAACCTTAAAAACCCTGCCGCAATTACAATGCTTTCAAACTGTATCACACTGACACCGGGAACACTTACTGTTGAAGCAACTTCCGAAGGCATCCTCTATGTTCACTGGATACAGGTTAAAACGATTGAGAAAAATCAAGCGGGGGAGCTGATTGCCGGAAAATTTGAACCTTATTTAACGAAGATTTTTGAGGAGGACTGATATGCATATTTTTATATATTCGGGTCTTGGGATTCTCACATTCGGTATTTTTCTTTGTTTTCTTAGAATGGCTCGCGGGCCTACAGCACCTGACCGAACTGTCGCCATAGAAATCATGGGCATAATCCTTGTTGGTTTCTGCACGCTGCTGAGTATATTTACCGGCAGGGATTTTTACATGAGCGTAGCCATTGGATGGGCTCTGCTAAGCTTTATAGGTTCTCTGGCTCTCGGAAAATACCTTGAAGGAAAAAATTTTGATGAATGAGTATATAGGATATACACTTATCTCAATAGGTATTCTTTACGATATTTTGGCGTGTTTCGGGCTGGTCAGAATGCCTGACACCTATACTCGGCTTCAGACCTCTACAAAGGCAATAACTGTCGGAACCAGTTTTATCCTAATCGGAGCTGCTTTATTTGCTGGAATGGCCAGGGCTGTTTTGAACTTATTTCAATAAGAGCAAAAAAAGGAATATGGTTTTCAAAAGAGTGTCCAAAGGTCAACTTACTTAAAAATACGGAAAGTAAAAAAAAGAAAATAAATTTTAAATTACACTTCAATTAAATTTAGTTCTTAATTTGATAAAAATTATAAATATTTGTATTCTTAATTCTGATGATAACACTGGTGGGAAAAGATGCTAAATAATATAATAAACGCAACAGATCCGGTGCTTATATTTGCACTATTAATGCTGACGGCACTTATAGCGCCTCTTATTGCAGAAAAATTTAAACTGCCCGGAATTATTGGCCTTATCGTCGCCGGA
>PWEK01000083.1 GCA_003553445.1 Elusimicrobiota bacterium
ATGCTCCAGTTTGTCTTTTATTTTTTCATACCCCTCAGCACCTCTTTGAGCTGACAGGGTTTCCCTACGGATATTCTCAGCTTCGTATTCCCCTCGAGATATTAATTCGAGTTCTTTTATTTCGTGCAGAATAACTGCCTCAAGCACAACACCAAGCTCATCAGGTGAAAATGTTTGGCTGAATAGCTCTTTCGCCTCCGGAGAGAAATATATATTCAAAGCCCCTTGATCGTCTTTTTGCCTGTATATAAATACCGGCGGAGCCCTCTGAGGCGGAGAATTTATAACAAAGAAGGTTACCGGCTGCTGTCTGGTTTGCGAAACTATACCGTTGAAATCTTCCAGAGGGGCGCAATTACCTCCGCTTACTGCAGTCGATATCTCTTCCAATGCCTCGTCATCCAAATTATCAAAGAAACCCTGGGGTGCCATACCCCTTTCAAGCGTCTGCTTTATGGTTATATCTCCGATATTAAAATTATTCACTGCCAGGGACTGGATTTCTTCTGTATCTCTTTCTTTAATGATTTTTTCTATTTTTTTCATGTATTCCAGAAATCGCCGGTCGGGAAAATTTTTGTAGTAGTCTTCCGTCTCTTGGTATATCTTCTTCAATAGTGATATTGAAAAACTCTTGAGATTCCCCTTGTTTTCATCTAGATAATCAATGTGTGCCTTTGCAATTCCGTAAGTGCTGAGGTTCTTGTTTATAATTAAGAGTTCTCCCTTTAGCCTTTCAGCGGCATCCGGATATTCTTCCAGGAACTGCTTATCCTTCAAGAGGTTTTCTATAACCTCCCTGGTTTTAATTTCAACATAAATCTCCTCATCCAACCACGGTTTCTCTTCCCCGGATTTACTGAATTCTCTGTTTATGGAATATACATGAAAAAGCTCGTGTGTTATAACTGAAAGAAAACTGCCGAAATTGGAATCTGTTTCGGGGTCTATGTAAATATGGAAGAAGAGGTTTCGGTTTCCCGGTTTGATTTGCCGGGGCTGTACCATACCCCTCATATTATCGTGAGCAGGCAATTCAGAAAGAAGGGAATATTCCGGAACATCTTTAATTCTTTCCATAGATACCTTTATTTTAGGGTAACCGCTCTCAAAAAGACCTTTTATCTCAGGGGAATGAGCTGATAAAATGTTCTTTACTTTTTCAAAATCGGGAAGTTTCCCGGACGAAAAATTCACAGATGAATCCCCTTCGAAATTTCTTAAAGTTTTTTTATCTACATAGCCGCCCCGGTGAACGCAGCCCCAGCCCAATGTAAAAGAGGCTAACACACCCAGAAAAGTGCGACGGGACATTTCTTTTGGATTTACGGGTTCTTCCCCTGTTGCCATCTTATTAACTTTTCGTTCATTATAATTTGAAAAATACCGATTCAATATCGTCTTAATAACAAATATAAATCCTCCAATAGCAGCCAAAACCGCTATGGAGGGAAATAAAAAGGCCTGAAGCATATTACCTACTATCAGTGTAAAGTTTTCATATACGGAGGGATCTGCTGTTTCTCCAAAACCAAAAACCCCCAGGCCTTCTCCAGCAAAGAACAAAGGAATAATCAGTGAGTATGATCCTTTCGGAGCGTCGCTTTCCCGGGATTCAGCCTTTAATTTTTCCTTCTTACATCTTCCGCACAAAGTTAACATTGACACAGCACTTATAGAATTAATCATCTCAGGCAAAGATATTTCATCGTTAAATCCTCCCAGATGAGGCCCGGTGTAGATAGGAATATCCGCTCCTTCTTTTCTAAATTCATATATTTCTTTTTCAGAATACCCACTGCTTTCAAAGGTCTCTTTAATCTCTTCCTCAGACATTACCCAATAGTCTGGTAATCTTATAATTTCCTCCATATAAACATCGTTGCCCATCTCTTCATACATTCTACGAATAAGATTATGCATATTTAAAGACTCAGAAACCGAAAGCTCTTCTCCCGTGAATCCCCTGTGAAAATTTAAAAAAATTCCTTCAACAATTTCCCTAAAAAGCTCCTTCTCAAAAAATCCAGTGGCATCTACAGGCTTATTATCCGAATCGTAGCCCATAAGGGTTCTGTCTTTATTGCGAAAGTAACTGCCGGAAACCAGAAGCAAACTTAACAGCTGACTTCCCATAATATGGTATAAACCCTGGCTGTCTTCGTAACCGGCCGGAGGGGTATCTCTTCCCCATGATATTAAATGTTCAAAGTCCCTTATACCGGTGTTACCGAAATTGGGATAATCACTGGATTCGAGCCATTTATCAAGCCTTCCTTTATGCCACCAACGATATTTCCCCATATCAGCTCTGGAATCGGATCGCACACGATTATGAAATAAAGAAATCGGTTCAGTATGAATAATTCCTAAAGAATTTAAATATCCCATTAAATAAGCCGATCTTAACATTATTTCCTTAAACTCCTCACCGTCCACTTTCGAAGGTTCGTTTGGATAGGAGAAATAATCTGAAGAAACAACAAAACCTATCGCAACTTTTTTATGATAAAGATTCAGCTCTCTTGGAATTCTTATAGGAATTTTCATATCGAACAAATAACTGTCGGAGTAAGAAAGCGGGGTCGGTATTTCAAACTCCACCCCCGGTGAAGGAAGCTCTTCTTGCATATATCTCATCCAGCGCGCCTCCCGCTCCAGATTAGATAGTTCCTCGTTTTCTCTTAAAAACTTAAATACTAGCATGTTTCCATCATCCAAGTCATAAACCAGGCTTCTGGAGATAAATCTGGGGTTGGAAGGATTCCTGTCCGCGAATTCTTTTAATAACTCTTTAATATCAACACTGACTGGCTCTTCCTTAAGGGGAGGCAGTTCAGGCCCTTTTATTCCTAACCTTAACATGGCTCTGATGGTTGCAAATCGGTAATATTCAACTCTATTATCCAGGGCTTCTATTAATAAGTCCTCAACCGGCTTTCCTGTTTCTCCCGGCGTTATGCTACTTTCTTCATTCGTTTCTTTCATTGCGGTGATAACTTCGCCAAGTATTTTCGAATTTTTCTCAAGAGCCCTGGCCAATGCTTTCGCCAGAGCCCATTTCATATCACTGTCGCCTGTTTTTTTCATTACGGAAATAACTTTATTTATTAATTCCGGGGTGTCCTCAAGATCCGGCGTCAGCGTGTACGCTAATTTTTGTCGCGAATTATCGTCATCTGCTTCTTCTATCGCGTTAATAATTACATCTGCCTGTTCAGGGGTAAGTTTTAATTCTACATAGGTAGAAAGGAGACGTCTCAGTTTTTCAGTTAACCTTTCAATTTGATAACCATCCGGGTTTTTTCCTAGAACATAAATAATTTCTATTACATTTTCTTCTAATAACGCCAACTGATCCGTTACATTCAAATCCTCCATTACTGCATAATTATATATTGTATGAATTCCAAACCCGACTGAAAAAGCCGCCATAACACCAATAAAAGGACTTATCGGAAGCAGTATCATTCCTACAGCTGTCATATTTACCCCAAGTGAAAAGATCGAAAAATAATGTTTTATTCTGGAAGTAACAGGCAGTGTTCTTACCTCTATGGGATATGAGCGAAGGCCGTAATAAGCTTTTGTGTGAAACAGGGCAAATAAGCCGGAAAAAGCAATTATAGTGCCAAGTGCCGGCAACGCAAAGTATGACGCGACCGCAACAAGCCCCACTATGAAAGCATTCTCACCGGCCATACCAATCAGATGAGCCATAGACGAATTACTCCTGAAGAATTCCGCACCTAAAATTCTCTCCCAAATAGGCATTAAACCAAGCGGATAGCCTTCATCATACTCAGAATGACTCTTCCTTTCAGTGGAATCATATAGAAATTCTAACGCATTATTAACTTTGTCTGTATAACCAGGAACCCGCATTGCAAAATCATAAAGTGTCCTTTCACTCCCCCGCCTGCGAACAAGCCCCTCATAAACCGAAGCTACTGTATACCACTGATCAAGAAGGGCATAAACACCCCGGCCATCATCCGCCCCCCTATAAGGATGTTCCGGGCTATAGAAATAAGGTGAACAAATAGTCTCAAACCCCAAAAAGGGATCAAAATAGTTATTTGGGTCATTTTTTAAATTTATTACTCTATCCCACCACCACCTGAGAAGTTCGGTGGGGGATTCATTAGACGCAGCAAACGGAATAAGAAGGCCGTGAGGAGTAAGATGATTGAAGTCAGATGTTCCCTGACCGCTGATATTGGGAGGTATATAAAAATCTGAAATATAATCCCCGCCATCTTTTTGTGTCATGGGGAAAGAAAACCCGGGATAATCAATGCCGAGTTCTTCCGCATAATTGCGATGCGCAGTTATAGCCGGAATAAATGATCTTTTTCCATACACACCTTTTAATCCATAGCCAAACATTGGAAATCCGGCTATCAGCCTCTGGATTAATACAAACCCCACATTAAACCAGGTCGCTTCATGTACTTTGACGGTACCCCATGAAGCCGGCTGGCGCTTTTGTGAATTAACTATCCTTTTATACTGCTCCAGGCTAAAGGAGCCCATAGCATAACCTAAAAAAGCAATCATACCCCCCTCGTTTGCAAAAACATTCCAATAGCCGTCCGACAACTCTCCGGTATCGGAATCAATATAATGAGCAATTCGAAGTTCCCCGCCAACTTCCTGGAGAAATATTTCCATGTTTAGTTTCCCCTTAACATCTGACACCATTTTGGCTTCATCAGTAAAATTTCTCTCACGAAGCCATCCTTCTGTAATGTTGAGGGCTCCCCAAAGCAAAGCATTATCATCCGATGCCATCATATTATTATCCGGATCCCGAGATATTTGTACGTCATCTCCGGCATCATCAGTCATCTTAAAAAATGAATAAAACGTTCCCCACTTAAACTCAGAGAGATCACCCTGCAACCTGTCAAGAGTTTCAATTCCCTTCATTATTAAACCCACAGCTACTTCTTCATCGATAAGGCCTTCTTCAGCCGCCAGGATAACTCCGTTAAGTCCGTATCCCCATTCAGCCGGACGGGCATATCCGAAACGAGCCCGGTCACCGGATTTATAAGCGGTGAAGGGAAGGCCTGATTCGTGAAATGTCCGTGTGTCAAGAAAATAGTTTAATGTGGGATGAAGTATCTCTCTTCTCAGATTCTCATCTATGTCCCCCGGCAGTCCAATTTTTTCGCTATATACATGCATACCGCCGATATAAAATGACGGCATGGCCTCATCATCTGACGAAAATGCAACAGTATCAATTTCTTCTCCCACGGCATCGGCCGGCAAATCCAATTCTATTTCAACCCATCTTCCGGTTTGATTTTCTTCTATTTCTATTGGATACTTATCCGGATACTGCCAGACGGGATAGCACTCAAGATTCCCGTTAAAAGGTTCATCTGAATAGAGAGTAAGAGTAATTTTTAATCCCTCCGGGACAGGCAATTTTTTCTGAAGATTTCCCCGAACCCATCCGTCCGTTGAGGGTATTTTCCAAGCACCTATTTCATTAATGTTTTCGGGCCTTACATCACCTGTGAAAGCAGTCCAGTTTTCAAGTGAAAGATAATTTTCTTCGGCTCTGTAGGGAGGAGCGGACGGATGAGACGGTTCTTCAGGTTCGTCGACAATCGGACACCCCGTTGATAATAATGCTGCTGATGCTGCTCCAATTAATTTTAAAAATGTTCTTCTTGGAAAGCCGAAATATTTATCGTCTGATTCTTGCGAAGCATCACCTGGGGTCTCAGAAAATGAATCGCCAAAACCCATTAATTCAAAAAAACTTTTTATTTTTGATAACAATACTGCAATTGAATCAAAAATACCCCACACGTAATCTGCAGCTTCCGGCAACTGCATTTGTCTACTTTCATACTCCCTTTTAGGGCCTTCCCTTATTATTTCCCGAAGCCGTGCTAAATCACTGAGAATTGAACTATCATCAAAGCTTTTAGAAATCCAGCTAAGACTTCCGTCTTCTGTTTTTTGTTCACTCGGCAGTACCCGCGCTACCTCTCCGCCGGGTCCCACCGTTATCCCTGCCGACTCATTTACTTGAGGTCTTGCGTCCTCCTCGGGAACACCCCGCAGAATATCATAAAGATATTTCTCTTCATTTACTTTCGAAGTTAAAACTCTCTTAACAATCTCCTGTGCAGACAACACATCATACTCTTTTTCTAAATATCCTTGCTTCTTTGCCTTTTTTACCTTTTCTTTAACCAGGGCCGGGTTGAATACATATACTTTTCCATCAATCTTAACATAATCTATTTCTCTCCCATTCTCACTTAAAACACTCTTTAGTTCCTCAGGAAAAATACCATCCCCCAGCTCACTTAATCCTACCAGGCCAAAAACCACCCCTGCCGGGGCATCACTTAGTTCCAATTTATCTCTTCCAACAGAATGAACATCTTCTTTCACATCTCTCCAGTACTGCTTTTCAAAGACCCTTCTTGATTCGGCCTTTCCCGCTATCCTGAGATCCTGCTTTTCCTTCTCATGATATATGGTTATATCAGAATCCCCGACTCGAATCTTATAATAAATATCATTCTTCTCAACCGCCACGTCTATAAGCTCAAGCCCCTTCCATCCGGATAGAAATCCTTCAACCTTATCTCTGAATTTGCGCCGATCCATCGCCTCACTGAGAGTCTTTTTTCCAACAGCAACCTTAAACCACTGCTCATTAAACATTGTCTTTACCGCCAGGCGCTCATCCACCAGCTCGCTGTAGGTGAGCATGTTATCCCCCCTCAAAAACCGGTAGTAGTTCTCTATTACCTCGGAGGTGTGCGATTCCACAGAAGGCAGTATCAATGTATAGGGTATCTCATGCTCTCTTAAAAGCTCTCCCACTCCCTCGGAGTGAAACCCTCCCAGG
>PWEK01000105.1 GCA_003553445.1 Elusimicrobiota bacterium
CCATAGATGAATCTCTGTACTTTTGCCTTTCGGGCTGCTTCCAGGGCGTTAACATTTCCAAGCACATTATATTTTACCGTATCTATGGGTTTCTCAATACACTCGTTTATATCTGCTATTGCAGCCAGGTTGTAAACAACATCGCATCCTTCAACCGCTTTTTCAAGCCTGTTGGAGTCTGTGATATCCCCTATTATCATTTCCTGCTCTTCCCTGAGATATGGGGATTTTTTTCTATCATAGATTATTACTTCATGTCCCCTATCCGTTAGCTCATCTGATACATGGCTTCCTATGTATCCGGACCCTCCTAAAACTATTACTTTCATAACTTTAATCCTCTCCTTTTGTGAGCACTGACAGCAAATTCAATGCTGAATCTTTCTCCATTTCTATTCTTGCCCCCCTGGCATATGAACCGATGTGAGGGGTAAGAATAACATTAGGCAATTCCTTTAACCGACCATTATAGGGCTCCCTTTCGTATGTATCAAGGCAGGCGCCGGCAAGATGTTTAGATTTAAGTGCGCTGTGTAATGCGTTTTCATCAACTATGCCGCCTCTGGAGGCATTAATTATGTAGGTACCTTTTTTCATTTTATTTAAAAAGTCACTGTTTACAAAATGATGGTTCTTTTGGGTATGGGGAATATGTAGAGATATTATATCCGCCTTTTTAATTAATCTATCTTTATCAATTAGTTTTATTATCTTATGTTCTTTAACGCAGGGATCACAGCCGATTATATTAACTCCCATCGGCGCCATAAGCCGGGCAACCCGGCTTCCGATTCGGCCGCATCCGATAAGCCCCAGGGTGTGTTCGCTTAAAAGCCTCCCCATGGGCCTTTCCCATTTGCCGCTGCGGATTGATGAATCAACCATAAGCAGGTTTCTGGACAGGGCCGTTATGTAAGACAGGATTAACTCCGCAACAGCCTGAGTCGGACCGTCGGGAGTGTTTTTTATTACAATGTTTTTTTCTTTTGCAGCGGTCTTATCTATATTATCCGTGCCTATTCCGCAACGGGAAATTACTTTAAGGTTAGTTGCCCTGTCAAGGACTTTTGCGGTAATAGGTTCTACCCCGGCAATCATTCCTACGGGATTTAGATCGGATATCAATTCAAGCAGCTCTTGTTCTTTTAACCTTCTTTTATATGGATTTAATTTAACTTCATATCCCTTTTCTTTTAATGTGTTTAGAACTGAAGAATCATATTTGCCAAAAGATGAAGTTGTAATTAATACTTTATTCATAAAAATATTCCATTTTTGTTTTATTCCTTTTTGTAATCATCTACTGTCTTCGGGTTTCTTTTACCTGCCAGCCTGTATTTTTTAAGCCACCATTCTGCTATATCTATATCATACTGAGAATGTGTATCACGCCCCGTAACCCAGAGCCTCTCTATCGGCAAACAGTTTTTTCCCATCCACCACCAGGGGCCCGGGCCTTCCCGGGTCTTTTGTGAGCGGAGAAGAGAAGACATGCGGACTGTCCAGGGGCCCTGGTCATAAAAGTAAACATCGGTATAGCTTTGGCGGTTAGTGTCCGGGGTTATGTTTTTTAAAAAAGGCTCCAGGTATCCCTGGCTATTTAACACCATTGCCCTGTTGGGATGGTCATCCTGGGCTTTCCATACGGTCATACAGGAATCGGTGGTTTCTTCGGATAATGTTTTTTTCACAGTTTCATCGATTATTTCTGAACTTACCATAGCAGTATTGCCCAGAAGAATAGTAACTGTGTTTATTTTCTCTTTTATTTTTTCCTGCGCTGCCTTTGCTCCGTGGATTATAACATCCCCGTGGTTGGACAAGGGTTTGGAAAGCTCTTCAGGGCGATCAATTATTTTTACGTCGTACTCCTGGGAGGTCTTTTTTATCAGAGGGCATTCGGTGGAAACAAATACTTCGTCTATCTCCTCTGCAGATAGGGCTGCAGATATGGGCCAGTAAACAGACGGCTTTCCGCAGATCTCTTTTACGTTTTTATTTTCCATTGAAAGATTACCGCCCTTGGCGGTAATTAATACGATGTTAAGCATTTTGCCTCTTTACTTTTTTTAATCTGCACTTTAAAATGTCCGATTTTATTATAATTAAATTAATATATTTATAAAGTTTAGTATCAGAGGGTCTAAAAAAAAATTATTTTTTATGAGAAACACTTAATTAAATCTCCTTACCTTTTAGTTTTAACCTAAATAATTTATTCAATTAAATCGGCAATTCTAATTGTCGTTGATCGGTAATTCTAATTGTCATCGCACAAAATTTACCATTTCTTAGAATTCATTGTGAAATTAAACAGGGGTTAGTGAGTATCTATCTAAAATAATATTAACCTCTTTTTGGCAACTTATTTAATTTATGAAAGATAGTACATCACATAATACTGGTCCAATCTTTCGGATCATGTGCCTTTGCTAGATAATATTTCAAAAAATTCATTAAACTTTCCTAATGATTCTTCTTTTTCAGACCATCTCTTTATTTCATTTATATCTATTTTCTGCCTTTTTGCTACCAGAATAGCCTGCTCCAACGATTCGGGGTCATTCCAGTGATAGTAAGCAGCCAATCTGTCTTTTACACAATCTGTGGGGGTAAATAATTTAACTACACCATTTTTCGTCTTAAGCTTATTAAATTTATCTATTACATCTTCTTTTCCTACAGAAACAGGAGGAGGATTGAGATCAATGTAAAATTTACATCTTTTATTTACAAAATGCCTAATCCCTTCTTGACGAAAGCCTAACTTTTCCAATACCGGTTTTATTTCATTTAAATTGCTGAATGTCACAAAATCCAAGTCATACGATGTGTATTCATTATCAGAATAAACAACTACACAAGCCCCTCCTACAAGTATGCTGTTTATACCGTTAGCTCTCATTTCTTCAGAAATTATCCCGGCCAGTTCTTTTATATCGATATCTTCCCAGTTAATATTTTCCATTAAGGCTTCCCTTTTCTCCTGGGTCTAGTTCTTTTCCGATAGTATTTTTTAATCTCCTCTTCCGGCAATACTTTTAATGTTTTTTCAAGTAGAGCTTTTAATTCATCTAAAAACACATATCGGGGGTTAAATTGATATATTCTGGTTCTTCCCTTTTTCTGGCTAACGACAACCCCTCCGTTTTCAAGACGCTCAAGCTGCTGCTGAATACCTCGAATAGGTATGGCAAATGTCTTTGACATTTGGGATCCATATCCCTCGCCGTAAACTGATAAGAAAAGCAAAACTTTTTCTACTGTTTCATTTCCTAATATTGGTTCAAGCATTTTTTTCTATTACTATAATTTATATTTATATTACTAACTTTTATAGTTATTGTAATTGAAGAACTGTTGTTTGTCAAATATTTTTACATTAGAAAATTGTGGGGGTTTTTTTTGAATTCGTAAAACAATTTTACGAAATGTATATCAATTCGTTTAATGGTTTTACGAAATGTATGTTTGAGGGGGGGGGTAAAACATCAAAGTTCTTTGGCCATAGCTCTGAATTGTTTGCTGGTTTTCATGAGCTTGTCGTACTTTCCGGTGGCTACTATTTTCCCCTTATCCAGGAGGTAGATTACGTCGCATTTTTTTACTGTTGTCAGGCGGTGGGCTATTATTATAAGGGTCTTTAGTTTTGAGACATTGTCCATTGCTTTCATTACGGACTCTTCCGTAATGCCGTCGAGAGAGCTTGTTGCTTCGTCCAGGACCAATACGTCAGGGTCGCTGTAGAGTGCCCTGGCTATCCCTACCCTCTGCCTCTGGCCTCCGCTCAGGCGTATTCCCCTTTCTCCTACTACCGTGTCATAGCCGTTGGGGAGTTCGTTCTCTATGAAGCCGTCCAGGTTTGATATAGAGGCTGCTTTTTTTACCCTGTCTATATCTATCATCTCTTCGGGAAGCCCGAATGCTATGTTGTTTTTTATTGAATCATCGGACAGATATATGTGCTGGGGGACGTAGCCGAGATTGCGCTGCCAGCTTCTTATGTTTTCCCGGGTTATGCTTACACCGTCCACCAGGAGCTCGCCTTCGGTGGGAGAGAGAAGCCCGAGAATTATATCCACAAATGTGGTCTTGCCTGTTCCGGTGGGGCCCACTATGGCAACTGCGGTGCTTTTATTTATCTTTAGGTTTATGTCTTTAAAAATATATTCTTTTGCCTTCGGGTATGAAAAAGAGAGGTTTTTTAGCTCTATGCTGTTTTTGAATTTTAGATTTTTGACTTCTTCGGCGGGAATTTTTACCTCCCCTCTGTCTGTGAGAAGATCACCGCGAATCTTGTCTAAAACGGCAGTATTGAACTGGAGTCTTGTGAAAGCAATTGCCATCCTGTTCATTATGGGCATTATGCGGTAGCCGGCAAAGGCGAAAAAACTTACCATGGGAATAATTTGGCCTGTTGTCCTTCCGGTAATAAGAAGAACTAGTATAAATGCAACCACTCCGCCGAAGGCCATAATCTCTATGAAATAGCGCGGAAGCTTGCCGACAAGAGTATTCCAGGACAGAAGATCCGAAAACTTTATTGAATGAGCTGCAAACTTGTTTATGAAGAATTTTTCTCTCCCCAGGACCTTTATGTCTTTTATTCCTCCCAGGGCCTCGGAGGCGGCTTTGAAACGACCCCTGTTTTCATTGAGCCTCTTTTTTCCCTTTGTTTTTATCTTTCTGCGAAATCCGGATTTATAAATTATTCCGTAGAATAAAGCAAATATTACCAGAACCGTTATGGTGGCGACCGGGCTTACCAGTATGAGCGTTATGAATATTAAAAATATTATGGTTAGATCAATGAGGATCTCCAGGATAGGAAGCATGAAACTTTTTGTTAATTCTTTTGTCTCCATGAGCACATTCTTGCTTAAATCGGATGTGTTCTGGTTCAGGAAGTAGGAATAAGGCAGAGAAAGATACTTTTCAAGCAGTGCGGTGGAAAGCTGGTGGTTTTTTCTCCAGGCGAAGCGGGTCTTGAGCCATATGGCCAGGGCTGATATGAGGTTGCCGATTATTATTATTGCAAGCATTGCTAGGCCTGCGGCTATGATGAAGGACCTTACCTGCTCAAAGCCGAAGAAGCTATAGGTCCATGAAAGATAGGGGTTTTCGTTAATAATGGTTGGGTCCATTACCAGGCTTACAAAGGGTATGACCGATGCCACTCCCAGGGCCTGAAAAAGGGCCATCAAGAAGGCGACGAACATTATACCTGTAAACTCGATTTTCTCTTTTCTGTTGAAGAGACTGCCGAGTTTTTTAAGAAATTTTATTTTTGATTTTATTTTCATAGGTTCAGAAACATATTATTATATTTAATAACTCATATCAAGGCAGAAGGAACTACAGCTTAATTTGAGGGTTTTGTGGAAACGTTGGAAAGATTATTTTTTATCTGTTTTATTTTATTCTGAGCATCCCGATATTATCAGAGTTGTAGGGTATGAATATAATGCGGCCGTCGCTGGTGCGGACTCCGCCGTGAAAAGCGTTCCTTCCTTCCAGGTGGGCGGAGCCGGAAGTATAGGTATTGTTTACAGGATCATATATCCCCACATTGTTAGATCGGTAGGGGATAAAGATGATACTACCGTCATCTGCTTTGACCGCGCCGATAAATGCGCTGGACCCCTCTCCGTGAGCCGGACCCCTTTCGTATTCGTCATGCTCGGGATCGAATATTCCTATGTGCTCAGAGACTTTGGGAACTAAAATAATACGGCCGTCATCGGCTCTGACGGCGCCGGAGAAAGCGCTTGATTCTGCTTCTCCGTGAGCGGGACCGCTTGTGTATTTATATGTATCTTCCGAGACCTCAAATATTCCTATATGTTCCGAATCATAAGGGACAAAAATAATACGGCCGTCATCGGCTTTGACTGCACCGGAAAATGAATTCGCATGTTCATTATATTCGGGGCCGCACTTGTAAGAGCTTTCAGATATATCAAATATTCCTACCCTATCGTGGCAGCAGGGCGCAAAAATTATAAGGCCGTCATCGGTTAGCGCTCCTCCGTCGAAACCTCCAACATGCTCCCCGTGAGCGGGAACGCTTTCGTATGTATCATTTTCGACATCAAATATTCCGATATTGGAAGAGCCCCGGGGAATAAAAACAATGTTACCCTCTCCGTCATTGACCGCTCCGGAGAAAGCATTTGAAAGATTCTTGCCCTCGGTGTGGGAGGGACCTCTTTCAAATTCATCCGTATAGGGGTCGAATATGCCTATATGCAAAGAACCGGCTGGGGCGAAAACAATACGCCCTTCGTCGTCCTTTGCTCCGCCCCGGAATGCGCTATGCAGAGAACAGTGGTTGGGCCCGGTTTCATAGATGTCCTCTTCGGGGTCAAATATCCCTACGCTGCGGGTTCTGTGGGGAGCGAAAATAATACGGCCGTCATCGGCCCTGGCCGCGCCGGAGAATGCCGCCGGAGGCTCCCCGTGAGGGGGACCGCTTTCATAGCTGTCATCATCAGGGTTAAATATTCCTATATTTCTCGAGTCGTAAGGGGTAAAGATGATGCGTCCGTCACCGTCAACGGTCGCTCCCCTGAACGCATAGTCTCCCTCTTCGTGAGCGGGTCCGTTTGTGTATGAACTTTCTTCAATATCAAAGATACCGACATTATCCGAAAGGTTGGGAGCAAATATGATACGCCCGTCTTGGGCCAGGGCCGCGCCGGAGAAGATAGGAAGGTCTTCAAAGAAGACATCCTCGTATGAATCATACTCGGGGTTGAATATTCCTATATGAGTAGAACCGCAGGGAGCAAAAACAATGCGGCCGTCTTGAGCCC
>PWEK01000020.1 GCA_003553445.1 Elusimicrobiota bacterium
AGATCTTTGCGCCCGGTTCCTGTCGCGGGCTGACCTGCTGTGAAGCTGAGACACCGTATTGTTAAAATACTCCGCAAGCCCCTTTAGTTCATCTCCTTTTCTGAGAGAAAGTTCCCCGGTAAGGTCACCGGCGGCTATTTTTTTAAGGCTTTTCTCCAGCCTGTAGATAGGCCCTGCAAACTTGTGACTTATCAGGAAGCTTACCGCAACAGAGATTACAAGAAGAACAACTACCTTTGCGTACATAAGCTGATTTACATTTGACATAAGCTGTTCATAATGAGGAAGGCCGGAAAGATACTCCCTCATGAAACCGTGGAGTGAGAAATAAAGATCAATGCCCACTGTCATAGCCGTTACAAGCACAGCCGCTAAAATTATCAGAGCATACTTTAGCTGCAGAGACCTTTTAACAATAACCTTTCGCCTCCTTAAACGCTCTTTGAAGTTTTTCATTTTAAAACCATGCAGACTTTTCTTTGATCAGCTTCCCAGCTGGTGAATACTTTGATTTTCTTATATCATTTAGTTTAAACTAAGTCAAGATTTTGGCATTATAATTCAACTCCGAATGAAACGCTGTGAGTTGAGTCAAGATCATCAGCTATGCCGGCGGCATAGTCGAAAGTATAATTGCCTATAGTTAAGCCTATACCCATGCTCAAAGAAACATCGTCAATGCCGGGCTCAGAAAGGTTGAATCTGTAGCCGCCGCGCAGCGAAAGCTTATCTCTGTAATTATATTCTACTCCGGTTAAGGAAACTACCTCAGCTTCATGTATGTAATATGGCAGTTCCAGTTTCGCATTCAGAGAGCTGTCTGAAAACTCGATTTCATAGTTCAACCCTCCTGCTACATTGAAGGGAATATCCTCGTACTTATCTACATATTTTATGCCCCAGCTTACGTTTCTTACAGCAAAGCCGAGGTTTATATTTTCGTAGAATTCTGTATATACACCCCCGAAATCCAAGGCAAATGAAGCTCCGCTTTCTCCGAATATTTCTGACCTTATTATTTTCAGATTAACCCCCAGCGGCATGTCACTGACCTTCATTGCGTATGCAAGATGAAATATCGTGTCCTTCTGTCCGACTTCCGTCAATTTATTGCCGTAGAGATTATGTATTGAAACATTTCCCGTTGTATAATACTGGATTCCCGTTCCTATGAAAATATTTTCCACAGGAATTACGGCAAACCCGGCAGTATAGCTGTCTTCCATAACCCCTTTTCGGTAAATAAATCCGACCTCAGGGCCAACGACACCGTACACCGAAGCAGGATTGCTGTTGAGCAGATGCGAAGCGCCGAGCGAGGCAACAGAAGATTCCGCGGTACCAGCAGAGACCGCCGAAAGGGGTTCCAGAAGAGTAAGAACAGAAGTAGCTGCTCCGCCCCCCGCAGAGGCATTTGTATAAAGTAAAACCAAAAATAGCGGCATAAACATAATTTTCTTCATCTTACTACCGGTATCCTTTGGGTTTCTCTTATTCCCGGGCCTTCTATACGCAGCACGTATATACCCGATGAAACCGAATTTCCTCTCCGGTTTTCTCCTTTCCACTCTACAGAATCTTCACCGCCTGAAGTCTTTGCGGAGTACTCCCATACCATACGCCCGCGCCGGTCAAATATTTTAAAATCAACCTCTCCCTGGCGGGAAGCATTAAAAACTATGTCAGCTTTTTCTCCCCTGGAAGGATTTATGTACCCCTTTTCGCCGCCTCTTATAATGACTCTGCCCGACTCCGGCGAAAGCTTATTCAGCGATACATTTATTTCCTCGATCACTTTTTCATCTTCCCTTGAGGATAATAAAACTACTCCGCGGTTCTCTTCATGATTGAGGAAATCCATTTCGGCTGAAACCTCGACTCTCTCGCTTCCCATTGGGTTTATTTTCCCGAAAGTAGAGGACAGCACAATCCATTTATCTTCCTGTGATGCATCAGCTTCCCATTCAAGAACGAAGGAACTATTATTCCTTATCAGGAATACCTCCCGGGGGGGGACCTCGCCTTCCCATGCAGCTTCAAATACAATTTCCCGCGGGTTTACGGCATAAGGCTCCAAAGAGGGTTCATAACCGGGAAACGGAAGATATTTTTTAACGAATATATCCTCGGAGCTTTCGCCTACTGCAATGATATTGTTTTTAATGTCAACCGCTACATTATAGGAGACATCATAGCCATCGCTGGCGTAAACCGCCGAAGCCAGCTCATTTAAATCATTGTCATACTTATAAATATGCATATTTGGAATTATTTGACCAACTCCTCCGGAAATTATGACATCATCATTTCCATCCAGAGTTATTCCCAAAGCCACGCCCGATTCGCTGGTTTCGGAAACCACTGATTTTATTAATGTTAAATCCGGAGAGTACTTTATTGTAAGAAATCTGAAATCCCCCTCTTCATCTACTGTAGCGCCGGCTATAAATATATTGCCTTTACTGTCCATTTCCATTGCCTCAGCAAAACAGTCTTCGTTTTCATCATAAACCACAGAAACCTTCTCTTCCAAGTCAGAACTGTATTTTATTGTATGTATTTCACCATCAACATCTCCGGTAATGATAATATTATTCTCAGAATCTGCCGCCACATCGGATATATAATACCCTCCTATGCCGGTAACTTTTGTTTCCGGCTCCTCTAAATCCGAATTATACCTCTTAATAAAACTGTCGCTGCCGGAACCGCCAGCGATTATAATGTTATTATCGCTGTCTGTCGTTACTCCCCTGGAAACATCTTCTTCATAAACAGCGGAATTGATTTTATTCATATCTGCATCGTATTTAACGGTATGAGCTTCTCCATCAGAACCGACGGTTATTATAATATTTTCTTCACTGTCTGCTGTAAGGGCAGGCGGATTGCTAAACCCTTCCGCATAGTAATTTTTGTAATCCAGCAGGTTCAAATCCGAATCGTATTTCAATAAAATAAAACCGGGCTCAAAAAATGAGGCTCCCAGTACTATTATATCTCCTTCCTCATCAACCATAACATCTGAACCATAATCAATATCACTTCTTTGATACGATGCCGAAGCCACGGCATCCAGCCTTTCGGAAGTGACCTGAAGCGTAAGCGGTAACTTCTGTAACCCATTAAGCGCGTCAACTCCTTCTACTCTAATTTCGGCCTCATAATTTCCTATATCAAGTACGGAGGAATCAACATTAAGATAGGTTTCTTCATCTTCGTTCTTTGAAATACTCCCCGATCCGGGAGAAAGAGAAAGCCAGTCTTTATTTGACACAGC
Source organism: Elusimicrobiota bacterium (assembly GCA_003553445.1). GTDB lineage: Bacteria > CG03 > SLGR01 > SLGR01 > SLGR01 > PWEK01. Next base: position 3,281 of record PWEK01000020.1, read on the forward strand.
AGTCCATTCAAAAGCAGAGTCTTTCCCTCCGGTGTTTGATATTTTGATGCTCTCCCTCCTGCCTAAAGTTTCATCCACTATGGCGGAGAATGAAAAAGAATGCTCCGACAGCGCCATTATCGCCTCATCCGGTTTTGGCGGTTCATATTCAATTATTAAAGACGGTACGTGATTGAATGTTTCCCCAAAAAAACTTCCCTTTAATCCGGAAAATGTCCTTTCTTTCAGATCCGCCCTTACATACATACCGCCGCCCGCCTCATAATCTTCATCGTCTCTGCGGATATCTATCATCAGGTTGCTCTGACCGTCCCAGACAAACGGGTTATCCAGCTCGAAGGAGTGCCACTCACCCTGGACGGGCTCCACATCCTCCGGACCGAATACCTCGGTCCAACCAACATGTTCAAATTCCGTGGAGGTTTCTTTTGAAGAATGCTTCATTCTTATACTAAAGTTTTTAAGGGAAGGCCTCCCGGGTTCCTGAAAGCACTTAAACCTGAGAACCTTAATGGTGCCGGCTTTAACACCGGCTTCCTTCAATTCCTCTGCCAGGTAAACCGTTTGCGTCCTGGAACCATCAAAATAGGTATTAAACGGATCTGTCCAATTAAAAGTGTCATTGCCCCAGAAAGTTTCCGGTTGATTCACGTTCAGCTTATGCGTTCCCTCGGGATAAATCCGCAAACCTGCGGATATCTTTTGCGGGCTGTTCTCGCTATCGCTGCAGGATACTGTAATTTCACCGGTATGTGTGCCTTCTTCAAGCTCATCGATATCCACTGATACCTCTACCTTCTGCCTCTCTCCTCCGGAGAGAGATCCGGAATCAGGCGAAACCGAGAGCCAGGCTGCGTCTTCTTCAGCCGTCCAGCTCATGGATGAATCCATTCCCCCTGAATTGCTTACATAAAATGATTTACCGGTTAATTCCTTTCCTTCCGCATAAGAAAAATCAAACGAATCTTCGGAAAGCGACAAGTAGGGCTCTGTACTGCCTGACATGAGAAAAGTCATTACCGAATTACAGTTAATCCGACCGTATCCGGTCTCTTCATCCCACTGGGGGTAGCCTTTCCCGTTTAGCCCGTCCGAATACCTTCTTAGAACATCCTTTATCCATGTATTACTCCAGGTTTTTCCGTTGCGCTTGCAGTAGGAAATTGCCAGCGATGCAAGCCCTGAAACAAGCGGGGCCGACATTGAGGTCCCTGAGTATTCGTCATATTCTTCGCCGGGTACTGCAGAGAGTATATCAACCCCGGGCGCCACCACCTCAAGTCCCTCTCCGTAATCCGAAAAATCGGCCTTTTCGTCTTCCGAGTCCGAGGCTCCCACCGCAAACACTTTTTCATATGAGGCAGGGTATGAGATATAGGTTGAAGAAGAATTTCCAGCAGCGGCAATAACAAAAGTTCCTTTGTCAAAGGCATAATCGACTGCTTTCTCCATGAGATAAGAGGAGGGCCCTCCCAGGCTCATGTTTATTATATGGGCCTCGTTATCAGCGGCGTAAAAGATTGCTTCAGAGATATCCTCGAGTGTCCCGAACCCCATAACACCTAAAACCCTCAAGGCCATTATGCTGCTTTTCTGCGATACTCCCACAACCTCCCGCTGGCCTGAGGCCGCCGCTATTCCCGCAACATGAGTACCGTGAGTCTCCATTTCAAGGTCAGCCGGATTCGGGTCATTGTTTCCATCTACAAAATCCCATCCGTGTATATCATCCACATAACCGCTGCCGGAGTTGTCCTGACCGTCTTCTTCCTCTTTCGGGTTTTGCCATATATTGTCTGCCAGGTCCGGGTGCTTTAGGTCAGTTCCCGTGTCAATGACCGCTATTACCACCGAAGAGCTGCCGGTTTCAACCTCCCAGGCCTCAGGTGCATCTATCTTCTCAAGGCCCCACTGATTTTCCTCCAACTCTTCTTCCGTATCATATGCGGGAGGAAGATTCTGCAATGAAGTTTCTTTATAAGAAACATGGTCTCTTTCATGAATATTCTTCTTATCTTCAGAAATCCTGTCCGGATAATTCTCTTTCCGCTCAAGATTTAATCTCCTCAGTATATCCCGCCGCTCATGGGTGGAATATATAAGGTTCGGCTCGGCAAACTCTACCGCGGGATCCCGGTTGTATTCCCTCATCACCCTCTCCATATTTTCAGAGGGAAGGCTGAGTTTTACAATCCCAGAATGTTTCAAGACCTCTTCCTTTTTCCCGCCGTGCGCCCTCAGCGCCTCTTTAATCCTCTCACGGGGCAGTCCGCTTCTGAAGCTTACCAGAAGCTCGCCCCTTACCGCCTTAATTTCCCTATCCCCAACGGAATAGGTCGTAAAATCCCGCGCGTGAAGGATGCTGCCTGTAAGGCAGCAGCTTAAAAGGAAAAAGGAAATCAGAAAATTTTTTTTCGTTTTATTTATCATCTCTAAAAATTATACCCTACGGAAAACCGGTGGGAATTACCCAGAGCAGAGTGCGGAATAAATGCGTAATCAAATACCCACTGCTCAATATTTATCCCGAAGCCCAGCATGAAATCCAGCCTGGTAATATAACTCAACCCGCCCCTGATTACAAAGTTTTCAGCGGTCCTCAAATGCATTCCGCCCCTATAAGAGGTGCCGTAGCGGTTTGAAAGAGAAACCTCCCAGGAAAGAAAAAAATTCTCTATGGTGTAGGCCCCTGCCAGGGCGGCCTCAAGGGGTATTTCCGCCCTATCTTCGTATATTCCTATTTTATCACCCATGTTTCGCAGTGCAAATCCGTAGGAAACCTCAGGGTTCACCATATAATGCCACCCCATGTCAAGCGAAACCGCCGTATCCGCGTTTCCGTAAATAGCCTCCCTTATTATGTTTACAGAAAGCCCGGCGCTGTGAAATTCGTTAAGGCTGAAACCGGCGCCCGCAGTATACTGGGAAAAATCAATATTAAACTTCTCCTTCTCATGCCCCAGAGAACTCCTGGCGGTATCCTCGGCCGAGAAATGCTTTATGTTAACCGCCACCGCTTTTCCGGAAAAAGAATGGGCATACCCTGCGGAACTCATAGAGGTATCAAGAAAGTAGCGCATATGAGAAAGCTCCGCCTTGTTTTTTTCCAGGCGGGCTAGAGCAGCGGGGTTGTATAAAAACGAATTGACATCGCCCGCAACCGCGGTATAAGCTTCACCCATAGCCGCAGAGCGGGCTGAAGGGTTCAATTGAAAAATCTGACCGCCTCCGGAGCCATGGCCCGCATAAAGAGGATGAAAAATCATGCAGAAAAAAATTGAAATTAAGAATATCCTTTTCATTATCTTAAAAGAGTGATTTTCCCTGTCTCCGAAGATCCGTCATAGGTAACCAGCTGGAAAAAATATAGACCTGAAGCGCAGAGCGAACCGTCGTTGTTCTTGCCGTCCCAGAGGGCATAAGTATTTCCTTTTATGGGTTTGTCTCTTACAAGCTGCCCTGTAAGAGAATAGATTCTCAGCTCCTTCAGCTCTCCGGTTTCTCTCTCTGAAAGGACC
>PWEK01000023.1 GCA_003553445.1 Elusimicrobiota bacterium
AAGGCTCTTTTATAAAAAGGGCAGAAGCAGGTGTTTTATAAATGACAGAAGGGTAACCGTTTCCACACTGAATGAGCTTGGCAATACCCTTGTCGATATTCACTCTCAAAATCAGCATCAGAGAATCCTGAAAAAAAACGAACAGTTAAAGATTCTGGATATTTACGGCCACTGCGAAAAGGAAAGAAAAGATGTAAGGGATGCATGGATGAGTTATTCTGAACTTAAGAGTGAAAAAGATGCTCTTGATAAGCGCAGCAGGCAGGTCAATGATGAAATAGAGAGGATTCAGTATGAATTAAAGGAAATTGATTCTCTCTCTTTAAGTCCCGGCATTGAGGAAGAAGTGGATTCGGAGTACAAGAAGCTAAAGAACGCAAGGGAGCTTACAGCGGGCGCCGGTTCTCTTTATTCAACTCTTTATGAGGCGGAAGGTTCTGTTTCTGAAATTCTTTCCCATGTATCGCTGGAGGTTCAGGAGCTTGCTGAAATAGATAAGGACCTGCTGCCCGTATATGAGGCGGTTTCTGAAGCTGAAAATCAGGTAGAAGCCGCAGCGGAAATCTTAAGGGAGTACGGCCGGGAGGAGTTTTCCGATGAGGGCAGGCTAGAGGAATTAATGAATGTGAGGGACAGAATAAGCAGTCTTAAAATAAAGTATTCTTGCGGGATTGAAGGTGTTATTGAAAGGGGAAATAAATTGCGCGGGAAAGTCGATGATTTTGAAAACTACGATATAAGATTGAAGAAGCTGGAAGAAGAGCTGGAGAGCGCCTTTCGGCAATATGAGAAAGCGGCGTCTGCGTTGTCCGGCAAAAGAGAAAAGGCAGCGCGGAGTCTTTCAGATAAGGTAAACGAAAAGCTTGATTTTCTCTGCATGCCGGGAGCCTTTTTCGAGGTGAGATTAGAGAAGAAAGAACCCGGTCCGGGAGGAGATGAAGGAGCAGAATTTTATATCAGGACTAACCCGGGCGGAAAGATGATGAAAATTTCAAAAATCGCTTCCGGGGGGGAGGTTTCAAGGATTATGCTGGCGATAAAATCCGCGTTGGCGGATGCTGACGATATCCCGGTTTTGGTATTCGATGAGATAGACGCAGGCATAGGAGCTACAACCGCCCGGGCGGTGGGAAAAGAATTGAAAAAACTTTCGGAGTTTCACCAGGTAATCGCTGTTACGCATTTAGCTCAGATTGCGGGAAAATCCGATACCCATATAAAGGTTAAGAAAGAGACTGTCGGCAAAAAGACGGTGACGCGAATAGAGAAACTGGGTAGGGAAAAAAGGCTGCGGGAAATTTCCAGGATGTATGCGGGCAGGCAGGATGAGGCTACTCTTTCCCACGCCCGCAGGTTTATGGAGTGAGGTAGAAAATGAATGCGAAATATTCAATGCGCAAGGCTGATTTGAATGATACAAAGCAGATACAAAGGCTCATAAGGGAGTTTGCGGCTGAGAATTTAATGCTGCCAAGGTCGCTGAATGAAATATATGAAAACATAAGGGATTTTTGGGTGGTGGAACACCGGGGGGATATTATAGCCTGCGGGGCTCTGCATGCCCTCTGGCAGAATATGGCAGAGGTGAAATCACTGGCTGTCAATCAGAAACACCAGGGAGAGGGTCTGGGTGCTATGATTGTAAAGGCCGCGCTGAAAGAAGGAAAAGAATTGAAGGCCCGGAAAATTTTCGCATTGACATTTGTGCCGGAGTTTTTTGAGGGGCTGGGCTTCAAGAGGGGTAAAAAGGAAAATATGCCGCACAAAATATGGTCTGAATGCATAAAGTGTCCCCATTTTCCTGATTGTGACGAGGTTCTGGTGATAAAGGAGTTGAAATGAATACAATAACTGCGGTTATAGGTTTTTTGCTTGTTCTTGCGGGGATAGGGTATTTATATCGTCCCGATAAAATTTCCAAATTAAACAGCTGGTTTAAGAACTACATATTTAACGACAGGGTTCTTCTTCTTCACAGGAGAAAAGTGGGGGTTGCGATTTTGCTTATCGGCGTGGTGATATTTTACTTGAGTATAATAAGATGAGCATAAAAAAATGCATGCTTATAGGAGACCCTGTAGAACATTCTCTATCTGATTCTCTGCATAATATAATATATGATTATTTCGGTCTTAAAGACTGGAGGTACATTAAAAAAAGGGTGCCGGGAAATGAGCTTGAAAATTTTACGAAAGAAGCAACAAAAACCGGCTGTATCGGTTTTAATGTTACCATTCCCCACAAACAGGCTGTGATGCCTTACCTTGACGGCACAAGTGACGCGGTGAAAAAAATGGGGGCCGTTAACACTGTAAAGAATGAAAACGGAAAACTTACAGGGCATAATACCGACTGGAAGGGTTTTATTGAAGATATAGAGCAGGAGCTGGGGATAGGGCAGGGGGGCGATGAGCATATTCTGCTTTTGGGCGCGGGAGGAGCAGCCCGCGCTGTTGTTTATGGTTTAAAGAAAATGGGAAAAAAGAATATATTTATTTACGACATAAACAGGGAGAGGGCTCTTAATCTGGCTGATGAATTCTCCCTTTGTCTTGTTGAAAAAGAGGATCTTGGCTTTCATCGCTCAAGAGCCAAATTCCTTATAAATGCCACGCCGCTGGGGATGAAAAAGGAAGAGCCGTCGCCTCTGCGGCTGGATGATTCGCGGGATGACTTAAGGGTGTATGATTTAATATACAACAGGGAAACCGAGCTTCTTAAGAGCGCGCGCGAAATGGGGTTGAGGGCAGCTTCGGGCGAAGGTATGCTTGCCGGGCAGGGGATAGAGGCATTCCGGATATGGTCGGGTTTTAATATCCGGGATGATGAAAAAAGAGAGTTGAAAGACAGAATAACCGGATTTATAAGAGAAGAGGTCGGAAAATGATAAGATATTACACCGCTGGAGAGTCCCATGGAAAGTCTGTAACAGTGATACTTGAAGGCATTCCGGCGGGGCTCGAGATAGAGGAAAAGGATATAAACAGAGAGCTTCAAATGAGACAGATGGGCTACGGACGCGGAAAAAGAATGGATATAGAGAAGGATAAGGTGGAAATACTTTCAGGCATCAGGTGGGGGCAGACGATTGGAAGCCCTATCTGCATGGAGGTGGTAAACCGGGATTGGAAAAACTGGGGAAAAATAATGTCGCCCCGGAAAAAGGACCGCGAAAGAGAGCATGAGCAGTACAGGCCCAGGCCGGGACATGCGGATCTGCCGGGTGTTTTGAAGTATGACAGAGAGGATATGAGGGACATCCTTGAGAGGGCTTCGGCGAGGGAGACAGCCGGTCGCGTGGCTGCGGGCGCTGTGGCAAAAAAACTTCTTTCGGAGTTCTCTATCGATGTGTTAGGGTATACGAGACAGATAGGGGGAGTTTTCGCGGAAGATGCTGAAATGACAGTAGATGATATCCGCCGGAAAATTATGAGTTCTTCTCTTAGGTGCTGTGACAGAGAGGCGGAAAGAAATATGAAAAAAAAGATTGATGAGGCATCTGAAGCGGGCGATACTATAGGGGGAACCTTTACCGTAATTGCCGAAGGTGTTCCCCCGGGACTCGGGTCACACACCCAGTGGGATTTAAAGCTTGATGCAATGATAACCCGGGCGCTGATGTCCATACAGGCAGTCAAAGGCGTTGAGAACGGCAGGGGTTTTATGATGGCGCGGATGCGTGGTTCTCAGGTGCATGATCAGATTGAATATGATAGAGGAAAAAGAAGGTTTTACAGAAGCTCCAATAATGCCGGGGGCTTCGAAGGGGGGATAACAAACGGGGAAAGGCTGGTCTTTAACGCGGTTATGAAGCCGATAAGTTCTCTGAAAAAACCCTTGAGATCCGTGAATATGAAAACGAAAGAGAGCGAGGTTTCCGAAACTGTCAGGTCGGATGTGTGCGCGGTTCCGGCAGCCGCGGTAGTCGGAGAAAATGTTTTTTCTCTTGAACTCTCACGCGCCCTTAAGCTAAAGACGGGGGGAGACTCGCTGGGAGAGATGAAGAGAAACTATGAAGGCTATATAAAACAGATAGAGAAGTACTGATTTTTTTAGAATGAAAAGGAAAATACATGAAGAAGATTTTAGTCGTAGACGATTCAAAGTCCATATGTAATCTGCTTCGCCGGGAATTACTGAAATTGGGGTATAGTGTGGTCTTTGCCCTTGACGGCATGCAGGGAGTTATGTATGCCCGAAAGAGCAAGCCGGATCTGATAGTTCTTGATTTTAACCTTCCCGCGGGCAACGGCCTGAAGGTTGCGGAAAGGGTAAGGGATTCTACGTTGACCCGCAATATCCCAATAGTTATTTTTTCGGGAGCAAATATAGAAGAGGCCAGAGAAAGGTTGATGGAGCTTGGAATAACCTGTTTTGTGAAGAAGCCTGATATAGAGGGACTTCTTAATAAAGTTGAGGAATTAGCTTAAATAAGAGTAAAGAAAGGCTGAAGATGAATATTGTATTAACAGGAATGATGGGAACCGGTAAAAGCGCAGTAGGTAAAACCCTGGCGCGCAGGCTGTCCATGAGGTTTATAGATACGGACAGTCTAATAGAGAAAAAAGCGGGAAAAAAAATAAAGGATATTTTTGCGGATGAAGGGGAGGGGAGGTTCAGAGAGCTGGAAAGAGGCGTTGTGAAAGATGTTTCCGGAGAAAATAACTGTGTTGTTGCCACCGGCGGCGGGGTGGTAAAAAACAGCGAAAATATGGACAGGCTTGAGAATAATTCTGTTGTTGTATGCCTTAAAGCCCGCAGCGAGGTGATTTACGACAGGACAAAAAATAATTCAGAGAGGCCGCTTTTGAACGTGGAAGACCCTTTGAAAGCTTTAAATAAGCTGATTGAAGAGAGGGAGAAATTTTACAGCCGCTGTGACTTTTCTGTAGATACCTCGGATAAAAAAATAAATGAAATAGCAGATGATATAATCAGGTTTATAAAAGAAAAGAGAGAGTATGCTGATAAAAGTTGATATACCCCGGGAACCCTACAATGTGAGAGTAGGGGAGGAGCTGGGGGAGTTCGGAGTTCGCATGTCCGGATACACCGGGAAAAAAAGGGTTTTTCTTATAACCGATGACAATGTGGCCGGTTTGTATATGGATTCAATAAAAAGTTCACTTAAAAAAGCCTCTTTTGACTGCGAAACAGTCAGCATAAAGGCCGGGGAAAAATACAAAACCCTTGAAACAGTAAAAGATATATATAAAAGGATGAATGAGGCAAAAATAGAGAGGTTTACCCCGGTAGTGGGTTTTGGGGGAGGCGTGGTGGGGGATATCGCGGGTTTTGTTTCTTCAACCTATTTAAGGGGGCTTCCTTTTTTTAATGTGCCTACTACTGTTGTGGCCCAGGTTGACAGTTCCGTCGGCGGTAAAACAGGGGTGAATTTCGAGGGCGGAAAAAACCTGGTGGGCTCCTTTTACCAGCCCAGATATGTTCATTGCGATGTTGAGCTTCTGAAAACCCTGGATGACCGCGAGTACAGGGCGGGGCTTGCAGAAATTGTAAAGCATTCTGTTATAAAGGGGGATGAGTTTTTCAGCTATCTTAAGGAGAATGCGGAGAGCATTCTCAGGAAGGATCCTTCCGCGCTTGAAGTGATTATAGCCGAATCCGTGAAAACCAAGGCAGATGTGGTGGCAAAAGATGAAAGGGAGAAGGGGTTGAGAAGGGTTTTAAACCTGGGGCACACAATAGGGCATGCAATTGAGGTGCAGTCCGGATACGGCGCTCTAAAACATGGCGAAGGTGTATCCATAGGTATGGTTGCAGCCTGCAGACTGGGTGAGAAGAGGGGAATTCCGGAAAATATCACCCGGAGGGTCAAAGATATTCTTAAGCGCTATGGACTTCCTGTATCTATCCCGCGCGATATGGACACGGAAAAGATACTTGAGGTAATGAAAGTGGATAAAAAAGTCCGGGGCGGGAAAATAGAATTTGTTTTACCTGTGTCATTAGGAAATGTTCAGTGCGGAAAACCGTTTAGCAGAGAGGAAATAATCGATGTCATTGATGAGATGCTTGAAAAATAAGTTTTTAGTTTTTTTAGTTTTATTTTTTCTCCTTGCAGATAATTCTGCCGCAGAGATTTTTTTAATAGAAATGCAGGGTACGATAAATCCTGTAATTGCTGATTTTGTGGAAAAAGAATTTAAGGCTCTTTCCGGGGAAGACACAGACGGGGTAATAATAAAGCTGGATACTCCCGGCGGTTTGATGGAATCTACGAGAAAGATAGTAAAAACAATTCTTGGCGCGCCGTTTCCTGTTATCGTTTATGTCGGTGATGCAGGGGCGAGAGCGAGTTCTGCAGGGTTGTTTATCACAATGGCTGCGGATGTTGCGGTTATGGCGGAAGGAACAAATATTGGCGCAGCCCACCCCGTTCAGATGGGGAGCGGGGATTCAGAGGTTCTTGAAGGAAAGATTGTGGAGGATGCCCGGGCCTATATTCAGGCGCTGGCTCAGAGACAGGGAAGAAACACCGAATGGGTGTCGAAAGCGGTTACCGAGAGCGCAAGCATCACCTCCGGGGAGGCTTTGGAAAAAAACGTTATTGAATATACCGTAAAGGATTACGGGCATTTAAAAGAAGTTCTGGAAGGAAAAGAGATTGAAAAGGCAGGGCAGGTATTTGTTCTGAGCTTTATCGAGGAGCCGAAAAGGCTGGAAATGCCCTTTTTCAGGAAGTTTCTTAATTACATTGCAAACCCGAATTTTGCTTATATATTTTTTACGCTGGGAATTTTAGGGATTATATACGAGTTTGCAAGCCCGGGTATTGAACTCGGGGCGGTATTAGGCGGAATATTTCTTGTGCTGGCCGCTCTCTCGTTTCAGATAATTCCGGTAAATACAGCGGGTATTTTGCTTATTGTATTGGGGGTAATACTGATGGTTCTTGATATGTGGGTTCCATCATTCGGCATCCTTACGGTGGGGGGGATTATAAGCTTTGTTATGGGCTCTCTCACTCTTTTTGATGTGGAAGAGTTTACTCCGGGTATTGCTCCCGGCGTGGTGGCTGGCGCGGCGCTGGCATTTATACTTTTCTTTCTTTTTGCTGCCGGAAGCGTTTTAAGGATACAGGGCAAGAAGGTGTCTACTGGAGAGAAAGGAATGATCGGGACCCATGGAACCGCGCGCACCTCTATAAATCCTTCGGGAAAGGTTTTCGTAAGGGGTGAAATATGGGATGCTGACAGTGAGTCGGATAACATAGAGAAAGATGAGAACGTTGTGGTGGCAGGGATAAGTGGAAACAGGCTTAAGGTAAGGAAGGCTAATCAGGAGAAAGGAGAATAGCATGACTACTACTCTTATTGTAATAGCTGTGGTAATATTGATGTCGGCTGTCAGGATTGTAAAGGAGTATGAAAGGGGGGTTATATTCAGGCTGGGGCGCCTTGTGGGTTCGAAGGGGCCGGGTATATTTTTCATCATACCGGTAATAGACAAAATGGAAAAAATATCGCTCAGGACCGTGGTTCTGGATGTTCCTGTCCAGGAAGTTATAACTAAGGATAACGTTCCGGTAAGTGTAAATGCGGTATGTTATTTCAGGGTGATGGATCCGGGCAAGGCCGTGGTTGAAATTCAGAATTATGTTATGGCTACATCCCAGATATCCCAGACAACCCTAAGAAGTGTGGTGGGAGAAGCGGAACTGGATGAGGTTCTGTCAAAAAGAGAAAAACTGAACACCAAACTTCAGGAAATAATAGACAAGGCTACTGACCCCTGGGGTATTAAGGTTTCGATGGTTGAAATTAAGGATGTTCAGCTTCCCTCGGATATGCAGAGAGCCATAGCGGCGCAGGCTGAAGCGGAGAGGGACAGGAGGGCGAAAATCATAAATGCTGAAGGTGAATTTCAGGCTTCAGAGAAGATTGCCCAGGCCGCAGAGGTTATTTCAAGAAACCCTGCCGGCATTCAGCTGAGGCTGTTAAAAACCCTGACTGAGGTTGCCTCCAAAGACTCCTCATCCAAGTCAATGACCATATTCCCGGTTCCCATAGATCTGCTGAAGGGCTTTCTTGAGAAGAATGAAAAGGGAGAAAAGTAGTGAGGTTTCTATTTATAAACGGGCCCAACCTGGATATTTTAGGAAGGAGAGAACCTGAAATATACGGCAGTGAATCGCTTGAAGAGATTAATTCGGGGATAAGAGAAACAGCCGGAGAGCTGGGGGTTGAGGCTGAGTTTTTTCAGTCCAATCACGAGGGAGCCATTATCGACAGGATAAATACAGCTCAAGAGGACGGCATTATAATAAACCCCGCCGGGTTAACCCATACAAGTGTGGCCCTTAAAGATTCCCTGGAGGCCTTTAACGGGTATGTTTGCGAGGTCCATCTTTCAAATATTTTCGCGAGAGAGGAATTCAGAAAATCTTCAGTTACTGCTTCTGCCGCCGATGGAGTCATAAGCGGTTTTGGAAGCAGGGGGTATGTTATGGCGCTGGAGGCTGCGGTTTCAGAAGTTGCATAAAGAGAGGCTTAAAAAGCTCTACGAAAAAGTAGAGAAGATTCAGGCCTCGTGCGCTGTAGTTACTTCGCCTGCGGATATTTTTTATCTTACCGGCTCCGGGGGCGGGGGGCTGCTTGTAGCCGGTTTTGGCAGAACGGTTCTTTTCGCGCCTTCTGTAAGTTATTATGAGGCCTCCCTTTCTTCGTCCGGCGTGGTTGACGAGTGCATAGAATACCGCAAAGCCCTGCCGCTGAAAAAGATTAAAGAAGCAGCGGCCGCCGGCAAGGCGGTTTGCGATCCGGCGTTTATAAGCATGAGTATGTATGATAAACTTCGTTCGGCAGGAATAGCGCTGGTAAAGAGTGAAAGGCTTGTTCTTTCCTTAAGGATGAAAAAGGATGGAGAAGAGATTAAAAAGATAGATAGGGCCTGCCGGTCTGCAGCTAACGTGGTTGATTCTCTTGATGTGGAGAAATTTATAGGCAGCAGCGAGGCCTCTCTTGCAGCTCATTTATGCGAAAGGGCCTGGCATGCCGGGTGCGCCGGGGTCTCTTTTGAGCCGGTAGTGGCAGCCGGGAAGTCCAGCGCTTCCCCCCATCACCATCCTTCACACAGCAGAATTATTGAAGACGGTCTTTTGAAAATTGATTACGGTGTAAAGTATAAGGGATATGCCAGCGACTTGACAAGAACATTTATTTTGAATAAATTTAAAGATAATTTTGATTATGAAATTATACTGTCTCAGGTAGAATCAGCAAAAACCGAAGCGGCAGAAAAGTTAAAGCCGGGAGCAGCCTGCTGTGAGATTTACCGGGCAGCTTACCGAAAACTGGAAGAATACGGCATTGAAAAAAATTTTGTGCATGGTCTGGGACATGGTGTAGGTATACAGGTTCATGAACCCCCTTATTTGAAACCGGGGAGTGATACGGTTCTTCAGGAGGGGATGGTGGTAACAGTAGAGCCGGGCGTCTATTTTCCGGGCGCCGGCGGAGTGAGGTTAGAGGATACTTATCTTATAACCCGGGAAGGAAGCAGACTATTAACCAGGTAATACCAGTTAACAAGATAAACAATAAGATGTACCTTCTTTTGGACGGGCACGTATGCAATGTGATATGGTTTCATCACCATAAGCCCGGAAAAGGAGGGGCTTATATGAGGGTAAAGGCGAAGAATGTTACAACCGGTCAGATTGTGCAGAAAAATTTCAGGGCTACCGAAAAGGTGACCCAGGCGATAGTAGAGAAAAAACAGGCCCAGTTTTTGTATGAGGAACCCGGAAAATATGTGTTTATGGACACCGAGGATTACACACATATATATGTGGATGAAACAATTGTGGGGGATAAAGAAAACTTTTTTGTGGAAGGAAAAGAGCTTACGCTCATCATGCATGAGTCAAATGTTCTTGATGTTGAACTGGATCCTCAGGTTACACTGGAGGTCACCCAGGCAGCGCCTGGAGTAAAGGGTAATACGGTTTCAGGCGCTACTAAAAAAGTGCAGCTTGAGACCGGGCTTAAGGTTGACGTGCCTCTATTTATTGAAACCGGCGAGAGGCTGGTCATAGATACGAGGTCGGGAGAATATGTATCAAGGGCGGATTAAGAATGAAATATAAAGAGGCAACCAGGAGAATAAAAGAGCTGGCAGGCATAATGAAAGATACAGATATGGAAGAAATTGAATATTCCGGTGACAAAATTACGGTTGGAGTGAAAAAATATACCCGGGAGGCTGAAGAGGGGGCCTCTGATAAGAAAATTGAAAAAGAAACTCCGGATAAGAATGAAAAGAGAACAGAGACGGTAGAGGTTTTTTCTCATTCAGTTGGCATATACAAAGATATAGTTTCTTCCTCAAAGAAACGGCAAATAAAAAAGGGCCGGAAGGTTAAAAAGGGGGAAAAGCTTGGAGAAATTGAAACAATGAACATAACAAAAGAAATAACTTCCCCGGCCGGTGGCATTATATCTAATAAAATGGTAAAGAATGGCGAGCCTGTTGAATACGGGCAGAAATTATTTGAAGTAGAGAAAAGTGTTTAAGAAAATACTCATAGCAAACAGGGGAGAGATTGCTCTCAGGATAATAAGGGCCTGCAAGGAGCTTGGAATAAAAACGGTTGTGATACATTCCCAGGTTGATGGGGACAGTTTTTCAACGAGGAATGCCGATGAATCAATCTGTGTCGGTGCTGACCCCGCTTCGGAAAGCTACCTGAATATGGCCAATATTGTAAGCGCCGCTCAAATTTCCGGGGCTGACGCAATACACCCAGGGTATGGTTTTCTCTCTGAAAATTCCCATTTTGCCGAGATTTGTGAAACCTGCGGGATCAGCTTTATAGGCCCTTCCAAAGAGGCGATACTTAACATGGGAGATAAAGCATGCGCCCGGGAAATTATGGACAGGGAAGGGGTTCCTATTGTTCCGGGAAGCAGGGATACGATTAACAGGGTGGAAAAAGCCGCGAAGATTGCGAAAAAAACCGGGTATCCGGTGATTTTGAAAGCCGTAGCAGGGGGCGGCGGCAAGGGAATGCGCATAGTAAGAAATGAAGAAGAGCTCAGAAAAGTATTTCCGGCCGCTCAGAACGAGGCAAAGAAGGCTTTCAGCAAAGGGGGTATATATATAGAGAAATACCTTGAGAACCCCAGGCATATAGAATTTCAGATAGCGGCAGATAAAGACGGCAATGTGCTTTATTTTCCAGAGAGAGAGTGCTCAATTCAGCGAAAACACCAAAAGCTTATAGAGGAATCTCCTTCACCGGCGGTTTCTTCCAAGCTCAGGAGAAGAATGGGGAAGGCGGCTGTAAGAGCCGCAAGGGCTATAAAATATGTTACGGTGGGAACGGTTGAGTTTCTTCTCGATTCGGATGACAACTTTTATTTCATGGAGATGAACACAAGGATTCAGGTGGAACACCCTATTTCAGAGGAGGTGACAGGCGTGGATCTTGTAAAAAAGCAGATAACTCTTGCTGCCGGGGAAGAGATATCCAACAAGCGCCTTGAGCCTCTGGGGCACGCAATAGAGTGCAGAATAAACGCTGAGGACTATGAAAATAATTTTATGCCATCAGCCGGGCTTATCTCAGTATTTAATCTTCCCGGAGGCCCGGGCATCAGGATTGATACCGCGGTACATGCCGGGTATGAAATCCCCGCTTTTTACGACTCCATGATAGCAAAGCTTATTTCCCACGGAAGCAACCGGAAGGAAGCGATTGCAAGAATGAAAAGGGCTCTTGAGGAATTTGAAATAGGCGGCATAAAGAGTACCATTGGCTTTCACAGAAAAGTGATGGAGAATAAAAATTTTCTTAAAGGGAAGGTAAATACCCATTTTCTGCAGGATGAAATGGGATATAAGTAATGCAGGATAAAATCCTGGATTATTTTAATGAAAGCAGGACAGCGCTTGATGAGCTGAAAAATCTTTCAGAAAAAGTTGAAGAAGCGGTGGGTATACTTAAAAAAGTGTTTCTTTCCGGAGGAAGGGTGCTTCTATTCGGCTGCGGGGGTTCTGCCGCGGATGCGCAGCATATTGCCACGGAGCTTCTTGCAAGCTTCAGAAAAGAAAGGGCTCCGCTGCCGGCTATATCACTGACAACAAATACATCTCTTATAACCGCGGTGAGCAATGATTTCGATTTCAAGGATGTTTTCAAGAGACAGATAGAAGCTTTCGGATGTAAAAAAGATGCCGCTTTTGCAATTTCCACTTCAGGAAATTCTTCTTCCGTTGTAAATGCCGCCCGAACTGCCGGGGAAAAAGGGCTTAAAGTAATATCAATGACAGGAAGAGATGGCGGAGAGTTGAAAAAGTTTTCTGATTTAAACTTGAACGTGCCTGCCTCTCAGACCTCGCACATACAGGAGTGTCATATTATAGTGGCGCATACAATATGCAGTATTATTGAAGAAGAATTGTTTTAATGTCCGGTGTATATTATTCGGCTGAAAAACTGAGTGAAGAACTAAGGCTAAGAAGAAAAGATAATAAGAATTTTACGGTTGTGTTTACAAACGGATGTTTTGACATAATACATCCGGGGCATATTCATATAATAGAAAGGTCAAGCTCTCTGGGAGATTTAGTTATAGTGGGGATGAATTCCGACAAATCGGTAAGGAAGATTAAAGGAGAGGGAAGGCCGGTTATGGATGAGAAATCAAGAGCCGCTGTGCTTGCGGCTTTGAAGGGGGTGGATTATGTTATGGTCTTTGATGAGGAAACACCGGAGAGAGTGATAAGTTTCATCCGTCCGGATGTTCTTGTAAAGGGCTCCGAATACAAAGAGAAAGATATTGTCGGGCGGGAGGCAGCCGGAAGAATAGTCAGGGTTGAAATGAAAAAGGGATACTCAACGACTAAAATTATACAGAAAATAAAAAAAGCAGATGAGTGAAGGACAATTGAAAAAAAAAGCGATAGTTGATGCGAATTTAAACCGTGCCGGGGAAGGCCTCAGGGTGGTTGAAGACTGGGCAAGGTTCTATCTGCGCAACACTGAAATCACCGGGGGGCTCAGGGAAATCAGGCACGGTTTATGGAAGGCCGCGCAAAAGAACTATCCCGATATAATAACAGGCAGAAACTCCGGTGAAGATATACTCTCGGGAAGCAGAGAACCCGCAAGGGAGTGTGAGAAAAGCATTCCGGCAGCCAGTTTTAACAGGGTCAAAGAGGCCTTGAGGGTTCTGGAAGAAATGGGTAAACTCGTAGGCGGGGATGCATCCGCAAAATTTAAAGAGATGAGATTTAAAATTTATGAAATAGAAAAGGATTTTTATGAAAAAAATAAGGATACCTGAAAATATTCTTGAAAAAATAGCAGAGAAAGAAATGATTGAAAAAAATGTGCTTTCCGGTAAAATATCGGAAGGCAGGGTGGTGGTTCCTCTGAACAGAAAAAGACAGGGTCTGGAAAAACCCTGCGCCATAGGAGAGGGTTTGTCCGTAAAGGTAAATGCAAATATAGGAGGCTCCCCGGATATAAGCGACCCAGCCGCGGAGCTCGAAAAACTGCGAACCTCTGTAAAGTACGGGACCGATACTGTGATGGATCTTACCATCGGGAAGTACTGGAAAAGGATACTCTCTGCCGTTGTGCGGGAGTCACCCGTTCCGGTGGGTACTGTTCCTGTTTACGGAGCAGTATGTTTAGGGGGTTCTGTAGCTGATTTAAAATCAGATGATTTTATAGAGGTGATTTCCACCCAGGCTGAAATGGGCGTTGATTTTATGACCGTGCATGCAGGTGTTACCAGAAGCGTTTCTAAGATATATGATAAAAGCAAAAGGGTAGGCGGCATGGTGTCAAGGGGCGGAAAAATCATTTACCGCTGGATGAAAGAAAACAATATGGAAAATCCCCTGTACGAGAGGTTTGATGAAATACTCGATATAGCTTCTCAATACAATATCACAATTTCACTGGGGGATGGTTTAAGGCCCGGCTGTCTTGCGGATGCTTCCGATGATGCCCAGTACGGCGAACTCAGGGTGCTTGGTGAACTTTCAAGGCGGTGCAGGCAGGCTGGTGTTCAGGTAATGATAGAGGGCCCGGGACATGTGCCGCTGAATCTGATTGAAGAAAATGTCCGGATGGAGAAGGAGTTGTGCGGGGGAGCTCCTTTTTATGTTCTTGGCCCATTGACCACTGATATAGGCGCCGGATACGACCATATAACCGGGGCTATCGGAGGAGCGTTTGCTGCATGGAAAGGCGCAGATTTTTTGTGCTATCTCACCCCCGCAGAGCATCTTCATCTGCCGGATAATGAAGATGTTGCAATGGGGGTCATCGCTTCAAAAATAGCTGCTCACAGCGGGGATGTAGCAAAAAAAATACCGGGAGCATTGGAAAGAAACGAGAAAATGTCAAAAGCCCGCAGGGACCTTGACTGGGAACTGATGCAGAGGAATGCTATGGCTCCGGCCGCGGTGGAAAGAGAAAGAAAAAGATACCCGGAAAGAAAGGACAGAGCCTGCACAATGTGCGGCGAGTACTGCGCTCTTCTTGATTAGTTTAAAGGCTGATGTTTAAAAACCCGCGGCGCCGCAGGCACAGAAGATACGGTACTCTGTTGCTGCTTGACGTGGAAACTGAGGGCAGTTCATCTAAAAAAGCCCGGTCTGCTGTTATAGACATAAGTCTTAGCGGCGCTGCATTTGAAAGCAGTGAGAAGTTTTCAATCGGGGAAAAAGTAACCTTGAGGTTTATAACTCCTCAAAAAAACATCTATGTTATCAGCGGTAAAATACGCAGAACCGCGTCAAAGGCGGGGGCTTATGAATACGGGGTTAAGTTTCGTTGGGGGAATCCCTTAAAAAGAAATAGAGTAAAACAGCTTATCTCGGAAATATCGTAAAACCGTGTTGTGGAACTATTTGAAAAGGTGAAAATTATATAGTAGTATTTACCTGTAATTTTCGGGTTCACCAAAGCAGCTGAAAAGAACATAGTTGAGGTGCTTTTATGAGTTTGCAAAAAAGAGCTAAATGGAAAAGTAAAACCGGGTTTATATTTGCAGCAATAGGCTCTGCAGCCGGTTTGGGAAATATCTGGCGTTTCTCATATCTTTGCTACA
Source organism: Elusimicrobiota bacterium (assembly GCA_003553445.1). Lineage (GTDB taxonomy): Bacteria > CG03 > SLGR01 > SLGR01 > SLGR01 > PWEK01. Next base: position 15,090 of record PWEK01000023.1, read on the forward strand.
GAAACGGGGGCGGCGCTTTTTTACTTCCATATTTTATTGCCTTAATAGTGGTAGGGATACCCCTCATGATTCTTGAGTTTGGAATCGGTCACAGGGAGAAGGGGTCAGCTCCCAAGAGCTTCTATAGTATATCGTCAAAATTAGAATGGATAGGCTGGTGGCCGGTTGTTTTTGTGATGTTTGGTATAGTTGTATACTACAATGTGATTATTTCCTGGTGCGTAAATTATTTTTATCACAGCTTCAACCTCTCATGGGGGGCCGATCCGGGCGCTTTTTTTGATTCTTTTTTGAATGTGACTTCCGGACCCGCTTCAATAGGCAGTATAAGCCTTCCTATTCTGGGCGGGCTCATTCTTGTATGGATTATAAGCTGGATAATTGTTTTTTTCGGCGTTCAAAGAGGAATTGAACGGGCGACGAAAATCCTTATCCCTTCTCTTTTCGTGTTAACTATCATACTGGCAGTCTGGGCCGCAACACTTCCCGGAGCAGGAGACGGCCTTATACAGTATCTGAGGCCGGACTTTTCGTCTTTAGCTGATGCAGGTGTCTGGATAGATGCTTTCTCGCAGATATTTTTCACTCTTTCTCTTGGTTTCGGAATAATGATTGTATATGCGTCCTATCTTCCCGAAAAAACAAATATAGTCGGGGATTCCCTTAAGATTGCTGTCGGGGATAGTCTTTTTGCTTTTATAGCCGGTATTGCGGTCTGGGGAACCCTGGGCTACATGGCTAATGCGCAGAATGTGGAGATAAGTGAGGTTGTTTCTGAATCGGTGGGGCTTGCTTTTGTTACATTTCCCCAGGCAATTTCTCTTCTTCCCGCATTTTCGGTTTTTTTCGGGCTTTTGTTTTTCGCCATACTCACATTTGCGGGAATATCATCGGCAATCTCAATAATAGAGGCATTTTCATCATCTTTAATGGATAAGTTCGGGTTTGAGAGGAAGAATGTAGTTCCTGTTGTTTGTGCCATAGGACTTTTGGGCGGAGTGGTTTTTACCACCGGAGCCGGCCTGTACTGGCTTGATATCGTAGACCATTATTTAACAACATATGGTTTAGTTGCAGTGGGGATACTTGAATGTATTGTCATCGGCTGGTACGTTAAGGCGGAAAACCTACGCAAATATATTAATTCGGTTTCAGTTTCAAAAATAGGAAAATGGTGGAACTATTCGGTTAAAATATTTATACCGGCTTTGCTTTTATTTTTTCTTCTGTGGAGTCTTGGGGTTGAGCTCACTGAGCCGTATGGGGGATACGCGGTTTCCATCCTTGTTTTTATAGGAGTAAACTGGGTGGTAATGACACTTGTTGCTGCTTTTGTCTTTTCTTTTCTTAAATGGAAAAAAGAGGCTGTGTGAGAACGGAGATAATAAATACAGGCAGAGAGCTTATTGAGGGTAAAAAGTCCGCAAGCTCAGCTTTTTTAACTGAAAAACTTAGTTCAATAGGTATTTCAGCTGCCCGGATTACAACTGTTTCAGACAGCACAGGCGAAATTCATGATGTGGTCAGGGAGGCTCTTGGCCGGGCAAACATTATATTCTGTATTGGCGGCATGGGCTCCACTTCTGATGATATTACCAGGGATGTTTTTGCGGATATCTCCGGCAGAAAACTTGTTTTTTCAAGAAAGGCAATGGAAAATGTGGCAAGATATTTTGCAAGGCGGGGTAGGGATGTTCCTGTAAAGTGCGAAAATCAGGCCAAAATTTTGCAGGGTTCCCGGGTCCTTCCAAACGATAAGGGCAGCTCTCCCGGGCTTTTCATTGAAGTTAATTCGTCAAAAATATTTCTTCTGCCCGGGCCTGTTGATGAAGTGAAGAGTTTAATGAAGGGGGAGCTTTTCCGTATGTTGAAGGAATATGAAAGCAAAATAGTAAGGAAAAGAGTACTCCATATATTTCATAAATGTGAATCCGAGGTATATGAAATGTTATCTGAAGTAATTGAAACGGAAAGGGAGCTGGAAAAGAAAACGGTAAGTTTCAGTTTCGAGAAATGTCCGTGGGGAACCGATTTGAGCATAGAATGCAGGGGCTATGACGAACTTTTAGTTGATGAACTTCTGCATAAGATAAGATCTGAGGTTTATGACTTTATCGGGGAGGAAGTCTTTGGGGAAAACAAGGAAAGCCTTGAAACTGTTGCCGGAGAACTCCTGGCAAGAAAAAGGCTTACTCTGGGGGTTGCCGAGTCGGCTACCGGAGGTCTTCTTTCTTCTCTTATCACTGATGCGCCGGGCAGTTCAGTATATTTTAAACAGGGGGCTGTCTTTTATTCTACCCGGAGTAAAATAAAATCTCTCGGTGTAAGCAGTCGAACTGTTGAGAATTACGGGGCTGTTTCAGAGGAAACAGCCCTTGAGATGGCGCAGAGGGTAAGAGAGCTTTACGGTGTAAAATGCGGCATTTCAATCACAGGATACGCGGGGCCAAAAGCCGGAGAAGATAAAGAGGCGGGAACCGGGTATATTGGAATAGACATTGACGGAGATAATTGTTCATACACTGTGAAATTTTCGGGCTCACGGAGGGAAATTAAGGAAAAGTTTGCTTATTCGGCGCTCGGATATCTCTGGAGAAAATTAAAGAGCGAATGAGGTTATTTATAGCAGTCCCGCTCCCTGAACATATAAAAAAGAAACTGGCGACACTGCAAGACAGGGCAGCTCACAGAAGTACGGGGGAGAGAGTGTCCTGGGTTTCTCCGGAAAAGATGCATCTGACACTTGTCTTTCTGGGGGAAAAATCCAGAGGTGAAATTGAGGATATAAAATCAGCAATGGAAAACTCAGTAGAGAATGAGGGTAAATTTAAGATATACGTTTCCGGCACAGGGGCCTTTCCTTCCGGAAAAAGACCGAGGGTGATATGGATTGGGTGCCTGGACAGTACCGGGACGCTGGATAGAATCAGGAGAAAACTTGTCTCCGCTTTGGCAAAAAAAACAGGGTATAAGAAAAAAAAGAGAAAGTTTATACCTCATCTCACGCTGGGAAGGATTAAAAAATTTTCGGGTAGTGCGAAAAGTGTTGAGTTTCTGATGTCAGAAGATATTCAATTGGGGGATTTTACGGTAGAAAGAATTCAATTAATAAAAAGTAAACTTAAACCGGAAGGCGCGGTTTACAGTGTTGTAGAAGATGCGAAAATATAGGGTTTTGATATTAGTCTCTGTTTTTTTTCTGGCACCTGCAGAACTTTTCTCTTTACCGGGCGAGAAGAATGCTAAAGAGGTGATATTTACTTTCGATGACGGTCCTCGTCCGGGGGTAACTGAAAAGATAATTGGTATACTTGATAAAAACGATATTAAAGCCACATTTTTTCTTGTTGGAAAAATGATATCCAGGTATCCTGAAATAGTAAGAAAAATAAAAGAGAGCGGACATGAAATAGCAAACCATACGTATACGCACAGGCGTATTGATTCATTAACTCCCGGTGAGGTTATAGTAGAATTAAAAAATGTGGATGAAGAACTGCGCGGAATTACAGGCGGCAGTACAAGGTATTTCAGGCCGCCCGGCGGCAGGCTTAACAGCATCTCTTTAGAGCTTGTTCGGAAAAGCGGTTACCATACGGTATTATGGACAAGGCATGTCAATGATATTTCCGGAATAAAAAGAGACGAAATATTTGAGAGGGCCACTCGCGATCCGGGGAGGTATGAGCTCATAATGATGCATGACGGGCCTTCTGAGACTGTCAAGGCCCTGCCTGATATAATAGGGTTTTACAGAGACAGAAATTATAGGTTTACAACAATATCGCAGGCGCTGTCTGAATATGATGGAATAAATAGTGTTTCTAAAAGATGGCCGGTTTTGCCCGGGGTAATCAGGGAGGAATACCTGGTCAGTGATGCTGATAATCCGGTAAAAAGTAAAATGTGGGGAGGCCTATTCTTTTTCACTGCTATAGGGGGTACAGCGCTGGTTTCAGTAATCAGAAAGAACAGGAAAAAATCCGGGAAAAGAAATCTTTCACTTGCTGTCATATCCCTAAAAGAGGAATTGATGGAGGATTTACTGGACAGGCTGGAAATACTTGATGTTAAAATAACCTTTTTTCTCACCCCCGGGGAGCTTAAAAAAATCATTGAATTGAATATTCCCGGGGGGTTCAGAGGGCATGCTCTGGCTCTGCGGGGCGGATTGGATGATATTTCTGAAAGGCTGTCAGGCTGGGGCAGGATATCTAAAACAGCCCGGGCGGCGGACATTCTGAGGATATTCTGTGTGCAGGAGATAAATAATGGAAAAAACATCGGCTATCTCAGAAGAGAAGGGTATCTTCCGGTTAAGTGCAAAATGAATATTCCCGGGAAGGCTTACAGAAACTCACGGGAGCTTAAACGGCATCTTTTGAAAAATTTTACTTCAGAGAAAGTCATACCTGTCAGTATTAATGATAAAAGAACTATTGACGCGTTAAGCGGTTTCTGTACGACTGTCATGAAAAGAGGGTATTTCTTTGTATCGCTTGAAGATTATATGCTTGAAAGATATGCGGGATGAAAGTCGAACTGTTATGAAAATTCCTGTTATTCTTATAAAAACGGCCAGTTTGCTTGTGGCGGCGGCAGTAGTTTTTTCCTCTTTTCCCGAAAGAAGGAAAATTGAGATAAAGCCTGGGGAGTCCGTTTCTCAAATAGCCCGGGCGCTTCAAGAAGAGGAGATTGTCTGCAGTAGTTTGTTTTTTATGTTTTTTCTGAGAATAAGTGACAGGTCGACGAATATAAAAGCAGGAACTTATAAGTTTTATCCCCGGCAAAGCTATTTTTCTATAATAAATCAGTTAGTTAAGGGGTCTGATATTTACGAAAGGGTTTCAATACCTGAGGGGTTCACAGCTGAGCAGATAGCGCAAAGGTTAAAGAGAAAAAAAATCATAGACAGCAAAGAGGAGTTTGTGGCTTTCGTTGAAGAGAAAGACCTCAGAGGAATGCTTTTCCCTGACACCTACAGATTTTCCAAAGGTCAGAACGTGAAAACGGTGGCAGGAATAATGAAAAGAAGATTTGACGAGGTTTTTACTGAAGAGTTTAAAGACAGGGCAAGAGAAATAGGTTTTTCAGTCAGGGAGGTTGTTACTCTCGCTTCATTAATTGAGAGGGAGGCCGGAGTATCAGAAGAGAAGCCGATTATATCCGATGTTTTTCACAGAAGACTTGAAAGGGGGATTTTTCTGGAGTCGTGTGCTTCGGTAATATTTGCCCTTGGAGAACACCGAAACAGGCTTACTTATCAGGATCTTAGAGTTGATTCTCCATATAATACTTACAGAAATCTCGGTTTACCTCCAACTCCTATATGCAATCCGGGGGAGGAATCCTTAAGGGCGGCCCTATACCCGGCGGAAACAGATTATATGTACTTTTTCAGCAGGGGCGACGGGACCCACGTGTTCAGCAGGACATATGAGGAGCACCTGGAAGAACAGAGAAAACACACCTTTCCCGGGCCTTGAATAAAATTAAAAATTTGTTATTATTGAGTTAGGAAAAAACAAAATACTTTGCAAATATCCACATAGTAATTTGGGGTTAGATTTGGGGGTTGACAAAGCATTTTTTTCTTTGTAATATAACAAAGCTTTAAGAGAGATATAAAGATCTTTGAAATTTTGGAGTCGGGTAAATGAAGAGTTTAACTTTCGGTGTTCATGGAGAGTTTGATCCTGGCTCAGGACAAACGCTGGCGGCGTGCATAACACATGCAAGTCGAGCGAGAAACCGTTTCTTCAAGGCTTCGGCCAAGAAGATTTGGTGGAGAGCGGCAAACGGGTGAGTAACACGTGGGTAATATGCCTGTCAGTGGAGGATAACCTCGGGAAACCGGGGCTAATACTCCATACGATGGTATGCCTTATGGCATATCATGAAAGAAACTTTGTTTCGCTGACAGATTAGCTTGCGGCCTATTAGCTTGTTGGTGAGGTAAAAGCTCACCAAGGCGACGATGGGTAGCCGACCTTAAAGGGTGGCCGGCCACACTGGGACTGAGACACGGCCCAGACTCCTACGGGAGGCAGCAGTGGGGAATCTTGCGCAATGGGGGAAACCCTGACGCAGCAACGCCGCGTGGAGGACGAAGTCCTTAGGGACGTAAACTCCTTTCAGGAGGGAAGAAATGCCCCGTATGGGGAGCTGACGGTACCTCCAGAAGAAGCACCGGCTAACTCCGTGCCAGCAGCCGCGGTAATACGGAGGGTGCAAGCGTTGTCCGGAATCACTAGGCGTAAAGGGCACGCAGGTGTTTCTGCAAGTCGGTTGTGAAAGGCCCCTGCTTAACGGGGGAGTGTCAATCGAAACTGCAGAAATTGAGAGCAAGAGAGGAAAGCGGAATTCCTGGAGGAGCGGTGAAATGCGTAGATTTCAGGAAGAACACCTATGGCGAAGGCAGCTTTCTGGCTTGCTTCTGACACTCAGGTGCGAAAGCGTGGGGAGCGAACGGGATTAGATACCCCGGTAGTCCACGCTGTAAACGTTGGATACTAGGTGGCGGATATAAATTCGTTACCGCAGCAAACGCAGTAAGTATCCCGCCTGGGGAGTACGACCGCAAGGTTGAAACTCAAAGGAATTGACGGGGGCCCGCACAAGCGGTGGAGCATGTGGTTTAATTCGATGCTACGCGAAGAACCTTACCTGGACTTGACATGGTTGGGAATTTCCTGGAAACAGGAAAGTGCCTGCATCTGCAGGAGCCCTTTCACAGGTGCTGCATGGCTGTCGTCAGCTCGTGTCGTGAGATGTTGGGTTAAGTCCCGCAACGAGCGCAACCCTTACTCTTAGTTATCAGCGGGTAATGCCGGAGACTCTAAGAGAACTGCCCAGAACAACTGGGAGGAAGGTGGGGACGACGTCAAGTCATCATGGCCCTTATGTCCAGGGCTACACACGTGCTACAATGGCTGATACAAAGGGTAGCAAAACCGCAAGGTCAAGCAAATCCCATAAAGTCAGCCTAAGTTCGGATTGCAGGCTGCAACTCGCCTGCATGAAGTTGGAATCGCTAGTAATCGTGGGTCAGCAATACCACGGTGAATATGTTCCCGGGCCTTGTACACACCGCCCGTCACACCACGAAAGTTAGCTGTACCAGAAGTCGCTGGCTCAACCCCGGTTTGCCGGGGCGGGAGGCGCCGAAGGTATGGCTGATGATTGGGGTGAAGTCGTAACAAGGTAGCCGTACATGAATGTGCGGCTGGATCACCTCCTTTCTAATAATAAATGGAAGGGAGTTCAGTTAAACTCTTAAAACCCGACTCTATTCTTTCAGGGCCTTTAGCTCAGCTGGTAAGAGCGCACCCCTGATAAGGGTGAGGTCTGTGGTTCAAGTCCACAAAGGCCCACCACTTTTAAGGGGAATTAGCTCAGTTGGGAGAGCGCCGCTTTTGCAAGGCGGAGGTCGCCGGTTCGAGCCCGGCATTCTCCACCAGTTTTAGGAAAAACAGGGGGTAAAAAAACAGACTTTGAAATAGAATGAAAGAAGTTCATTGAAAATTGAATATGCATAGGTAATAACTATAATTAAGCCGATAATTTGTAATGATATGACCAAGCTACTAAGAGCATACAGTGGATGCCTTGGTATCGAGAGGCGAAGAAGGGCGTGGTTAACTGCGATAAGCTTCGGGAAGGAGTAAACATCCTTTGATCCGGAGATTCCCGAATGGGTAAACCTGACTTTGAGAACCAAAGTCAGCTGTGTCTGAACACATAGGGCATGGCGGCCAACCGGGCGAACTGAAACATCTAAGTAACCCGAGGAAAAGAAAACAATAGTGATTCCCCTAGTAGCGGCGAGCGAAAGGGGAAAAGCCTAAATTTCCTTAAATGTAAAGGCTGTGACCGTTGTTTAAGGAAAGGTTGTGGGGTTGGATCGTTTTCCATCACAGTGGAAAGGAGAAAGCAGGTCTTTTTAGCTGAAGCGCACTGGAAAAGGCGTACCATAGAGGGTGATAGTCCCGTAAGCGAAAAAAAGTATTTGCATCTCTGATTTTCTCCCCAAGTAACGCAGGACACGAGAAATCCTGCGTGAATCAGCCAGGACCACCTGGTAAGGCTAAATACTACTCGATGACCGATAGTGAACCAGTACCGTGAGGGAAAGGTGAAAAGTACCCCGGGAGGGGAGTGAAATAGAACCTGAAACTGTGTGCTTACAAGCGGTGGGAGCCCTATGGATCTTTTAGCTTTCGCACGCCCTTTGGGTGTCCGGAAGCGGAGATCAACGGGTGACCGCGTGCCTTTTGGATAATGAACCGGCGAGTTATGAGGCGCAGCGAGGTTAAGTTCTTAAAAGAATGTAGCCGTAGGGAAACCGAGTCCTAATAGGGCGCATAGTTGTGTTTTATAGACCCGAAATCAGGTGATCTATCCATGAGCAGGGTGAAGGTGCTGTAACAGGTGCTGGAGGCCCGAACTGATGAACGTTGAAAAGTTCTTGGATGACTTGTGGATAGGGGTGAAAGGCCAATCAAACCTGGTGATAGCTGGTTCTCCCCGAAATAGCTTTAGGGCTAGCCTGGTAACTTAATCCATGGTGGTAGAGCACTGGATAGAATATAAGGGGGCAACCTCTTATATCTTACCAAACTCCGAATGCCGTGGGGTACGTTGCTGGAGTCAGACTACGGGGGATAAGCTCCGTGGTCGAAAGGGAAACAGCCCAGATCATACGCTAAGGTCCCTAAGTGCGAGCTAAGTGCATCAAAGGAAGTAGGGCTACAGAGACAGATAGGAGGTTAGCTTAGAAGCAGCTACCCTTTAAAGAGTGCGTAACAGCTCACTATTCAAGCGGTCTTGCGCCTAAAATTTGCGGGGCTAAGCTCGTCACCGAAGCGATGGATTTCGTCTTTATATAAGGCGGAGTGGTAGGGGAGCGTTCTGTTGTAGGTTGAAGGTCTACCGAAAGGAGGGCTGGACGAAGCAGAAGTGAGAATGCCGGTATTAGTAGCGAAAATAAGGTGAGAATCCTTAACGCCGAAAACCTAAGGTTTCCTGAGTAAAGTAATTCTTCTCAGGGTTAGTCGGGCCTAAGGCGAGGCCGAAAGGCGTAGCCGATGGACAACAGGTTAATATTCCTGTACTGTCTGGAACGCGTTTGTAACTGAAGGAAAGACGCATTGGAGTAGATCATCCTCCTGTTGAACCAGGAGGTCTAACCCGGTGGAAGCCGGGGAATGGGACCCTGAGGCTCCGGCCAATGGGGAACTGATTCAACCCAGTGACAGGAAAATTTCCTCCAGTGAGTATTCCGGACATCCGTACCGCAAACCAACACAGGTAGGTGGGGAGAGAATCCTAAGGCGTACGAGATAACTCCCGTTAAGGAACTCGGCAAATTGACCCCGTAACTTCGGGAGAAGGGGTGCCTGTCCTTCGGGACAGGCCGCAGTGAACAGGCTTGGGCGACTGTTTATCAAAAACACAGGCCTCTGCTAACTCGCAAGAGGATGTATAGGGGCTGACGCCTGCCCGGTGCTGGAAGGTTAAGAGGAGGAGTTAGGCAGTTTTGATTTATCTAAACTGCCGAAGCTTTGAATTGAAGCCCCAGTAAACGGCGGCCGTAACTATAACGGTCCTAAGGTAGCGAAGTTCCTTGTCAGGTAAGTTCTGACCTGCACGAATGGCGTAACGCTCCGAGCGCTGTCTCAACGGGAGACTCGGCGAAATTGTAGTATCGGTGAAGATACCGATTACCTGCAGCGGGACGGAAAGACCCCGGCACCTTTACTGTAGCTTATCATTGGGTTATAACTTAGAATGTAGAGCATAGGTGGGAGGCTTTGAAGCCGGTACGCAAGTACTGGTGGAGCCGTCAGTGGAATACCACCCTTTCTTGGTTGTAATTCTAACCTTCAGCCGTTATCCGGTTGAGGAACAGTGATTGGCAGGCAGTTTGACTGGGGCGGTTGCCTCCTAAATTGTAACGGGGGCGTCCAAAGGTTCCCTCAGGACGTATAAAAGTCGTCCGTAGAGCACAAAGGTACAAGGGAGCTTAACTGCGAGACATACAGGTCAAGCAGATGGGAAACCAGGGCTTAGTGATCCGGCGGTTCCTTGTGGAAGGGCCGTCGCTCATCGGCTAAAAGGTACGCCGGGGATAACAGGCTTATCTCCCCCAAGAGTTCATATCGACGGGGAGGTTTGGCACCTCGATGTCGGCTCATCGCATCCTGGGGCTGGAGTAGGTCCCAAGGGTTGGGCTGTTCGCCCATTAAAGCGGTACGCGAGCTGGGTTCAGTCCGTCGTGA
>PWEK01000142.1 GCA_003553445.1 Elusimicrobiota bacterium
AGGGGTTTATAGAAGTGGGGCGCGATGAAAGAATTTTCAGATGCTGGGAAGAACGAGAGCACGGTGAAATAAACATGCTGGATGCTGTTGCCGAGTCCTGTAATGTTTATTTTTATCGTCTTGGCCTTGATATAGGGGGAAGAAAAATAAAGGAGGCGGCTGAGCTTTTAGGTCTGGGCAGGAGATCACAGAACATTTTTATGAATGAAAGGATGGGTGTAGTGCCCGACCCCGAGTGGAAAAGAGCAAATATCGGTTCCGGTTGGTTTCACGGTGATACCGTAAATTTAAGTGTCGGTCAGGGGTATATAGGTGTAAACCCCATGCAGGTTTTAAGAATGTATGCTGCTATTGCCTCCCGGGGGAAAGTATTTGAGCCTCATCTTGTAAAAATAGCTGTTTCCCCTGAAGGAGAAATAATGCACAGAAGAGAGCCGAATCTTGAAGGGCAAATCGGGTTCTCGGATTATACTTTTGCGATTTTAGGAGAATCAATGAGGCGGGCTGTGGAGTTCGGCACGGCGCGTTTTTTAAACCTTCCATTAGAGGTTGCTGCAAAAACGGGGACCGCACAGACATCGGCCGGAGAGGACCATGCCTGGTTCGCTTGTTATGCCCCTTTCAATGATCCGGAAATTGTAATAGTGGTAATGGTTGAACATGCAGGCTATGGCGCGGTAGAAGCGCTTCCTGTCGCCAGGGCAATACTGCAGCAGGCATTTAAGGAAAAAATGTAGATTATGCGCAAAAAAATTGAAACAGCGATTTTGGTTTCTACTTTGATTCTTGGTATATGGGGTGTTTTTATGGTTTTTGTTACCACAGCAAATACTCCCGCATTCTCGGGGCTGTATTTAAGGCAGCTTGCAGCCTTTGCAATAGGGTTGCTTCTTCTTTACGCTTTAAGGTTCCTACCCTATCAGGTGCTTGAGGAAATAAGTGTCTTTCTTTATGCGGTGGCGCTGATTCTTTTAGTTGTTGTGCTTTTTGCCGGCAGAGAACTTTATGGCAGCAGAAGATGGTTTAACCTGGGCTTCTTTCATTTTCAGCCCGTGGAATTTGCAAAGATAGCGGTGGTTTTCTTCGCAGCGGGAATTATTAAAAGAAGGGGAAGTGTGGTTTTTTCCCTTCTTCCAGTTGCCGCGATGTTTTCAGTTATTATACTGCAGCCCGATATCGGTTCCGCCTTACCTATTCTCGGGGCATATTTTGCAATGCTTGTTGTTTCACAGATAAATATACGATGGCTGTATAAACTGCTGCCTTTTGTTTTTATTATGGGTTTTTCGCTTCTTTTTGAAAGTTATCTCAATGCAAACGATAAGACACTCATGGACTTCAAATACTTAATATATCCGGGGGTTTTTTCGCTGCTGGCGATATTTTTATTCAGGGAAATAAAACAGGTAAAAAAGATGTTGAAGATACGGCATCTTATCGGCGTTCTTTTTTTATTCTGGGGGGCAATAGGAACCGGCTATGCCGGCGCCAGCATGCTCAGGGACTATCAGCGTAGAAGGGTTATTGCCTTTCTAATGCCGGAAATCGACCCGCTCGGAGCGGGATACAGCACAAGGCAGTCTATTCTTGCGGTGGGGTCGGGGAGGCTTGCCGGTAAAGGCCTTATGGAAGGAACACAGACTCAGCTGGGGTTCTTGCCCATAAGGCATACAGACTTTATTTTTGCTTCGGTCGCCGAAGAGCTGGGTTTCATAGGCGCTTCGGTTATGCTTGGCCTTATGATGTTTCTGTTGTGGCAGTTTCTTAAAATAATTGAGCGCTGTGATGATTACGGCGGAAGGCTTATCGCCGCCGGAATATTTGGTCTTTTTATAACCCATGTGATATTAAATTTAGGTGTGACACTTGGGATGCTGCCCGTAATAGGGATTCAGATGCCTCTTGTATCTTATGGCGGCACAGGAATGGTTATGTTTCTTTCAATGATAGGTATAATGCTTAGCATTAACGCTAAAACGGAGATAATCGGGGCATGAACATAAGTAAATTCAAAAAACAGCTTGGAAATTTTCAGAAGCCGGGCAGGTATCTCGGTTCGGAAAAGAACAGTTATGTACCCAAAAAAGGTAAGTTGAAATTTCTTTTATGTTTCCCTGACGACTACACTATAGGGATGTCTTCTCTGGGGTTCCATACTGTAGGAAATATAGTCGATAAAGAGGCCTCATACAGCTGCGAGAGGTGCTTTGCCCCATGGCCCGATATGGAAGAGTGGCTTAGAAAGAGTAACACGGGGCTGTTTTCCCTTGAGTCTAAGACAGAGGTGAGCAGGTTTGATATTGTGGCATTTTCGCTGCAGTATGAGTTGAGTTTGACTAATATGGTAAATATGCTTGATCTTTCGGGCATAAATCCATTTAGATTAAAAAGAAAAAACGGCCCTTTGATAATGGGAGGGGGGCCGGTTTGCTCAAACCCGGCCATATTAGAAGAAATTCTGGATGTTATCGTAATTGGAGATGCGGAAGCCTCTCTTCCTTGTATTCTTAAAGAGTATAGGAAAAATAAGGAAAAAAGCGTTTTTCTAAGCAGAGTTAAAAACATAAAGGGGGTGTATGTTCCGGGACACAGTGATAGGGTTTCCCCCGCGGTATGTGAAAAGCTTGATAATAAGTATTTTCCCAAGTCGCCGCCTGTTTCACTCATAGATATACCGCACAACAGGATAAATATAGAAATTAACCGCGGATGCCGTAACCGGTGCAGTTTCTGTCGCGCAAGTGCGGTATATTCACCATATAGAGAGAAGAAAACGGATGATATACTCGATGCTGCATCGGGATGTATCTCATCTACCGGTTATGATGAAGTTGCTCTGACATCTCTTTCAGGGACAGATCATTCACGCCTTATCGATGTGATGGATGATATCCACTACGCTTTCAGGGATTTGGGCGTCTCGGTTGTTATGTCAAGTATGCGCCCTGCTCATTTTCTGGGTCCTCTCTCGGAAAAAATGGCCAGAATGCGAAAGGGCGGAATCACCTTTGCTCCGGAAACACCCTCTGAAAGGTTGAAAAAGGTTATAAATAAAAGGGTATCCAACCGACAGATACTGGATGCGGCGAAAATTGCTTCCTCTAAAGGATGGAGAAAAATGAAGCTCTATTTCATGGTGGGGCTTCCGGGGGAAAAGGAAGAGGACATTGAAGAGATACCCCGCTTTGTGAGAAAGATAAAAAAAGAAAGCGGGCTTATGATTTCAGTTTCAGTTAAACCTATGATCCCTCAGCCTGAAACCCCTTTTCAGTGGCTGGAAAATTCTGACATTGAGGATTTAAACAGAAAAGTGAGATTTATAGCGAAAAAGACACCGGCAAGGATCAGCGGGTTTAATCCTCAGCAGCATATAGTTGAAAGCATATTGGCAAGGGGAGACAGTTCAATTGCAGGCATACTTGTTGCAGCTCAAAAAGAGGGAGCCAGGTTTGACCAGTGGAGCGAGCATTTCAATTTTAACCTATGGGAGAAAGCCTTCAATAATAAGAACTCTTCCTGGCAGGAGTATTACTACAGGGATTTCAGAGAAAACGCCCGTTTTCCGTGGGATGTGGTGAAAAGATCAAGAAAAGAGAAAAACAGAATGATTTATGAGAAGGCGATTGAGGAGGCCGGAGTATGAGTAAGGAAATAAGAGCCAGGATTAAGTATTCCAAATCTTTTCCGGCGTCTTACATAGGCCATCTGGATACGATAAATTGTATGAAAAGAGCTTTGAGGAGGTCGGGTTGGCCTGTTGTACTTACAAGGGGGTTTAATCCCAGGATAAAACTCTCGACCAGCCCTCCCTTAAGCCTGGGGTTTTCAAGCGACACTGAGTTTATTGATGTTTCTCTGCAGAGGCACCCGGGGAAATACAGGAGAGATATCCTCTGCAGTGAGATGATTTCGGGTTTTAAAATTTTAGAGATAAGGTTTCTTTCTGAAGAGGATAAGGAAATTAATTCTCTAATCGAGGGTTTTTTCTTTTCCATAAAAGGAGAAAACCTGCCCGAAAAAAAAATAGATGATGCTGAATTTGAAATTAAAAAAGATGAAATGAGAATGAAGGTTTATAAAAAAGGAGGAAACATAAGAAATCCGGTAAAGTTGCTGGGGGGCGGTGATTTTAAGGTAAAAAAGCTGTATGCTTTTGATGCTGAAGAAGAAGCTATTTAGTTATGTATTTGGAAAACCAGTGAATTATATTGGTGTATTTTTATTCAGGAGGAAAAATGACAAAAAATATTTATGCAGATGTTACTGTAGATGAAAAACGGGTTGCAATTGTTGAACAGGGCAAGCTTGTTGATCTGCATATACAGAGGGCCAAGGAGTCTAAGTTAATCGGTAACATCTACCTTGGAAAAGTACAGAATGTTCTTGAAGGAATAAATTCATGTTTCGTGGATATAGGCAAGGGAAAAAATGCCTTTCTTCCTATATCCGACTATAAAGGAGACATTAAAAAGGGCGGGAAAATACTTGTTCAGGTCGTAAAAGAGGAGTTTCAGGAAAAGGGCGCAAAGGTAAGCGGAAAAATTTCACTTCCGGGAAGGTCTCTTGTTTATATGCCGTATGAGACCAAGGTGGGGGTTTCAAGAAACATAAAAGATAAAAAGGAAAGAAAAGAACTGCGTGATATTATATCTTCCGTCACTTCTAAAAAAGGAGGATTTGTTGCCAGAACGACGGCAAAAAACAAGGATAAGAAGCTTTTATTAAAAGAAGCCGGTTATCTTAAAAAATTATGGCGAAAAATAGAAAAAGAGGTAAAAAAAGCAAAAAAATCATCCGGGCCTCAGCTGGTTTATGAAGAGTCGGATATAGTTGAGTATGCTGCCAGGGAGTTTCTTGATAAAAATACTAAGATTTTTCTTATCAATGAAAAAAACACATATAAGAATATATTAAGTTTTGTAAAAAAAATATTTCCGCAGTATAAAAACAAGGTGAAGCTTTATGATAATGAAATGCCTATTTTTGAAAGATATAAAGTGGAAAGACAGATTGATAATCTCAAGAGGCGAAAGATATCACTTGACTGCGGGGGTTACATAATCATTGAGCAGACTGAGGCTTTGTCGGCGATTGATGTGAATACCGGGAGTTTTACTACGGGAGCAAACAGAGAGTCAACCGCCATGAAAGTAAATGAAGAGGCAGCGCGGGAAGCAGCCCAGCAGATAATACTGAGAGATATCGGAGGTATAATAATAATTGATTTTATCGATCTTGATAAGAAATCAAACAGAAAAAAACTTCATAATATTTTAAAGAAGGAAATGAAGGTGGATAAGGCAAGGATGAGAATATATCCCATGAGCAAGCTTGGACTGATTGAAATGACCCGCCAGAGGCGAAAAGAATCAATATTAAATATCATCGGCCGGGATTGCCCGTATTGCGAAGGAAGCGGAATAATATTTTCAGAGACCACCATGTACATAAAGATAAAAAGAGAACTGGTGAGAAAGAGCGAAGCGATACCCGGAAAGAGGATTAATCTTTTTCTGCATCCCCGGGTGGCCGAAATATTTGATGAAAAAGGATTGAAGAGTATTGAGAAAGATATTAAAAAGAGTATAAAACTCAGAAGAGATTATAAGCTGCATCACGAGGAGTTTAAAATAACCGCGTAAGCTAAAAGTACTGCCGTCTCAGAAATTAAAACGATTTGTTGTTATGAAAAGTTTCGTTTTTTCGGGAATTAGCCGGTAAGAAAAACAGAGAGAATTCCGGTAAGAAAAATGCCGTCGAATGTGCCTGCGCCGCCGATACTTCCCCCAGGGGTGTTCATTTTCCTTATGTCATTTAAGTGCATTAGATCAGCGCCAACAAGCCCTCCCAGCGTTCCTGCCGGGAAAGCTATTACAGGAGCTATGGAGGGGGCAAGTATCAGGCTCAGGACAGAGACTATAAGGGGCGGTATAAACGCGGGCATGGTTATTCCAACCCCTTCAACAGGTCTGGCAAGCTTATAGCTCACATATACATTTACCGAAAAAACAATAATGAAGACAGGCATGCCGTAGGGATGAGAATCACCGAAACGTAATACAAGTCTAATAATCTGCCATATGCTTATTAACCCGGGTATTACGGCGCCCCCAATATTTACTGCAAGGATTTTCTCTCTGGGTCTTCCCATACGGCGTATCATTTTTTCCAGGTTGAAGAATTTCGTGAAACTCTCCTCAACGGGGGTATGCGGCCACCTTTTTACCGGGATGTTTATCAACCCGCCTATAAGAACGAGAATAAGTATCGCAAATGCCTGTTGCGGAGTAAAACCTAAAATTACAAAGGCCCCCGTCACCACCTGGGCAAAAATCATAGGCAGAAGAACAAGCATCGCAAATACTATATATACAGTCAGGCATCCGGCTCCCATATAAGTTCCTTTCTTTACAGGTTGAATTATAGCAAAAAACCCTCTTCCTTTTAAATCCTGCGCATTGAATCATTTAAAATCTAACCGTAGAGATGGTTGTTAAATCATTTAAGATCTAACCGAAATTAAATAGAATACCTCCGAATTTTATGAAAGGAGGTAAAGGAGATGGATGTGAACG
>PWEK01000115.1 GCA_003553445.1 Elusimicrobiota bacterium
ATAAATGAATCGCAGGCGATAGCACTTCCGCTTGTCTTGAATGCTGTCAGCAACGATATCGGCATAGGGAGCACACCGGAAGAGATAGTCAGCAGTATTGAAAGACTCGTTGGAGACGAACACGGAAGAATAAACTCGGCCGAGATTAATGAGGTATTGCAGCTTGCTCAGAAATACCTGGCGGACAGAAGAATGATAGAGGCTGTAAGCCCCGGATATAGGGATGTGGAAGAAGGGCATGGATTTTCAGAGGGTCCCGACGAACTTGCCTATCTGATAAACCTGCTTAGAAGCGCGGCTCCGATGCCTGTAAGGACTACTTCCCAAGCAATAGAAGGAGATTTGAGAGGTGTTGCGTGGTGGACAGTCGGAGGGGAGACAAGCGGAAGGGATATGCTTCATTTAGTAAATCCCGCTGAGTTGCTCAACAATATAGCAATGGGGCTTTACGGCGGAGGCACTGAGAGCGGAATAAACGTAGATCCGAAACTGATTCACAGCATTCTAAGCGCTGCTTAATATTAATATTTCTTTTTCTTTCCATTGAAATTATTATAAAATCATGTTAATAATTATAAAGGTGTATAATAAGTAAGGAGGTAATTACCGGGGTTCTCCCGGGATAATAAATAATGAGCGAAAAAAAATCATTTCAATATTTTAAGGAATATCTAAAGTCCTTCAGGGGTAAAATATCAAAACCGTTTAAAAAACCGTATTTAAAACTGGTGTTGGTGGTGTTTGCTCTGGTTCTGGCTCCGCTGATTTATATGTCTGTCAGAAGGGGTATAAGGATGAGGCAGCTTGAAGAAATTGTTGAGGAAGAAGAAGTTCCAATGGTGAAAGCCCTCAGGGTAAGTAAGCAGGATTATTCCGATAAGCTTGATGTTATAGGATCCGTACGGGGCGTCAGCGAAATAGGGTTGAAGTTTGAGATTGACGGCAGGATAAAATCCTTTAATTTCAGGGAGGGAGATAGCGTCAGGGAAGGTGAGGTCATAGTTTCGTTAGACCCCGAAGATATTATGACAAGGCTAGACCACGCAAAATCAAAGCTTGAATCTGTGGCTGCAAAATACGAGTCTGCAAAAGAGCAGTACGAGGTTCACAGGGATTTATTCGATATGGGTGCTATAATCAGAGCCCGACTGAGAGAGGTGGAGCTGAATAAGAAGAGCCTTGAGGCGGAGGTTAGAAGTGCGAGGTCTGAGGTCCGCATGGCGCAGTCCGAATTGAATAAAACTGTGATTACTGCTCCTTCTGACGGGATTATGGGAGAGCGGCATGTAAGCAGAGGAGATTACGTTACCCCCAATGACGAGGTTGGGGGCTTTCTTGAGGTTGATGATGTGTATGTTGAGGCCGGGATAATTGAGAGGGAAGTGCAGAAAGTCAGCGTAGGGCAGGAGGCGAAGGTTACCTTTGATGCCTATCCGGACAGGGTTTTCACCGGTATTGTGGACAATATTGCACGGTTTTTCAGGGGAGAGACCCGGACACTTCCGATACAGATAAAAATAGGCAATCCGGAGCTTATGCTATATTCGGGTATGCTTGCCAGCTGCGAGATAATGCTTAAGGAGCTTAATGACGTAATAATGGTGCCTTCCGACAGCATTATAGACCTTGGTGATATGGAGGTTGTTCCGTTAATCCTTATGGGCAGTGAAAACAGGGGCGAGGTGGAGTTGAGAAAGGTTGTGCCCGGGTATGAGAGAGGGGATATGACCGAAATCCGGGAGGGCCTTGAAGAGGGGGATGTTATAGTAGAAGAGACCCAGCATCCCTTGCGAGACGGTCTGCAGGTGAATGTAATAGAAATAAGTGAGATTGCAGAAGATTGATTAACAAGATTCTTTCCCGCCCCGTTACCCTTCTTATGTGTGTAGCCGCCGTCGTGGTGGTCGGCATTATCTCTCTTTCCGAGCTGCCTATTGAATTGATGCCTTCGGGCAGCGAGGGGGAAATTTCCATAATTTATGAGGTCAGGGGAGGGGTGCCGCCTAATGATATAGAGAACTTTGTGGTAAGGCCCGTAGAAGACGCTGTCGGTGATATTGATAACCTTAAGGATATCCTTTCAATATCAAAAGAGGGAAGGGCTATTATTGTTCTTGAGTTTGTGGCTGATACCGACATGGATGCCGCGGCCGTGAATGTTAGAGAGAGGCTTGCTCAGGTAAGGGATGAGCTTCCCAGCGAGGTGGAAAGACCCATAATAGCCAAGTACCAGCAGGATGATGTTCCGATTTTTGTCCTGGGCGTAACATCTCCCACCAAAACCGCCGAGGAGATCAGGGAAGTTGTGGATGACGTGATGGAAGAGAGAATTGCCCGCCTCGAGGGCGTTGCCAATGTGGATGTTTTCGGGGGCAGGGAAAGAAAGATAATAATTGAGGTAATTCCTTCACAGATGTCTGCGTTCAACCTGTCTATGTCTGATGTTATAAACGCCTTAAACAGGGCTAATGTTTCCACGCTGGCGGGAGAGGCCCGGGAAAGGGAGAGCGAGTATCAGATAAAGGCCACCGGCAGGTTCAAGGATATTGAAGATATAAGCGGGATGGGGGTATCCACAACCGAAGCGGGAAGTATTGTGAGGTTGAAGGATATTGCCGAAATAAAAGATTCATATCTTGAGCCGGACAGTCTATCCCGGCTTGATATGAAAAGCAATGTAACTATTTATATACAGAAAGAAACGCTTGCCAGAACGGTTGATGTGGCGGAGCTTGTATTAAACGAAAAGGAAGTTTTAAGGGGTATTCTCCCTGAAGATATAATTATAAGCACCATAAAAAATGATGCGGAGTATATTCAAAGCGCTTTGAACGCCATGCAGCTATCGCTTGTTCTGGGGGCCGTCCTGGCTGCTGCCGTACTGATGGTTTTTTTAAAAAACTATGTGCTGACGTTTATCATATTTCTTTCTATCCCGGTATCTGTGCTTCTGGCGCTGTCTATTCTGTATTTCAACAATGTTACTTTAAATGTAATGACAATGGGGGGGCTTGCGCTGGGGGTGGGTATGCTTCTTGATAACTCCATAGTTGTAATTGAGAATATTTATAGAACATACAGTAAAGAAAGGTCTTTAACAAGCGCTGTATGCGAAGGTGTTTCCGAAGTTTTCCTGCCGATTATGGCAGGTACATTGACAACGGTGATTGTTTTCCTGCCGATAATATTTATAAGCGCGGAATTAAGAAGAATGCAGGGAGATATGGCGCTTGCGATAATGTATTCGCTTCTGGCTTCTCTTTTTGCTTCTTTGACACTGGTGCCGTTCCTCTACAAAAACTTCAAGGTAACGCCGACCAGGAGGGAAAGTTCCCGGTTCGGGATGTACGAGGTTTTCAGGTACCTGATTGAGAAGGTTTTGAAACATAAGCACCTGATAGTAGCGGGTATGGTTGTATTGTTTGTTGTTTCTATTTTTGTATTTAATACGATTGACATGAATCTTTTTGAAACAGAGGAAGAAAATGAGTTTACCATACATGTGGAGCTTCCCACGGGAGCAAAGCTTGATTCTTCGGATGAAGTTGTGGGAATGGTGGAGAATATACTAAGCGGTGTTCCAGAGGTGGAGTCCATATCAACAAGGATAGAGAAATGGTCGTCAAAAGTATTCGTAACGCTGGAGGATTACAGGCAGAGGGACAGGAGCAAGGAGGAGATAAAGGAATATTTGCGGCCGCAATTTGAAGAGATCCCGTATTTTATTTACTTTCAGGAAGCTCATGAGATGGCGGAGCAGGAGGTTTTTGTAGAACTTTACGGTTATGAGTACGATACGTTAAGAGAGCTTGTAAACGAGGTGGGCAATAGAATGGGGGCCATAGATGGTCTTACGGATACGAAAATAAGGATGAGGGAGGGAAGGCCGGAAAAGCTTGTTATTCCGGACAGGAGAAAAACAGCCATTGCCGGTTTGCGGATAGCCGATGTGGCAGAAAACCTTCATGCTCGCCTGAGGGGGCTGGTTGCAACAAGATACCATGAGGCTGCCCAGGAGATAGAGGTTATTGTGCGTCAGTACAAACCCTCAATCTCAAACTTCAATCAGTTATTCCGCACAAGGCTGATGAACCCGTCAAGGGCTTATATTCAGCTAAACCAGATAGCGGAATTTAAAGAGACGAAGGGGCCTTCGGAGATATGGAGAAAAAACAGGCAGAGAATGGTGCAGGCGTCTTCATCGCGAAGCGGTATATCTCTTGAGGGAGCCGTAAGGGAGATAAACAGAAATTTGGCCGGTTTGGAGTTTCCCGAGGGGTATTTTTATGAAATCGGAGGGGATTATGAGTTTATGATGGAGAGCAGAAGGGAGCTTTTTATGGCGCTTCTTCTGACAATTGTGCTGGTTTATCTTGTTCTCGGTTCGGTCTTTGAATCCTACACCCAGCCGTTTATTATTATGGTTGCGGTACCTATGTCGTTTATAGGGGTGGTGGCGGCCCTTAAGATAACGGGCAGCAATGTTTCGGTGGGGGTGATAATGGGGGTTATACTTCTGGCCGGTATAGTAGTGAATAATTCAATAATTCTTGTTGACAGAATCAATTCATTAAGAAAGCAGCTTACTCTCAGGGAAGCTGTGATTACAGGGGCATCCCAGAGGCTGAGGCCTATTTTGATGACAACAATAACTACCGTGCTGGGTCTTCTTCCACTCGCTCTTATGGGTGGGGAGGGCAGCGGAATGTGGAGGCCTCTTTCTGTTTCGGTCGTCGGCGGATTGATAACATCCACTTTTCTGGTTCTTTTCGGTATACCCTGCATATTTCTTTTTGCGGCTAATATAAGGTCTGACCTGAGAAAGGCCGGAGACAGTGTGAAGAGATTTATAAAAGAGAGTATTTCATGAAGATAACAGAACTTGCGGTAAAGAGGCCGGTTACGACTATCATGTTCTTTACGGGGCTTATTATAATGGGCGTTATCTCATTAACACGAACCCCCAG
This sequence comes from Elusimicrobiota bacterium, assembly GCA_003553445.1. Taxonomy (GTDB): domain Bacteria; phylum CG03; class SLGR01; order SLGR01; family SLGR01; genus PWEK01. The sequence continues at coordinate 4,968 of PWEK01000115.1, forward strand.
GGAGCTTCTGCCGGCAATGAGTTATCCTCAGATTACGGTGTTGACAAGATATGAGGCGGCCACTCCTGACGAAATTGAGAGGCAGATTACAACGGTTCTGGAGGATGCGGTTGGAACTGTAAGCGGGCTACAGGGAATGGAGTCTATTTCGCGCGACGGGATGTCAATGATTATTGCGGAATTTATGTGGGGAATGGATATGAATGTGGCATCCATGGAAGTAAGGGAGAAAATTGATCTTGTCAAAGAGCGGCTTCCACGGGAATCCAAAGAGCCCGTAGTTGTTCAGTTTAACCCGTTTGAGCTGCCTGTGGTAACGCTAATACTGTCCAGAGATGACGGAAGGTCGGATGCCGAGCACCTTTATGAGCTGCGCGAAACCGCGGGGGATGTAATAAAAAACAACCTGGAAAAAATAGAAAATGTTGCGGCGGTAGAGGTGCGGGGGGGAAGAGAAAGGGAGATTTTAGTTACTGTTAATCAGGACCGCATCCGCGCGGCGGATATTTCCCTGCTTGAGGTTGTAGATACGATAGGTAAATCCAATATGACCTATCCTGCCGGAACTATAGATGACGCTTTTTACGAATATCTTATAAAGACCGACGGAGAGTATAAGAGTGTGGAGGATATAAGAAATACGCCGCTGAAGGTGCAGTACCGCGATGACGCCCGCTCTGAACAGGAAAGGCTGATGATGCAGATTGAAGGCAGGGACAAGAGGCCCGAGGGGCTTATCTTTCTTTCGAATGTGGCTACGGTTGAGGATACTTTCAAAGACAGGGATGGGCTTCTCAGGTATCAGGGCCGTGAAGCGGTTGCGATAGATGTGCAGCGCCAGTCCGGTTCCAATATTGTCAGAGTCGCCAACGATATAAGAGATGAATTGGAGAATATAAGACAGAGAATACCCGATGAATACAATCTTGAGCTGGTATATGATCAGTCGGAGTATATTGACGAGTCCATAAAGGGAATCGGCACCTCGGCTCTTCTGGGAAGTTTTCTTGCTTTTATAGTTCTTTATTTCTTTTTGAGAAGCATGACAAATTCCGCCGTTGTGGCTACAGCGATACCGGTATCTCTTGGAGTTACTTTCATTTTTATATATTTCTTTGATATTTCGCTGAACATGATGTCCCTGGGGGGACTCGCCCTGGGAATAGGTATGCTGGTGGACAGCTCTATAGTGGTGTTGGAAAATGTTTTCAGGTACAATGAAAACAACCCCGGAATGCCGATTCAGAATGCGATAGACGGAACGGGGGAGGTTACAGGGGCCATAACTTCATCAACGCTGACAACCATTACAGTCTTTTTTCCGTTTGTTTTTATTGCGGGTGTTGCGGGCCAGTTATTTAAAGAACTGGCATATACTGTCACCTTTTCTCTTATTGCCTCTCTTTTAGTGGCTGTTACTCTTATACCCAGAATGGCATCAGGGATAAAACACAGCTCCGGGGGAGAACCGGCCTGGTCCGGGAAGCTGAAGGAAAAGTATAAATATTTACTGGAGGCATTTCTGAACAAGTCGGGTTTATATCTTTCAGTTATATTTATCATATTTGCTCTATGCATGTTGTATTTAGTTAACTTTGCGGGTCAGGAGTTTATTCCGAGAGTGGGAGGTAGCCAGTTTATGCTCAATGTAGAGATGCCTTTCGGAACCTCTCTGAGTAAAACGGATGAAGTTGTTCAGAAAATAGAGCATATTTTAAATGAAACCGAGGATGTAATCAGTGTAACTTCCAGCGTAGGGGAGGCGGAGGGTGACTCTTCCGGCGCAGGGGCTTATACACTGATGGGTTCGCACCAGGCGGAGATTGTCGTAATGACCGAGCCGGGCTCGGCGCGGCACCTGGACAATATAGTAAGCACTGTAAGGCGGAGAGTTGAACGGGATGTTCCCGAAGCGGATGTGGATTATGTGACCCAGGCGGGGGTTTTGGGCGACGCGCTGGGTGGAGACGCCCCTATATCCGTGGATATAAGCGGAGAAGACCTTAACGTTATTGTGGATATTGCAGAAAAGGCTTTACACAGGATGAGGGAGGTGCCCTATCTTTACGGGGTGACAAGTTCTTTCAGGGGCTACAGTCCGGAGTTCACAATAAACGTTAACAGAGACAGGGCCTCTCTGTATAATATTTCCGCTCAGAATATAACTATGACAGCTCAGACTGCGATAAAGGGATACGTTGCAACCGAATTCAAAGACGGGGATGAAGAGGTGGATGTAAGGGTCCGGCTGGCCCGGGGAGCCGGGGGTTCGGGCATTGATGAAGGAGAAATAGGCAGAATACTGGTAAGATCTCCGTTCGATTATGATGTTTCGCTCAATCAGGTTGCCTCTTTTGGAAGGGATGCTACATTTCCGGAGATTTTAAGAAAGGAAGCCGGGAGAACCGTTTCCGTAACATCCAATTTTTCTGATGTCAGTTTCGGAAGGGCGCTGGGCGCCGTAGAGAATATCGTAGATGATTTAAGGAATGAATACAGCGATTATATTATAGAAATAACGGGTGAAAGGAAAAAAATGCAGGAGTCTTTTTCTTCTCTTATATTCGTAATAATTCTTTCGATACTTTTTGTTTATATGATAATGGCTTCGCAGTTTGAGTCTTTCTGGCAGCCGTTTATTGTTATATTCACTCTGCCTTTGTCTTTTATCGGGGTGGCAATTATTATGTTTATGACAGGCACCCAGCTAAGTGTGATAGTCCTGCTGGGAATTATAATGCTGGGAGGGATAGTAGTCAACAACGGAATTGTGCTTATAAGTCATTACAATTCAGTGGAGGAAAGAGAGCAGATGAATTTAAAAACGGCTGTTGAGGCTTCTTCTACGAGGTTAAGGCCTGTTCTTATGACCGCGGTTACAACCATACTCGGCTTGATTCCGATGGCTGTTGCCGGCGGCGAAGGGGCGGAGTTCAGGGCGCCGCTGGCTATTACCGTAATAGGTGGATTGCTTATATCCACGTTTCTAACTCTTTTTGTGGTGCCTGCCGTATATTTCCACGGGAGGAAATATATTAAAAAAACCGGTGAGTTTATAAGGAACGCAGGATGGTAGTACAGTATAAAAGGTGAGGGATATGAATAAATTAAAAATATATCTGTTTGTTGCGGTATGCACAGTTTTTCTAAATCCGACTGCGGCAGAGAGCTCGTTGACGGAGCTTATTGAAAAAGCGTATGAGGAAAGAGATGAAATTGAGATTTCAAGGGAGCAGATGAACCTTACAAGGTGGAGACTTGTAAACGCAGCGCGTTTTCTTGGTCCGGCGGTAATGCTGGAGTACCGTCAGGCCGAGGGGGAAACAATTACAGACCCATACAGAACGGAAAGCTACGGTTTGAGGTTGCAACAACCTATTTTCCAGGGTGGGGAAAGATACTATTCCTACAGGCGGGAAAGGAAGGCTGCGGAGGTAGCAAAACATTCGCACAGAAGAGCAAAAGAGGATGTGAAGTTTGAGGTGGCTGAGGCATACTACGGCGTTTTATTAAAGAAAAGCATGTTGCGAAGCTACGAAAAACTTATATCTGAAATTGAAGAAAAGTACAGCATGGCTCAGCGGCAGTATGAGCAGGAAATCATGACTGAGATTGATTTTCAGGATATTGTGAATTTAAGGGATAATATTATTGTGCGTACGGAGATGATAGAGGATGAGCTGGTAATTGCAAAGCATGAACTGAAAAATGCAGTGGGAATGAAGGGGTTTCCGGATATTGAAAAGGAGAGTTATAACGGTATTTATGATGAATCGGTCCTGGTCAGGGATATGCAGGAAACCATTGATATAGCCCTGGAAAGCAGACCGGAGTTGTTAATAGCCGAAAAAATCAGGGAGCAGTCTCAATACGATGAAAAAATCGGGCATTCGGACAGGTACCCTAAAATATCCCTGGAAGGTTTTTTGGGAAGAAGCGGGGAAGCCTATGTAAAAGACGATATTCCGCTGGTGGATAAATGGTCGCTTTTTTTAAATATGGAGTGGGCTTTTTGGGGGAACACGTTTAACTTCAAATACGGTGGAGATGAGGTGAAGGACCCTGAGTCCGCTATACTTGATGCCGGTTCGAGGATAGATACCGATGAGCAGGTAGCGCAGTTCTCTCTTTTGGACGGGCTTGATAGGATTTATTCCGGCAAAGAGAAAGAAATTGTTAGAATGCAGTCTGAAAGCGACCTGAAGAAAACAAGAAATGATGTTATAAAAGAAGTAGAGAGAAATTACCGCCAGTTTTTAAGGGTTATGAAAATGGTGGGTATATCACGGCGCAGGCTGGAAACGGAAGAGAGAAGGATAGGCATAATAAATAAAAGGTGGCAGCTGGGGGATGCTTCCATAAAGGATGTGATGGATGCAAAATATCAGAGAACCCAGACAGAAACATCTCTTTTTGAAAGTATGGCTAATTTTTATACCTCTGCGGCGGCTATCAACAGAAGCTGCGGTGTGGATATTCTGCCTATTGAAGTTCTCAGATAGGAAGGAGTAGTATTTATGTATGGAAAAAACAGGGAAATTGCCGATGTGGGAATAGTTATACCTTCGGAAACCTATCTTTTTTCTCCGTGGGAATACAATTATTATTTTACGGAGCTTTTAAGAGGTGTTATAGCCGCCGCAAGTTTATTTGAATGCGACGTAAGTATATTTCACAGGGGGTTTCACAGGGAAAGAGGTTACCTGGAGCTCTCCGGAAAATCGGACTACAGCGGTTTGATAATACTGGCGCCGGTGTTAAAAGAGAAGCATGCTGCGGAAATCAGAGCCATAAAGAAGCCTGTGATTCTGATAAACAGCAGATATCCCGGAATGAACCATATAGATGTTGACAATAAAAAAGGGGCAAGAAAAGCAGTCGAATATCTTTGTGATATGGGTCACAGTGATATAGGTTTTATAAGCGGGAAAATAGAGACCGCCAATGCCAGGGGCAGGCTGGAGGGATATAAGTCCGTCATGGATGAAAGAAGTAAGATAAAAGACGGGTTTATAAGATACGGTGATTTTTCAAAGGATTCGGGTTTTCATGAAATGATGGAGCTTTTAGAGTTGAAGAAAAGACCTACAGCCGTTTTCTGCGCCAATGACCTGATGGCACTGGGGGCAATAAAAGCAATCAGGGAAAAGAAGTTGAAGGTCCCCGGGGATGTATCCATTATAGGTTTTGATGACCTTGTTATATCAAGGTACTTTACCCCCCCGCTTACAAGCGTACGACAGCCGCTTTTTCATATAGGAAAAGAGGCGCTGATTAACCTTATAGGAATAATAAATAAGGAGAAAGAAGAACCCCAGGAGGTGGAGATAGAGACACGCTTGATAAAGAGGGATTCCGTCGCCCGGTTTGAAAAAGGGTGAATTTGACAAAAATTAACGCGAGTGATAATATAATTAATCTTCGGGGTCGGGTGCAATTCCCAACCGGCGGTAAAAAGACATAAGTCTTAAAAGTCCGCGAGCCCTGTAAAAGGGCTGAATCCGTGAAAATCGGATACCGACGGTAAAAGTCCGGATGAAAGAAGATATAAAGTAAAGGAAAGACATAGCCCGGAGTAGAATATCTCCGGGTTTTTTTAATATGATATCAGATTCGTATTTTATGAGTAAGGCCGTAGAACTGGGAAGGAAGGGGATGAACAGAACTTCTCCTAATCCCAGGGTGGGATGTGTTATTGTTAAAGACGGCAAAATACTGGGAAAAGGATATCACAGATACTTTGGCGGTGAGCATGCAGAGATAAATGCGATAGAAAACGCTTCGGAAGACCTGACAGGCAGCGTAATGTATGTGACACTGGAGCCCTGTTCTCACCAGGGAAAGACCCCGCCGTGCGTTGAACGCATTATCAAGGCGAATATAGGAAAAGTAGTTTTTGCGCTTAGTGATCCGGATCCCGGGATTGAAGGGGAGAAGAGGCTTAAGGGGGCAGGGGTGGATGTAAAAACGGGGGTTCTGGAAGAGGCTGCCCGCGAAATAACAGCCGATTATTTGATTTACAAAACTAAAAAAAGGCCCATGGTTACCCTCAAATCAGCTCTTTCATGGGACGGAAAAATAGCTTCCTTTACTGGGAAAAGTCAATGGATAACCGGTCCGCAGGCCAGGGAATTCGCCATGAAAATGAGAGGGGAGCATTCCGCCGTTATGGTAGGCGCCCGGACGGTGCTTAATGATGATCCCGCCCTGACTTACAGATTAAAAGAGCCCGGGGCAAGGGACCCTTTGAGGGTCATACTGGACGGAAATCTCTCTATACCCGAAGAATCCCAAATTATAGGAAAGAATACTCTTATTATTGCGGCGGACGGGGACTTTAAGGAAGACAAGGCGAAAATTATGGAAGATAAAGGGGCCAGGGTGATCAGGGTTGAAACCGATAAGGGGGTGATAACTGCGCATAAAGTACTTGAGATTTTATACTCTCACGACATTTCATCGGTAATGATCGAGGGTGGAGGGCAGACCGCCGGCATTTTTCTGGATGAAGGTTTTATTGACAGGGTGGTTTTTATACATGGACCCTGTCTTATGGGGGGGAGAGAGGCTCCTACCGCATGCGATGCAAAGGGCGCTTCAGGACCTGAAAAGGCGGCGAAGCTTATAAATAAAAAATATTTCGAAATCGGGGAAGATCTGATTATGCAGGCGGAGGTAGAGGAAAAATGTTCACGGGTATAGTAAAGGATCTCGGAAAGGTAAAAAGTATTGGGCAGGGAAGGATTACGGTCTTTACCTCACTGGAAGGAATAGAACCCGGAGACAGTGTAATGGTCAACGGTGTCTGCCTTACGGCAGTTGAATTTTCACGGGGAAGAGTCAGTATGGATATCGGGCGGAGCACATTGAAGGATACCGCCCTCGGCTACCTGCAGCCGGGAAACAGGGTGAATGTAGAGGATTCCCTGACGTTGAGCGATAAGCTGGGAGGGCATATCGTTTACGGGCATGCACATTGCGTGGGACGGGTGCTTTCTGTTGTAAAGAAGGTGAATACCAGGATTATAAAAATAAAAGCGGAGAGCTCATTTACCGGGAAGCTTATGGAAAAGGGCTCGGTTGCAGTAGACGGGGTTTCACTTACTGTAAACGAGTTGGGATCGGGTTACTTCACTGTCGGTGTTATTCCGGAAACAGCCAGGAGGACAAATCTGGGGTCACTTAAGTCATCTGACAGGGTTAACCTTGAACCGGATATGCTTCTTGCCGCAGCAATGAAAGGTTAGTAATGAGAGGAAGAGATAAAAGTGAGTGAAAAATTTATACAAAAAGTCGAGTCTGCCCTGGAGGATATAAAAAAGGGCCGGATGGTTGTTGTTGTTGACGACGAATGCAGGGAGAATGAAGGCGATCTGGTAATGGCGGCATCTGCGGTAACCCCTGAAGCGGTAAACTTTATGGCTAAGCACGGAAGAGGGCTTATTTGCGTTTCGCTTGAAAAGGAGAGAATAAAGCAACTGGGGCTTAAACCGATGGAGAGAAGAAATTCGGATGAAGCCAGCTTTACGGTCTCCTGCGACGCCTCTGAAGGGGTTACAACGGGCATTTCTGCTGCAGACCGGTCCCGCACTATAGGTATTCTTGCAGACCCGCAGAGGGATAAGAAAGATATTTCTACGCCTGGACATGTGTTTCCGATAATATACAGGCGTGGCGGGGTCCTGGTGAGGGCCGGACATACGGAGGCATCTCTTGACATCGCGCGTATGGCCGGGCTTTTTCCGGCGGGTGTTATTTGCGAGATAATGAATGAAGATGGGACGATGGCCAGAATGCCGCAGCTTAAGAGTTTTGTAAAAAAACACGGGCTGAAACTTCTGTCTATCGCTGATTTGATAAAATACCGTTACAGCAAGGAACACCTGGTAAAGTGCGTCAATAAAACGACGCTTCCCACAAGATACGGAGAGTTTGAGTTGCGTTTATATAGATCATTAATGGATGATAAAAAGACTCATGTCGCTTTAATAAAGGGCAATGTTGAGGAATCTGAAGATGTTCTTGTAAGGGTTCATTCTCAGTGTCTCACCGGAGATGTTCTCGGGTCCAGGAGATGCGACTGCGGGGAGCAGATGGAAAAGGCTCTGGGTATGATAGGCAAAAGCGACTCAGGAGTATTTCTGTATATGAGGCAGGAGGGAAGGGGGATCGGATTGGATAATAAAATAAAGGCTTACTGCCTGCAGGATAAAGGAATGGATACGGTGGAGGCCAATCACGCGCTTGGTTTCGGCGCGGATTTAAGAGATTACGGTATCGGCGCCCAGATACTTTCTGACCTGGGGCTTTCGAGTATAAGGCTTTTGACAAACAACCCTAAAAAGATTGTCGGGCTCGGAGGATACGGTCTTGAGGTAAGCAAACGTATTCCAATTGCCGCCTCTTCCAACCCCCATAATGAAAAGTATCTGAAGACAAAAAAAGAGAAGTTAGGTCATTATCTTGAAGAGTAAAAGTGTTCAGTGGAATAAGGAGATATGAAATGGATATAGTAAAAGGCAGGATTAAGGGTACAGGAAAAAAAGCGGCAGTCATCATGTCGAGAAGAAATGAGCAGGTGGCGGCAAGGCTTTTAGAGGGCGCAGTCAATGAACTTATCAGGTGCGGAATGGAAAAAGACAATGTCGATGTTTATGAGGTGCCCGGCTCCTGGGAAATAGCCGGATGCGCAAAGAGGCTGAGAAAAAATCCTTCTTACGATATGCTCATATGTATTGGGGTGGTTGTAAGAGGGGAAACCCCCCATTTTGAATATGTTTCATCACAGGTTGCAAGGACAGTGGCTGAAGAGGGAATAAAAAGCGAAATTCCGATATCTTTCGGTATTCTTACATGCGACAGTTTCGAACAGGCAGTCAGCCGCTCCGGAGGCAAAGGGGGCAATAAAGGAGAAGAGGCGGCCAGGGCCGCGCTGGAAATGTCGGATTTATATCAGAAAATGCAGGTGTAATATGGGGGCGAGGAGAGACGCAAGAAAACTTGCTATAAGAATTTTATATATCGTTGAGGTGCTTGGAGCTACACCCCGGGAGGCCATCGATATAGTAGGCAACCAGGGGTATTCCCGGAAAGCCGTTGAATTTGCGCACCGGCTGGTATTCGGAACAATTGAGAATCTTGATTTTTTGGACAATATTATTGCGCGGCACACAAAAAACTGGGAGCCGGAAAGAATTGCCAATGTGGACAGGATAATTATAAGAATAGGTCTTTATGAGATATATTTTGAGGATTCCATACCCAAAAATGCTTCAATTAATGAGGCGGTGGAGCTGGCAAAGTATTTTTCAACTTCAAAGTCCCATAAATTCGTAAACGGCATTTTAGATGCGGGCAGCAGGGATAAAACTAAGAAATGAATAAGCCTATGGCTATGAATCAAAAAAATGTTAGAGAGGAAATAGAAAATCTTCGGAAGGAAATAAGGCGCCATGATTATCTTTATTATGTGAAGTCGGCTCCGGAAATATCGGATCGAAAGTATGACGAGCTCTACAGGAAGCTTCAGAAGCTTGAGGAAGAAAACCCGCAGTTTGCGGATCAGAATTCCCCCACCCGGAGGGTATCGGGAGAGCCGCTTAAGGAATTTGACACAGTAAGGCATACGGAGCCTATGCTTTCGCTGGATAATACTTATAACAGGCAGGACATAGAGGAATGGGATAAACGAGTTAGAAAAAGGGTAAATGTTTCAGATGGATACGAGATTGAAGAGAAAATCGACGGGGTTGGGATTTCTCTTGCATACATTAACGGCAGGCTTGATTATGCGGCAACCCGGGGCAATGGGATTCAGGGAGACGATATAACCCGGAACATAAAAACCCAGAAAGTTATCCCGCTGGTGCTGAGGGGGCGAAAGCACCCTTCTTTTATGGAAGTCAGGGGGGAGATGTTTATGACTCTGTCCGAGCTTAAAAGAGTTAATAAAGACAGGGTGAAACGTGGAAAATCCGCTTTTTCCAACCCGAGAAATACCTGCGCGGGAACACTTAAACTTCTGGACCCCTCTGTTGTGGCGCAGAGAAAAATGAAAGCATTTTTCTATTCCTGCGGAGCCTGGGAAGGCCTTGAGCTTCCGGAAACCCAAAGCAGGATGCTTGAACTTTTTTCTGAATGGGGCCTTCCGGTAAATGAAGAGCGTTATGTTTGCCCTGCTTTAAAGGATGTTTTTGATGTTTGCGAAAAATTGGAGAGGGAGAGAGATAAGAGAGATTATGAGATAGACGGAGCTGTAATTAAGGTTAATTCTTTAGGTGAACAGCGTCAGCTTGGCGCTACAGTAAAGAGCCCCAGGTGGGCGGTAGCATATAAATTTAAGGCAAAAAAAGAGGTTACAGTATTAAAGGATATTGAGTTTAGTGTGGGGCGTACGGGGGTAATTACTCCTACCGCCCACCTGGAGCCCGTGAAAATTGGAGGGGTGGTAATTTCAAAAGCCACGCTGCATAATTTTGACCAGGTAAGAAAATTGGGGGTAAGCAGGGGGGATTCTGTAGAGGTAGAGCGCGGAGGAGACGTGATTCCTAAAATTCTCGGGGTGATTAAAAAGCCTGAAAATTCAACATTAGTGGAGCCGCCGCAAAACTGTCCGTCATGTGAAAGCGCAATAAGAAAAGATCCGGGAGGGGTTTATTACAGGTGTTTAAACAGCAGATGTCCCGCCCAGGTAGTACAGAAGATAATACACTACGCTTCCGTAGGAGCTATGGATATCCAGGGGCTTGGCGAGAGTGTCGCGGAGCAGCTATATGAGAAAAATATGGTGAAGGATATTTCGGATTTATACGCGCTGGATAAAGATGACCTTGAGAAACTTGAGCTTTTTGGTGAAAAAAGAGCCAGGAACCTTATAGATGCAATACAGATGAGTAAAAGAAAGTCCCTTGCTGATTTTCTTTTTGGACTGGGAATTCCAAACATTGGAAAACATACGGCCGGAATTCTTGCTGAGAAGTATCCGGATGTAAGAAGTTTAATGGATACGCCTTGCGAAGAGCTTGAGAAAATTAATGAGATAGGGCCTGTGGTAGCTCAGTCAATAAGGGATTTTTTCAGTGATCCCGGAAACAGAAAAACGGTAACAGAAATATTGAAATCAGGTGCGGGTTTTTCAGGGGTGAAGGTCGGCAATAAGCTTAAGGGAAAAAGGTTTGTGTTTACGGGAGCGTTAAAAAAATATAACCGCAGGGAAGCGAAAGAGAGGGTCGACTCCGCCGGAGGCAGAGTGACTTCTTCGGTAAGTTCTTCAACTGATTTTGTTGTTGCCGGGGAATCCCCGGGGTCAAAACTTAAAAAGGCGCGGGAGTTGGGCGTCAGGGTTATTTCGGAGGAGGATTTTACGGATATTGTCGGCGAGGGAGCATAAAATGTCCAAAGACAGCAAACAGGAGCTGCTTAAGCATATACAGAACCTAGAGAATGAATGGGATAGTGAAAAAAGGAAGCTTCTAAAAGATAAAAGGGGTTTGCAGAAAGAAGTAAGGGAATTAAAGAAAAAACTTGAGGTTGAAAAGAAAAACCGTGAGCTGGAGTATTCTACAAAGAAAGAAGAGATTGATTTAATAAAGGAGACGGTTGGAAAACAGGTTAAGGAGCTCGATGAAAGTTTAAAGAAAATCAGAAAAGAAAGAGATGAATACAGAGAAAAAGTAAAGAAACTTGAAGGCAATATATACTTGACAAGGAGGGAAGGGAACAGCCGCCTTGATAAACTGCTGAGAGAGAAAGAAAAAATAATTAATGAACTACAGGAAGAGCACGAAAGAGCTCTTCAGAAGCAGAGAGAAAAATTTGATAAAAAGAAAGAAAAGGAAATACGAGAAAAAGTGCGGGCAGTGAAGGAAAAACTTGAAAAAGAGATGGAGGAAGCTGTAGAAAACCAGAAAGAAGAATGGAAAAAAGAGCTTCAGAAAAAAGAAGAAGAAATGAAAAAGCAGCGTGAAAAATGGCAGGAAGAATTTGAAAACCAACGGATAGAACTTGATAAAAGAGAGAAAGAATACCTTGAAACGCTGCTGAGAAGATTTAAAAAGGGGTAATGCTAAATTTGACGGGGATAAAGTATAAATTTCTCCTGACATTATTTTTCATAGGCACTTTTTCATTAGAGGCTGTTTCTGTCCGGAGACTAAGCGAGGCGGTAAAAGACTACAATAATGAGAGGTACCGCTCATCCCTTTCTGAAGTTAAAGATTATCTTAAAGAAAATCCCGCTGATGAAATCGCATACGAATTAAAAGAAATTATAGAAAAGAAAATTGCCTTTGGATATTTGAAAAGGGGGTATACGTATGTTGCAGAGGGTTACAAAAAGGAAGCATCTGAGGAGTTTGATGCAGCGGCGGAATATCATTCTGAATTGACTGCTGAAATTGAAGGGAAATATCTTCAAATTCTTGAAAGTTATTCGGAGAAAGAGGCTGCTAACAGGATGATTTATTCGATGATAAAACGGCCTGTTCCATCGGATAGTGAGTATTACAGGGTCGTGGGCAGTGTCCGATCCAGGGTTGCCGAGGAAGAAGTTGCTTCTCTCAGAAGGGATTTTGATATATTGAAATCTCATGTGAATGATTTAATCGATGAGAGGCGGTGGGGTGAGGCGGTTAAGAACATTAAGGGTTATTTAGAAGAAAACCCGGAAAGCGAAGTGGGTGTTAATTTTTTAACTGAGGTAAAAAGAAAGGCCGCTGAAGATTATTTTGAACAGGCGCTTGAAAAAATTCAAAGCGGTGAAGATGAAAGGGGAAGGGAACTTGCAGGAATCAGCAGAGATTACGATGAGAGATGGTATACAAATGTTCTGGAAAGCAAAATAAAGGGAGTACAGACAAAGATTCACATGGGAGATTATGGGGAAGCGGAAGAAATTATAAATATTTTAAAGCATCTGGCCCCGGAGTTGGACGGCCTGGAGAGCTATTACGTGGATTATGTTTCCGAAACCCCGGAAGGGTTTTTAAATAATAGCGTGAGAAAATATGAAGAAAGAGAGTACAGCGAAGCGGTTTCACGGTTCGAATTTCTAAAGGGCCTGGAGCCGGAAAACAGGGATGCGCAGCTTTATTATCATCTTTCCTCGGCAAGGGCGTATATAAGAGAGCAGGACCTGGAAAATATCAGGCTGCATCTGATAAAGGTTCTGGAAATTTCTCCGGGAGAAAAAGAGGCTTTGGAAATATTCGAAAGGCTGCAGGATGTTGCAGAAATTGTAAATAATGCTTATTAATTATAAAGAGGATTACTATGAAAAGCTTTTTTAGGGCAGTTTTAGTTACGGTTGTTTTGTCATTTGCCGGTTCACCCTTACAGGCAAGAAGCATTGATGAACTTATGGGGCTTGCAATCCAAAATTATCTTGAGGGAGATATGTCTGATGCGGTTGAAAACCTCAATAAAATACTAGAGGAAGATTCGGGGCATACCCGGGCAAGAGACTTGATGGAGCGCTCACTTACAAGACTTGCGGAGCGGGCAGATACAGAAGAAGAGGCTAAGGAAGTGATGGTCTATATTCAAAAAGCACTCGAGCATATGTCTGACTCAGACATTGTTCAAGAAAACAAACAGAAAATTGAAAGCATAATAGGAGAAGATATTGAAACGGAACCCCCTTCCGAGCCCGAAAAAACAAAAGCGATGGATCCCGCCGAAGAAGAGCGATACAGGAGAAGAATAAGCGAATTGACTTCCAGGATAAGAGAGCTGGAAGAGCGTATTGAAAATAATTCGGATGTTAATTACGATCTCCTGGATGAGGTGGATCGCCTGAGAAAAGAAAGAGGTGACATAATAGAAAGTATTTATGCAACCAGGGCAGATTTATCAGACGCCGGACTTTCAGGCAGGAATATTATACTTATACTGTTTTTCGTAATACTTTCAGGCGCCGGAAGCAGCTTTTTTCTTTTTATGATGTATAAAAGGGGAAGCGCCAAGCTTCTAAAGAATCTTGCTGATGAAAAAAGACAGATAATGAATCTTCGTTCTTCATATGCGGAGAATGCCGAGAAATTATCTAAAAAGCTTTCAGAGTACGGAAAATCCTATCAGAGAGCGGATGAGCTTGAAAAGAACTGGGAAAAAATATTCAGGATAGTAGAGCGTCTTTCCAGGGGCGGCAGCACAAAGAAGTTTGTTCTGCAGGATTCACCTGACGGAAGGAAGGCGGTTACCGGAATTGATACCCGCAGCAGGGCCCGCGCTGACAGCGTAGAAGTAATATCTGAAATATTTTCCGGAAGCGAAAGAGCCCCTGAGCTTCTTAAGCCATTTCTTAATGACTCTGATAACCGGACAAGGGCAAATGCGGCGGTGGCGTATCATAAATATGATTCTGAAAAAGCAATGGCAGTGCTCGGAGATATGGCTGAAAGCAAAGATAAATGGATGAGGCTTTCGGCAGCGTGGGCTCTTGGGGAAATAGGGGGAGCTTCAACAAGCACAGCCCTGGAAAAGCTTCTGGATGATCCTGATAAACAGGTTAAGAACAGGGCGAGAATATCCCTGGAAAAAATAATGGGGAGAGAGACGGATTCTGACTCTGAAAAATAACATATCGGTTAAGTAGTTTTTGGATTTCCAGTCCGTTTTATTTTATTTGATTTTTAAAATTGCGGTTGTTATAATCGTAAAAGCTATTGGGAATATTCATAATATAAGCAAAGTGTGGAAAGAAAGTTTATAGCAGATTTTATGCTCGGTCGTCTTTGCAGGTGGCTGCGCCTGCTTGGTGAGGATGTAAGCTACTGCAGAGAGAGTGAGGGGGGGGAAATAATATACAGGTCTTTGAAAGAAAGAAGGGTTGTTTTGACTAGAAATACAAAACTCAGCAAGAAGAGGGCCTTTGATCTCTTTCTTTTGGAAAGTCAGGATTTCAGGAAGCAGTTAAAAAGTGTCATTCAAAAATACGGTATTTCAATTGACAGCGAAAAGATATTTACAAGATGCAGTGAATGTAACCGTTTATTAATCGGTGTTGATAAAAAAGAGGTTAAGAATTCTGTCCCAGAATATGTTTATTGCAGTCATGAAGATTTTTCCGTATGTCCTGCCTGTAAAAAAATATTCTGGAAAGGAACTCATAAGAGCCTTATAGGAAAGGTTCTCGACTCACTTAAATGAAAGTTACAGGGGTAAAAGCTGCCGGGGTGAATAATAAAGAGTATGCGGTATATATTGATGGCGTATACGCTTTTGATGTTAACCGGAAAGTGGCTGAGGATTTTAATATTATTCCGGGAATTATTCTTTCTCAGGCTGATATTGATAAAATAACCAGGGCTCAGGAATTTTTCAGAGCATATGAGCATGGACTGGTATTAATTTCATACAGGAAAAGGTCGTGTCAAGAGGTAAGTATGAAATTAGAGTTAAAGGGGTTCCAGGAGGAAATGGCCAGCGAAGCGGTTGAAGCTTTAAAAAAAGCCGGTTATTTAGATGATGCAGAATTTGCATTGTGGTGGATTGAATCAAGAAGGAAAGGAAGGCCTAAAGGAAAAATAGCTGTTCGGAATGAATTAAAAAAAAGGGGGGTGGAGAGTTCAGTTATAGAAAAGGCTTTTCAAATGGCTGATGAGCGGAAGCCTTTCGATGAAATTGATATGGCATTTAAAGCATTTGAATCAAAGGCAGAGGGTTATAGAAAACTTCCCTATAAAACTGCCCGCAGAAGAATTTCGGCTTTGCTTAAAAGAAGAGGGTTTTCCTGGGATACCGTAAATACGGTATTAAAAAGGTTTTTTGATGAAAATGGCGGTAGTATAATGAGGTGAATAATATGAAGATATTTTTGTTTATATCAATTATGTTATTGTCTTTTTCGCATATCAGCGCGGATTATGCGGGTTATGATGATATGCTAAAAGACGGTATAAAGGCTGTGAACAATGGGCAATATAACAAAGCCGAAGAGATTTTTCAAAGGCTTGTGGAAAAAGAACCGCAAAGACCGGAGGCACTTTGTGCGCACGGTATTATGTATTTAACAAAGCAGGATTATAACTCGGCAAAAGAAATGCTCCGGCAGGCGGAGGAAGTAAGCGAGGAATATGGGCAGGTTTACTATCTTCTGGGGATGGTTAAGGAAAAAGAGGGGGATATTTCCGCCGCAGAAAGATATTTCAAAAAGTACCTCGAGCTTGAGCCGGAAACGGATAAAGCGGATAGAGTTCTTATGCGGATAGAGTACATGCAGGAGAAAATGGAGTAAGTATGAAAAAATTTCACTTATTATTATTTTTTATTGTTGTTGTTTTTACAGGTTGTCCAAGGCGTCCTGCTGTGCGTGAAGGTTTTGATATGGCCAGGTACGAAAAAATAGGTGTAATGGAGTTTAAATCATACGGTTCGCACTGGGAAAGCGGCTCGGCAGTAACCGATGAGTTTGTCAGGAAATTTTTGGGGATGGGGTATGATGTGGTGGTAGTTCAGCGCCCCTCAAGAGAGTCAGAACAGGACTACCGCGCTTTGGCGGATGCTTATGATGTGGACGCAATTATTGCCGGTACAGTTACCAGATATGAACCAGATACGAAAGACAGGGTGTACTTCCGTGACGAAGACGGGAAAGTAATATCTGAAGCTTTTATACAGGATGCCCGCGTAGGGATTAGTGCGAGGTTGATCGATGGAAATACCGGTCGTGTAATGTGGGCTCATAACCACAGTTATTCAGGTTTTGAGATAGATTATGCTGTTCGGGTAGTGGTGGATATGCTTGTCAGAAGGATGTATTAATAAAAATAACATGAAAGACATTGAGGTAAGGGAAAAATTCAAGAATTATTTTGAAAAAAAAGGGCATAAATGGTTTTCTTCGATTGGCCTTGTTCCGGATGATCCGACTATGCTTTTTACAACCGCCGGCATGGTTCAATTTAAAAAACAGCTTCTGGGAGACAGCGGCAGCATAAAAAGGGCTGCATCCCTTCAGAAATGTTTAAGAACATCGGATATTGAAGAAGTAGGGAAGACGGCCAGGCATCTTACATTTTTTGAGATGTACGGAAACTTTTCCTTTGGGGGGTATTTTAAGGAAGAAGCAATCAGCTGGAGCTGGGAGTTTCTGACTGAAATTCTTTCAATTCCCCGCGAGAAACTTTATCCTACCGTATACAAGGAAGATGATGAAGCCTATAAAATATGGGAAAACTATGTTCCCCGGGAGAGGATATACCGGTTGGGAGATAAGGATAATTTTTGGACAATGGGCGAAACGGGACCATGCGGTCCCTGCTCGGAAATATTATATGACAGGGGGGAGGATACGGGCTGCGGCCGTGATGATTGCAGGGTTGGCTGCGACTGTGACCGATATGTGGAAGTATGGAACCTTGTTTTTGCTCAATATGACCGTCAGAGTGATGGTTCTTATAAGGAGTTGCCTAAAAAGAATATCGATACCGGAATGGGACTGGAGAGGTTGAATCAGGTTTTAAATGGTCTTGATAATGTGTATCAGACTGAAACAATAAAGCCTCTTATGGATAAACTGGAAAGAGAGGCTCGGAAGTTTGATTATTCTTCTGCCAGGATTATATCTGACCATGCGAGATCTGTTGCCTTTCTTGCCGGCGAGGGGGTTACCACTTCAAATGAGGGGCGAGGATACGTTTTACGGCGTTTGATAAGGAGGGCTCTTAGAGAATGTAAAAAAATGGGGTTTACGGGTCCCAAATTGTGGGAGTACGCTACCTTTGTTACAGATTTCATGGGTGATGTATACCCGGAGTTGCAGAAAAGAGCCGATCATATTGCCATGATATGCAAGCTTGAAGAAGAGACATTTCTGAAAACCCTGGATACTGCCGAAGGAAGGTTGAGAGAAAAAATAAAAGAAATAGAAAATACCGGAGGAAAAACCCTGGGTGCGCAAGCGGCTTTTACTCTTTATGACACCTACGGGATGCCTCTGGATATAACTAAAAGCATTCTTCGTGAAAAGGGTCTATCTGTGGATGAAGAAGGTTTTAAAGAAAAGCTTAAAAAACGTGCAGAATCAACAAAGTGGAAGAAAAAAGATGATACAGTTTCTTTCTGGGAAGACATAAAGGATATAGAGGAAACTCCTTTTATGGGATATGAAAAAAGATACACCCGGCAGGCAAGCGTTTTAAGAATAATCGATGATAAAGCGGTTGTTTTAGACAGTACGCCGATGTATCCTGAGGGAGGGGGGCAGAAGGGGGACTGCGGGACAATAAAAGGGAAAAATGGTGTATTTAGAGTGGAAAACACCATAGAAGAAAACAGGGTAATAGTTCATACAGGACATTTGGAAGGAAAATTGAGAGAGGGCGAAAATGTTGAAGTTGCGGTAGATAAGGAAAAAAGAAGAGCATCTCAGCGTAATCATACCGCTACTCATCTTCTCCAGAGTATATTAAGGAAAAATTTGGGCAGGCATGTTAAACAGAGCGGGTCGCTCGTCAGTCCGGAAAGGTTAAGGTTTGATTTCACTCATCCGGATGCGTTATCTAAAGAGGAACTAGATCAAATTGAAGAAAAAGTAAATGAAATTATTATAAATAACCTTCCTTTAAAAAAATGCACAATGAAAAAGTCCGAAGCGGAGAAAAAAGGCGCTCTTGCGTTTTTTGGAGAGAAATATGAAGGTAAAGTTCGGACGGTGTTGGTTCAAATGCCTGAAAATGCGGAAAAACCGGTAAGTATCGAACTTTGCGGGGGAACACATGTTTCCCGTACCGGAGAGATTGGGCTTTTTAAAATTGTATCGGAAAGCGGTGTGTCAACCGGGGTAAGAAGAATTGAGGCCCTGACGGGGCTGAATGCTTTTCATTACGTAAAAGAGAAAGAGACCCTGCTTGGCAGGGCTGCAGAAATATTAAAAATTCCAGAGGAAATGCTGGAGGATAAAATCCTGAAATTAAAAGATGAAAAAAAGAAACTTCGTATGCGAATAAATAATTTGGAAAACAAACTAGCTTCCGGTGCAGCAAAAGGTGACAATGAAAAACAGGAGCAGGTTGGTTCGGTAAAATTTATCTTACGCAAGTTTGATGAAGCTGGGGTAGGAGTAATGAGAGCCTGGGCAGATTCGCGCAGTTCCGGAAAAAATAAAGCTGTACTTGCTTGCGGTAGAAAAGATTCAGCAGCAAAAATTATACTAAAGCTGTCCGGGGATATGACAGAGTTTGTTAATGCCGGAGATATTGTGAAGAAGGCTTCTAAGATCCTAGGGGGAGGAGGGGGAGGTAGAGATGATATGGCTCAGGGGGGCGGCCCGGATGCCGAAAAAATTGGTGAGGCAGTCAATAAGATAAAGGAAATTTTAAAGAAAGCGCGCCCGTAGCTCAGTGGATAGA